>JBDRJR010000071.1:0-10492 GCA_043814705.1 Verrucomicrobiota bacterium | reverse complement strand
CACAGAGAAAGATGAGACACAGAGCTAAAGCAAAAAGAGATTTTGGCAAATTTGCGGCAACGAAACGTTGTTCTCAAATTTGCCAAAACACTTTGTTACTGGAGAAGGCGGGAGACATAAAACTCCCTTCTTTCTCCAATTAAACTTCTGCGAAATAGCCGCAAAGACGATTTTTAATTGTAGCCGGGGTCGGTGACCCCGGGATTTCCGACATCAGCGATGTCGGCTACAGAAATTCCTGTCATTTTGCAGAACTCTATCTCCAATAGCAAGTCTTGCTTGAAATATGGTTTTTGCTTCGGCAAAACCAGATTTCAAGCAATCTCTTCTTCTCCGTGCCTCCCGGTCTCCGTGGTGTCCTCCATAGGCGGACCGTGCTACGCCGGAGCGCTTCGCCCAGGCGAGTCCGCCTCCGGCGGAAATCCTTTTCTTGTTTTTTATAGTGGTACTAAAAGTTTAAGGCGCTAATGCGGGCCATACCCGCAATGCATGAGGAACTAATGGCAACTTCTGAAAAATTAATTTATACCTGCCGGAGCGCCATGCCGTTTCGGCCGCGAGTTTGTTATGGCATGACGCTTGTGCCCGATGGCGCCGTTACCGTCCGGGCCCGGCGTTCTTCGGGCGGAACCGTACGCCATACCGTGCTGACTCCGGGCGCAATGGCCGCGTGCCGTCCGCCAGGCTCCGCTGGCGTGTCCCGCCGAAGCGGCCTCGCGAAGGGGAAAGCGCTTCCTCCGTCGTCCGGCAGCGCCGGACTATGGCGAACAAGTCGCCCAGGCGAGTCAGCAAGCGGACCAGCCGAATTGGAGCGAAACGGCGGCATGACGGCCGGCTGTCTGACTGTGACGGAAAGTCTTACGTTATGGCTGAATTCACCGCTGGTATCGCGCGCCAAGGCCGAGAAAGTGTTGCCGGCGTTATTAGATATCCAACTGCCATTTCCGGTGGAGGATTGCATCTACCGGTTTGTGGAATTTCGCCGGACCCCTGCGGGCACGGTCAGCGCCCTGGTTTGTGCCGCGCGGCGTGAAGCCATTCAATCCTGTTTGGCGCGCTATCAGATGCAAGGCGTGGACCCCATGCTTTTGGATCATGAAGGACTTGCGCTCTGGACGCAAAGTCTTGTAGAATATCCCGTCCGCAATGTTATGTCAGTTGGCGGGCCCGCCGAACTGCGCCGCGGGCCAATGCCGTATCGGGTGCTGATTTGCCTGGCTAACGATCACGTTACGCTGGTCAGCGGGTGTGGTGAGCGTTACGGCAACGCGCACAGTCTGCAAATGCCGACGCCGCCCACGGCGGATGGAGATCTGGTCAACCGTCTCCAGCTCATTCTGCATGCGGGCCTTCCGGACGGCGTCGGTGTGCAATGGCTGTTTTGCGGTGCGCGTGCCAATGAGGCGGCCGTAGTTGAGGCGTTGCATCGGTCATTGACTCTGGTCTGGCCGGGTCCTTTGAATTTAATTGAAGAGCCGGCTTCGTTCCTGGCGCGCGCCCTATGTGCGCGCGCGCTGAAGCATGGGCCACTGCGCTGTAATTTGCGCCAGCAAACCTTTATGCACCCGGCGGTGCGCCGTGCCGCGGATGGGCGCGCGCGCACCGCCGTCGCGGCCATCATGGTTGCCGGCATCCTGCTGGTGAGTTTCAGTTTGACATCACGCTTGCTGGGTGAGCGGCGCTTTAATCGGGTCAAGTCCGAAATTACGGCGTTAGCCGGCGAGTTGGCGCCCGGCGTCACGATTCCGTATGGACGCGAGATTCCGGAAGTTAAGAAAGCATGGGAAATACAAGCGTTACAGACCGCGCCCTTTCTCGAGGCGTTAACGCCGTCGTTGGCCGCGCGGCTGGCCGAAGTGATCCAAGCGGGGCAGGCATCGGCCGTGCGGTTCGAGACCCTGAGCCTGAGGCGTAACAGCCTGGTTCTGACCGGAATGACGGAGGACTGGGATCAGTGCGGGCAATTGGAACAGCGCCTGGCGGCGTTGGGCTATACCGTGAAATTGGAACGACAGGAAGCCGTGGCGGAGGCCGAGGTGCGATTCACGGTTAATGCCGAATGGGGTGGGCCGTGAAGCCAAAAGCGTTATTTATTCTGCAGGCCTGCGCGCTGGCGGTCTTTCTGGCCGGTATCCTGACAGCAATTGCCACGATCCGTCAGAACTTGGATTTGCGCGGGAAGATCCGCAACAAAATTGAGACGCTGGCCCAGTTAGTTGAACTTCAGCAGACGCGTGCCCGGCACCAGGCGGCCTTGCGCGTCTTTGAGGGATTGAGCAACTCCGTGCCCGTGCCGCTGGCAGGCATAAGCCGTGCCACCGTAACCAACATAACGCCGGAAATCCGGGAACGTGAATCGCGCACTCTGACGGCGGGCTGGACGCTTTGGCAGATGGAAGTGGTGTTTAATGAGGTCAATCTGAACCAAATCCCCGTTTTTCTGGAGGCAACCGCAATGCAACGCCCGCCCTGGCGGCTGGTGGAATGCACGCTGACTTCATCCCGTCAGGCGGATGGGTTCGGCCGCGCGGTGCTGATTCTGGAGGCGGTGGGGAAGGCCGGAAAGCCTAATGGCGGACGACAGACGACAGACGACAGATGACAGATGACGGATGACGGATGACGGACGACGGAAGAAGGACACCGAACTCCAGACCCCGGAAGGAAGAGCGGGGAGCGTAGAGCGACAACGGATGACGGATAAGCACGTGGCATCGAGAACGTGAAGCGTTGAACGGGACTTGCCGCATGGCAGTTTTCAGCCATTTGCATTTTCAAGCATACAAACGCGAATATTCGCGTGCATGACGTTCAAGGCCGTTCATGATTGCCAGGCAACTGTTCTGCCAGCGGTCAGGCGGGATATCCTCGGTAATGCCCATGATGAGTCCATCAATTTTGCCCGCCTGGTTAAGCAAGCTAATCGTTGTCTTTTCAACTTCAGCATCCGGCCGCAGATGCACCGATGAAGGGAAATTGAGCCAGAGAACCTTGTTCGGCCAGGCTTGGCGGGCTTCGGCCAGCGTCATGTCCGTGTCCGGCGCGGGAGTAAACGCCTCAATGTAATCGAGCTCTGTTGCGGCGATGGCTTTTGAAAGCAGTTTGCAATTGGCGTCAAAATGGCATCCGATCAGTTTCCCGTGTTGGTGCATAATTTCGGCGGCCTCATTGTAATGCTGAACGAAATATTTTTCAAAATTCTCAAGGCCGATGATTTCGGGCGTAACATTGCCGCCATAGTTGGCATGCAGTAGCGGCGAGCGGGCTACAATCGGATATATCCTGCGCCGGTTTTTAACGATGGCATCGTAAAGCTTCAAAATTTCATCGCGGTTATCCATCCATTCCCCGCAGAAAGTCTCCATCTTCATAATGTTGCCGGAGATGAGCGTTTGCAGAGGCTCGAGATCGAAACTGGCGCGAAAAATGGCGTCCTCGCCGAAAGCCGCCTGGGCACGCGCCACTTCTTCATATATTGGTTCATAAACTTCATCTTCGATCATAAAAAGAACAGCGTTGTAATCGGCAGGGCTTTTAAACAGCTTTTCATGACTCCAGGAAGTAAATCCGGCCGGTTCGGTTAAGGTTGATAATGTGCCCTTGGGTGTCTCATACAAAGTGCGGATCAGGGTGCGCCCGTTTTCACAGGATGTCCGGCTGGTTACCTTCACGTTGGGCATGCGGGTCGCAAAAACACGGACGCGGTTGACAATGCAAAGCCCCCGGTTGCGCATTGCCCGTTCGGCGGCGCATTGGGGAATCATGCATTCATACATTGTAAAAGGCACACAGTTGCCGTGTCCGCCTTGCAATGCAATTTCAACTCTTTTTCTTGGGGTCACGGCGTCTGGCTGAGGGGATAAACCGTGGTCAGTTTTTTTTCGTCACCTGCTCGATAAGTTTGTCGGCCTTGAAGAACTGCATCCAGGTTTTTTCGGCGCACAGCCGCCGGATGATGAACAGCGGCACGAGGGTATAAAGAATGCCAAGGACCAGGAGCGCCGCGCCCACTGCCCACCAGCTTTGGAAGACAAGGTAAAGCAACATTCCCAGCCCGATATGCAGAAGCACAAACCCCGCGGCCAGCAGACCGGCGCCCAGGACGACCGCCAGGACAGCCAGGAAGGCTTGTCTGGCCGAACGCACGCCCTTGATGTAACCGATAGCCGCTTCCAGCTTAATCAGATCCAGGGAAGTCTGCCGATATTTATTCAACAGCCATATGGAGGCAGTTGCAAAAAGAGTCCGTAAAAGACGCATCCACATAATTCCCCATCCAGCGGGCAGGCCGGAGGCCATGCCCGCCCGACAATCGGAATAACTGATCACTGTTTACTAATCACTGCTTACTACTTATTTCTCCCCAGGATATAGCCGATCAGCAATGCGGCGACGGCGACCCCGCCCATATAGGGCCACGGATTTTCGCGGACTTGCTCATCCATGTCGGCGGCGATCTCCTTGGCCTTCACGAGGCCGAGATCCTTTGCCTGCAGGGCGGCTTCCATGGTGCGTTTCCTGGCGGCGGCCACGGCGGCGGCCATGTCGAGTTCGGCTTCGCCCAGCGCATCTTTCAGGTTGCGATATTTATTCGACACCAGCGTGCGCAGTTCTTCTTTCTTCCCCTTGGCCGCATCTTCCAGCATGCGCAGGGCTTCCGCGAGTTTCTCGTTGTTGGATAATGACTGTTCCATACACAATACTCCTTTCATTTATTTTTCTCACAATTTAACCCATTGCAGAGGGAAGTCAAGCCTTTATTTTTAAAGTACGACAGCAGGTACGACAGCAGGCATTGCCAAACCGGATTGTTTCTGGTAGCTTCATGCCATGGGCAGATCCGCCTCATGCCGTCGCTAACCCGTGATCCGCGGCGTGACTGAGCTCACCAAAGTCCGGCGGTCGCGCCGGGGCAAGCGCCCTCGCAGGTAAACTCGGTGGAAAATCTTATTCATCACCAGCAATAGGCTAAGGGAGGCAAGATTATGGCAGGCGGCCGGTTTGGACGAGGATTAATAATTGCGTTATGCGCCACACTGCTTGTCGCCGGCTGTCGGGAAAACCCGGCCCAGAAAACCTGTCGGCAAGGCTTGCAGGCGCTCAAGCGGGGGCATTATACCCGGAGCATTCGCTTATTGCAGAAGAGCGTTGAGCTTGGCGGCACGAATGTGCCCGTGGCCGTCATTTATAATGGTCTGGGCCTTGCGTATTATCGCATCGGCCAGTCGGACAATGCTTTGGGTGCTTTCGAATTGAGCGCCCGGCTGGATCCGGAATTCGTGGAACCGGTTTATAACACCGGCGTTGTGATGGCCGAATCCGGGCGTGAAGCTCAAGCGGCGGCCTGCTTTGAGAAGGCGGCGCAGTTGGATCCCGCCGATACGCGCGCGCTTGAATATCTTGGCAGGATTTTCTACCGGAATCAGAACTGGGATAAGGCCCGCCAAGCCCTGAGCGAGGCGCGTCAGCGCGCGCCCCGCGAACCCCGTATCCTGACGGCCATGGCGCTCCTGGAACTTCAGGTCACCAACATTGCGCCGGCCATTTCCTGCCTGCAAGAAGCGTTGGAACATGATGCCGGTTATGTCCCGGCGCTTTATAATCTGGCTATTGTGAATCATTTCTGGCTGAAAAACGACAATCAGGCGGCGCCGTTGTTCAAAGACTATCTGCGTCTGGCCCCGAAAGGCGAGGGCGCTGAAAAAGCCTCCCAGATCCTCCATTCCATTAACAAGCTTTCGTCAGCCGCCGTCGCGGAAGCGCCCTTCATTGTGCCGCCAATCACAAATGTGCCCGTTGCGTCCGTTTTGCCCATCCCCGGGACTACCGATAAAACCGGGCAACAACAGCCGGCATCTACCCCGGACGCGGCCAAGGCGCCGACTGTTTTTTCTGCCCCATCCTGTGCGGAATTACTACAAACTGCGCGCAAACTGGAACAACAAGGCCGTCGTGAAGGGGCCATCAACCACTATCTGCTTGCGGCGCGTGAAGCCGAACGCGTGGGCCGGCCTTCGGTGCGTGATCAGGCCGTGCGGGAAGCCGACTTGCTTTGCGCGCAGAGTGCCCGCGCCCATTATGAAGTGGGCCTGTATTGGATTGAGCGCGGCCGGCCGGATGAAGCCCTGGCGCATTTGAAGCAGGCCGCAGAGTTAAGCAATACCTGGTTCGAGGCGCATTTCGCGGCGGCCAGGGTGGCGGTGGATAAAAACGAGTTTGATACAGCGTTGATTTCGTTGAAGAAGGCGGATCAGATCCGCCCCGATCGGGCCGAAGCATTGTGGATGCTGGCCCAGTTGTATGACCGCAATCTTGGCTTGACCAACCAGGCACGGCAAGCTTATGAACTTTTTGAACAGCGGTTCGGCGGTGACGTCCGGGTCAAGGAAGGGCGCGCGCGGCTGAAAGCGCTGAATGGCGGCATGGCGGAGAACGTTCCCTCATCCGATCCCGTTAAAACCGACACGCAAAGCCGCTGGCGGCGGTTGTTCATGCCGCGGCCGCAAAAAAAATCGGAATAGTGGTTGCCGCCATGGCGAAAATTCTCCTCGTTGACGATGAAGTCCATTTGCTGAAAGCAATGGATATGTTTCTGCGCAGTCGGAAGCACGAGGTGATACCGGTTGCGGATGGCCGTGAGGCGGAACGCCTGATCCGGTCAACCCCTTATGACTTGATTATTTCCGACATCCGCATGGTACCCGTGGATGGGCTTCATCTGCTGAGTATTGCCCGGGAATCCTGTCCGGAAACCCCCGTGATCCTGGTCACGGCTTATGCCACGCTGGATGTCGCGCTGGATGCCATCAAAGCCGGCGCGTTCGATTTTGTCACCAAGCCCTTCAAGACCGATGATTTCATGGCCACTGTCCGGCGGGCTTTGGATTACCCGCGCATTGTGAATGGCGCCATTCAGCTGGATCCGCCCGAACCTGTTCCACAAAGGTTTAATCCGCTGATTATCAAGAGCGTCGAAATGCAAACGCTCTGCCAGCGTCTGGAGCAACTTGCGCTGACAGATGAAGCGGTCCTGATTCTGGGCGGTCGGGGCGCGGGCAAGCTCCAGGTAGCCAAAATTTTGCACCGGCTCAGCCGGCGCAAGGATGGCCCATTTATTTCCGTGGATTGTTCGGCCGGGACAGACGCCGGTTTGAACGCGCAGTTATGGGGGACGGATGTGCCGACGGCGAATTTGCCGGCGGGGCAAGCCGGCGCTTTGGAAGCCGCCAAAGGCGGCACGGTGGTCCTGGAATACGTTGAAGAATTGCCGGCGGCTTTTCAGCCGTCAATGGGATGCCTGATCAAAACGCGTGAATTCATGCGGCCGGGCGACACGCAGGTTCGCCAAGCGGATGTGCGCATCTTAGCCACCAGCCGCGCGCTACCGGTGATTCAACCCGGTGACGACCCGCAACATATCGCATGGATTCAAATCCTCTCGGCCATTTCACTGCCTGTTCCCCCCCTGAAGGAACGGCGGGCCGACTTATTGCCGCTAATCAGCCGCTGGGTTTATCAGCAAGCGGCGCCCGGCCAATCAGGTCCCTGGAAAATGACGGCGCCGGCGTTTGATGTGCTGGACCAGTATCCCTGGCCGGGCAACGTTGAAGAACTGGAACGGACACTATCCCAAGCCATGAAAAAGGCCCGGGAACGGCGGATTGACATTTCCGATTTGCCCTCCGCGCTGGTTGAAACGGTCATGCAGATGAAGGCCCTTCCCCAACAGCATCTCCAACGGAATGAACTGCGGGGTAAATCGTTCCGGGACTATATCCGGCTCAAGCAAAATGATTATCGCCCGTTATCCGGTTCCAAGGCGGAGAGGACAGCGTGAACCAGTTTCATCAAGTTGGTCCATCGAAAGGGCTTGATGACATAACCCGCGGCGCCCATAAGCCGGGCCTTCTGGCGATCTTCCATTGTTGAACGTGCCGTAAGAAAAACAACGGGAATCTGTTTCATTGCCGGATCCTGCCGCAACTGTTGAAATACCTCAAAGCCATTGCGCCCCGGCAGGCAAATATCGAGGAGAATCAGGTCTGGTTTTTCTGCCCGGGCCCGTTCCAAGGCGCTGATGCCGTCCTGCGCGCACGCGGTCTGAAAACCTTCCGCCTTGAGCCGCATGACGAGGGCCTGGACCAGGTCCGATTCATCTTCGATAATTAATATTTTTGCGCTCATGGGTGCTTGGTAACTTTTGCCGCCGCGTCGGCCGGCTGGAAATCCATGTTCAGCAGGCGCCTGACTTTCATGACGAATTCATCGAAATCAAACGGTTTGCAAAGCGAATCGTCACATCCTAATTGCATGATTTCATCAATATCACCGTGATAACCGGAAACAACCAGGAATTTGGTGGCGCGGTGCGGCAGACGCTTGGTCATTGAATCAAAAACGCGCTTGCCGTCAATATCGGGCAAATGGAGATCCAGCACGACCAGGTCAGGGTTCCATTCGCCGAAATGGATGCAGGCATCGTAACCGCTTGTGGTGGACTTGAGGTCCAACCCCATGCCGGATTCATGGAGCACCCGCACCATGATGTTCAGGATCGAGGCGTCGTCGTCCACGATCAGGACGCGCCAAGGCGTTGTGGCCACGGGACCGATCGGAAGCGGTTGCATGAGCGCCAGAGCTTGCGCCAGCCATTCATGGGGCGCATGCGCGCGCGTGAGCTCCAGGCAGGCCATGCGAATGCCGTCCGTAATCACGTGGCGGTTTTTTCCCAAGGTTAACTGAAGACGGGCAACAACACCGTCCCGTGTCTGCTCGGTGCCGTCGAGCAGAACGATCAACGCCTGGCCGGCTTCGCACAGGAACGTCTGTTCGACGGTGCAATCCAGTGCTTCCAGCGCCAAATTCCGGAGGCGCGCGCCGGCCTCTTCGCCGGCCGGGGCGCCGCCGGGCGCGGCAACCTGGAGAACCAACATGGCCAACTGCCGATCGCGTGCTTCCATGAAGCGCATGCGATCCATGAAAAACGCGTCCAGATTATTCTCCGCGGTAAGAATGGGCAAAGTAAAGAAAAAGCGACTGCCCTTGCCCGGAATGCTCTCGACTTGAATAATGCCTTCGTGAATATCAATAATGTGTTTGCTGATCGCCAGTCCCAGTCCGGTGCCTTTGCTCCCGGTGTCGTCTTCCGTGCGGGCGAGCTGGATGAAGGCCTCGAAAATCCGGCTTTGATCTTCCGGACGGATACCCGGCCCGGTATCCTCAATGTCTATCCGAATGACATCGTTCTCCTGGAGGGCGCGCAGGGTAATAACGCCTTCTTCCGGCGTGAATTTGTTGGCGTTGCTCACCAGATTGGTCAGCACCTGGGCAATCTTGTCACGATCGCAGAGCACATCCGGAAGCGTCTCGGGCATCTCCAGGTTGAATTGTTGATGGCGCAGGAGACATTGCGGGATGAAATCGTGATGGCACTGTTTCAGCAGATCGGTGAGGTTCACGCGCCCGCGGTGGAACGCTTCCCGCCCGGATTCAATCCGTCCCAGGTCGAGGACATCATCAATCAGTCCGGCCAGGCGTTCGCAATTTCGCAGGATGGTTTCCAGGCATTCCTTTTGCTGGGCGGATACCGTTCCGGCGACGCCGTCATTAACCAGTGCGGTGAAAGTATTAATGATGGTCAGCGGGGTGCGCAATTCGTGGGACACATTGGCCACGAAGCGGGATTTGGATAAATCCATTTCCTGCAGACGGGTAACGGTCTGTTTCAACGCTTCTTCCGCCTTTTTCCGCTTCGTGATATTGCGAACAAAAAAGCAGAGATGCCCTTCCGGGGTCAGGACCAGCCGGTTGGTGGCGATTTCAGCCGGGAACGTCGTGCGGTCTTTCCGGATACACGAGGCTTCGATCAGCGTGTAGCGGCGTTGTTCAATATTACGGCGGAGCGTCTCCAGCAGGACCTCATTGGCGCCGGCGATGATATTGATGATGTTAAGCCGGCTGAGCTCGTCCTTGGTATAGAGCAGGAAATCCATGGCGCGTTCATTGACGTCCATGATCAGGCCGGTGGCATCGGTGATTAGTACGCCGTCGTAAAGGCTCTGAAGCAGTTCCTGGTAGGGCGCCGCGTCGGCGGACTCGTCCAGGGGCACCGGCCTCTTTTTCTTTACAATAACCCGCGGGACTTTTGGCGCCGTCACGGTTTCGGATTCCTCGAACGGAATCGCAATCCGCATGGTTCTATCCAAAGGCGCATTTTCAGACATGGCTGGTTCCTGTGTCAAACTGGTTTTTAAATAATGTGTTTGAATATGATTATGGGTATAACGAGCGGATTGTCAATCTGTTCCTGACATGGAATAGGGATAAGACCCAACCAAGACCCGGAATGGGTGTGTCGCGACTTTTTGAAAATGTCCCCTTGTAACTCATTAGAAATGTCCCCATGACTGGTCCTAACCCGAAAGGGAAGGAGGCCAGATGGAGACGATTAAAATGAGCATAAGGGAACGCAAACGTATGACGTTAATGAGCC
>JBDRJR010000070.1:0-53004 GCA_043814705.1 Verrucomicrobiota bacterium | reverse complement strand
CCCGCGCCCAAATCAAGAAAATAGTGCCCGGCCAAGCTCGTGAATCTGCCACGCCAACGTCCGCGCCGTCCTACTTCTGGCTATGCCCTGTCAATTCGATCCGCTTTTAGCCCTCAGGATGCAAACTTTCGGAATTCTTGCATTAACCATTCTTCAGTTGACCTGCTCTCAGCAACCTTGTAGGATGCGTTTTTGATTGCCTTCTTGGAATCACGAGGAGTCGTACCCTATGGCGAAAGCCAGGCAGAATCAACGGGCCACGTCGGTGCCATCAGCCGGCGGAACACACGTTCCCCAGCCGTCGCTCCAAGTGAACTATGGCAGGACAAGATGGCGTTCTTGGCTTCGCAGGGTTTCACACAGATGCCCCGCGGCAAGCCGCGGGGAGCTTCACTGCATTTCCGTGCCCAGACTTGACTTTTCCGGGCTTGCGCAATAGTTGTCGCGTCATCTGCGCCTATGCCGAAGCACCGCGATGGGCAATAATTTTAACAGTATATTCAATCACCATTCCACCACCAGGCAATCATATCCGCCAACTTTTAAGTTCAGAATCCACTGGGCATCCTTTTTTGATACGATAACATCCTGGACTTCGGACGTGCCGTTAAAAACAAACGTTACTGCTTTTGTCCCCAGACGCCAGGTGGCGGCATCCACTTTCTCAAAATCTTTAACCACGACTTTGCCGCTGCCAGGGGCGGAATTTGTACTGCAGGATTTGACTTCCACCAGGTCGTCCGCCCTGACACCGTCAAGGAAATAATCCTCGTATTTCGCTATAAGATTGTGCGCTTCGCGGATGGGGCGCGCCAACTGATCGTCCAGGACCTCGATCCCATAAAGCGACCATCCTTGAACGCCATACTGCGCAATAAGACGGACAATGCTATTCTTCATATCCGGAAGTAACTCGTTTCGTTGGGACATGCCGTACATTGTGTAGGCAATAACCACTTTCGGGAGAGGATGCGCTTTGTCATTCCCCTTGGCAAGCGCGGCCTTAAACACATCTATTTTCTCTGCCCACCATGAATTGGCTGCATATGCCCTGGCAGAGGCAAAATCAAGTAAATTTGCGCTCTTGTCCCACTGCACTCCATAACCCCGTTTTTCGTAATCATCAGCCTCATTTGCCCAGCCACTGTAGATTCCGAATGTAACATTGGGATTGACCTCCTTCGCCGCGTCATGGATGAGCCGCCATACCCGCCGGTATTGCCAGCAGCGGAAATCAACCCAGCGATCGTACAGCGGGCCGTTATTAATGGAATCCAACGATGGGACTTGATCCAATTTGGCAAAATCCTGAAAGGCACGGAGACAGCGCGGGCAAGCACAGGTGTCGGTTTGCCTTTGTTTAATAATTGTCGCCGCACGTATTTCATGATCCCACCAGATTCCATCATAGCTGTTGGCGCGGACCGCCGCCTGGATGGTCTGGCAAAGATTTCCAAGCCATGGATTATTCCTGCCGCCGTTTTCCGTTGATGGCGGATTATCATACTTGCCCCCATCAAGTCCGTAAGTGATGCAAACCTTGCTGACTTTCTTGCCGCTGGAGTTTACAACCGCGAATTCGGGATGCGCGTCGGCAAACTCCTTTTGCTCGGGATACAGGAAACGCATATAAACCCGCGTCTGAAGTCCGAGACGTTTGGCTTCAAGGGCCTGGGGCAAGGCGAAATCCACCTTATCCACTGGAATTGACACCTTCATCTCGTTAACCTCCGGCAGGACCGTATTGAATCCCAGCCCGGCCAGTTTGCGGACATAAAACTCCTGGACGGACGGAAGTTCAAAATGGAGACTCCTTTCCGCCGTCCAGCATGATGTTTCAATTCTCTTAGGCCGCATGGTTTTGCCGGAACGGACAAGCGCAATGTCGCCCTTGCGGAAAACATTCCCTTTTTTATCCTGTATGCGCCAAGCCATTGTGGCCGGCAGGGAAATGTCCTCGGAAACATTAAAAATTAAAAGACGCGTATAATATAAGCCTTTATCCAAAGCGTTTTCTGCCGGCGGCATTAATGAACTCTTGATATTCTCGCCCTTTGCCTCGCAAACGACCCGGTACGTCCGCCCCGGCAGGAGCTTGATATTATTATGTTTCCCGGGAGGCAACCAGAAAGCTGTTTTTTTGCCTTTCTCCGCCGTGACGCACACGGGGGTTTCCGTCCGCCAATCAAGCACAATTTCTCCGGTCTGATTGTCCCGGATTTCAAGGCGGCGGAAATAAAGAGTCCCCGATTCCGTGGGATTATTCGGCCATTTTAGAAGAAGCGGGACAAAACTCCGGGCGGTGGACGGCGGCGTCACCGTATGCTCAAAAGTGCGCCAATCGAACGATCCGAAAAATTTAATGACCGGCATATACTCAATAGTAGTACCCGTATTTTGCCATTTCGGATCAAGGGGGGATGTGCCGTCCCAGACTGAATATCCAAAATTAAGCTCGATCCCCTCGCAAACCAGAGTCATATCAGGCTGATAGTGAAACTCATTCCGTCCTTGTCCGGCGCGGGCGGCTTTCTTAAACATCGCAACGAGTCTGGATATAAACCCCTGCTGCTGTCTTTGCCCATCGCTGGAGGCCTCCTTAAATGTTTCCGCGATGGAATCAATCCGCCGGCCGCCCCAGTCACAGGCATCAGTCGCAGCGACAGTAAGATCGCTTGGTGTGATTCCCTCCGGAAAATTAAGCACAAAGGTATATTCGCTGTCGGCCAGCCCTTTTGCGGGAATAAGACGCGGATGCAGTGTCAATACTCCACCGGGAGTCGTCTCAATTGTTTCGGCATAGAAAGGAAGCTTGCAGCTCTCGCTTTTTTCACGAACCGCAGAGGCTGAACGGGATAATTCCGCGGATAACTTTGCATCCCGGTCAATAAAATCATTTGTTGCTCCGCACACCCATCCTTGAATGCAGAGGAATAAAACAACTAATAGAAGCCCTTTTCCGTGCATTGATCGCAATTTATCTTTCATTTTATCTCCCTTTCGTTGGCGCGTTTGCAGTAATCATACACCCATGACAGGATTTCCTGTCACCTTGGTTTACTCACCTTAGCAGACAATAATTCTTTAGTCCTGACCGGCAATTTAAGCATGCGCCTTCAAGTTTCAGTCAAGAGCCGCGAATCAGGACGAACGCCATCAATATCCATGCTGATATGTTTTCATCATGAAATAAGCAAGTTAAGCACGGAGGGCAAAACAATATGAACGGAACGGAAGCAATCATCCGATCCGGGCGAGTTGCTCCTTGGTCACTTCATGCTTTAGGGGCCGATGATCAGCGAAAGACGCAATTTCGTCAACAACCAGTGTCCCTAAGCGCCCCAAGTTCTCGGCCACACAACCGGCCTCGTGCGGGGTAAGCCACACGTTGGGCAAAGAACGTAGAATATCATTTACCGGGAGAGGCTCTATGTCCGTCACATCCAGGCAAGCTACGAATTGTTCTTTGCGAAGCTCGCTAATCATTTCGGTAGTATCAATGATGGCGGCCCGGGCAGTATTGATGAACACAGCTCCTGCCGGTAACATGGCAAAATGGCGCCCGCGAATCATATGATGGGTTTCCGGGGTACTGGGTGCATTAAGGCTCACTACCCGGCATTGAGTAAAGAGTTCATCCAACGATTCCACTTTTATGGCGCCAATTTTCTCCGCCTGTTCCGCGGTGCAATAGGGATCGAATAGTAAAATATCACAGGTGAAATTTTGCAGCAGCCGGATCAGCTGGCGGCCCACATGACTAGCGCCGATCACGCCGATTTTCTGTTGATAAATTTCAAAGGGCCCGCCAAAACACTTTAATCCGTCATGCCATGCGCCCCGGCGGGTGGCCAGACCCGCCCAGAATGTCCGTTTGGGCGCCATGAGAATGTGTCCCAGGCAGAATTCGGCCACGCCATAGGCAATGGCCGCGGCCGCGCTTGTCACGCGCGTACCGGATTTCCAGAGTTCTTCGCTGACGATGGGTTTGACTGATCCGCCGGCATGGGCGATCAGCCGCAACCGTCCGGCCTGATCCATGATCTCGGCATCAAGCGCCGCGGTACCCCACGATGTAACGATGACTTCCGCATTGGCAACATATTTCAATAGAAATAATTTATCGGCGGCGGCGGGAATTTCAGCTTTCAGTATTTGAAAAGATTTTTCCAGGCGGGCTAAATCTCTCGGCGAAATAATCTGCTTATCCCGCCATTCCTGTTGCACGGCCAGTAATATTTTCATCCGTTCACTGTCTCCTCTGTTTATCTATTTATACTTTGGCAGCCCGGCAGATTTTTTCCATCACCAGCCAGATAGAGGCCGGCACAAAACCGGCTTTGCCATAATAATTGATTTTATCCACGACGCCGAATAAAGCAATTTTCTTGCTTGGCGCTTTTTTACAAAGTCAATAATGCTGTAAACCAACGACATGCCCAAACCCCGCCCTCGCAGGTTGGCCGCCAATCCTAATCCCACGCCGCATGTATCGCCGTTGGGGGCAATCTGAAACGGCCCGGCGAATCCGGCAATTTGTCCTTGCGCCTTCACAATTAAAATGACATTTCCCATATGACCTATGCCCCGCGATCATCGCGGGCCATTCCGTCTCATTGACCAACATAGTATCATCCTTAACAGTGCCATTAAGTCTTTTTAACGGCTCCAAGACTGGATCTCTGACTCCGGAGGAGATGGCTTCTGCCCTTGATCGCGTTCAGTACCGATTTTCGACCGAACGCAGACAGAGCGCCGCCTCCAACATTTCTCCTTCCCGCGATTTCCACCCTGCGGGCGTCAGACCGGCAGCGGTGTGAGCAACCTCAGCCGCCCAATCCCTTCCAAAATAGCCTGGAACAGTTCCCGCGGGATCGCCACCTCCGCCATTTGGAAGATTACCTGCCGAGCATGGCGCACGACCTTCGCTCCGATCTTGATCAGTTTCTCCCGCAACGTCGTCAACGTCCAGTGACGCACCGCCTGGGGCAACACCGCCTGGCGCAGGAAGTTGCCCAGGTTGTACGCCAACACGAACAGTTGCAACCGCACCTGATTGTCCGCGAAGTCGTGACAGGATAGTCGGGGCCATTTGACGGCATTCTTGCCGTCCTTGATCCACTGTTCCGCCGTGCCCCGCTGGTTGTAGAACAGCACCACCCGTTTGGCTGGCCGGTTCAAATTAGTCACGATGAACCCGACGCAAGGGAACAGCTCGCCCTTGTACCACTCCCCCTTGGCCACCACGCGGCGGGCGCTACCACAGCTCTCATACACGGGTTGAATATTGTGCTCCGGAGCCTGCTTCAAATACGGAACTTTCAACTCTTTGTTGTACTCTTTTTGAGACAACTTTCCATGCATCTTTACCGCAAGCTCATGGAATTTTCTGAAATCTTCATGGATTTTTTTAAACCATAACGCGCTTGTTTTTTTAGACGCCTGATCCAAAAGCTCCATGGGCTGTTTAAGGTTGGCCAAGCTATAAGTAATCGGATTTCCTTCGTCAACCCCCTGGTCGCATATTTTTCCCATCTCTTCGTAAAAGCGGATCATTTCTTTTTCGGCGCCGGGATAAGCCAGGGAACAGAATCCATTCAGGACTTCATCCGCGGAAACGTGCGCGTCAAAAAGCATCTTTGAACGCAGGAATATGTCAAAGGCGCAAAAGGAATAAGGACAGGGATTTTTTTTGCCCCAGCGCATGCTGTACTTTATTCCGGAGGTTAATCCCTCGGCCCCTTTGATGAATTCGGCAATAAATTCGGGTCTAATTACCGGGTAATCGCCGCACCCGTGAGGAACAGCTTGATCAATAATGGTTCGCATGTTGGCTTCTTTTAAAGTTTTAAGAAATTTGGCCGGTATCTGGCTGTTTCTATAGGCATTCATCAAGACGCCAATCGTGAATTTTGAATCTAATTCCATGAGATGTTTCAGATCCTGGCTCTCTCCGGAGGCATAAGCCAGAAAATTTATATCAGGATATTTCCGGTGAACCCCCCGCGCTATTCTCCGCTGGAAGTCATAAAAGGACAAATCCTTTTGCGCTTTGCATAGCTCACATTCACATTGAATATTCGGTATGCCGCAAAATATCTTGACTGTTTTTGTCGCCGGGTGTGTTTTCAGGTACAGGTCAATGTCGGCAACTATTTGCTCAACCACCGCCGGATTTGAGACACAAGGAAAACAATAAGTTCCATGGGTACCTTTCTGGCACTGACCGTCTTTCACCCTGAAATACTCGGGATGAGTTTTCGCAAATCGCGCTTTCCAGTTACAAAAACGATACTCATAATCCTTTCCCCCCCAGCCGGGAATACAATTCAGCAGGCGCCTGAAAAATATATTCATTTCTTCTTCGCTGAATTCCTGAGGCTGGAAAGTAAACCCTCTTAATTCAAACGACGGCCCGGGGATATCAGCATCATCCTTGAAAAAAATCGGCTTGTTTCCGGTAATGGCATAACCGTTCTCGCCCGGATAGTAAAATTTTGTTCCGGCATACTTGCCTAAAAAATAATAGACGGAGAGGAGCGTGCCGGCATATCCGGTTCTGGTTTTTTCGGGGTCCAGGTTTTCGTCATCAAAGCCGTATAACAGAAGCGAATTCGCTTTGCGAAATATTCCAAAATCCTTGTTTACAGCCTGAGCTTCGGTAAAACCGGCCAGCCTTGACGCTTCGGACACCCCCACGTAAAAAGTTATTTCATTCTGGTTGTCATTTAAAACAATCGGCTTGTTATAGGATTTATCAAGAAACAGTTTGAGTTCACCGGCCGCCAGGGTCTGTACGATTGAAGGCTTTTCAGGTAAGATTATCTTGTAATTTAAGTTTTGATGAAAAACGTTAGGCGCGGCGACGCTGACGCCAGCTAAAGCGGCAAAAACAAAGATGGCCGATAATATCGAATGCATAAATATTCCTCCTCTTACACGCGTTTAGAATTTTGAACAACAAAGCCGGCATTCGGCGCAATTTCCGTCACAACCGGAGTATTTTGATTTTACACCCGCGGGCTTGTTGATTAACTCTGTGCTTCTATTATTTTTATACTTCGGCATTAAGCGCGAATCTTCACTTCCTGCCGGGACCAGCGCTGCCCTGCCTGGAAGTATTTCCCGGCAGATAAGATTAACCCCTCCGGCCAGCATAAGAACAGTAACGACAATACCAGCGATCTTTTTCATTCTTATTTGCTCCTCATTATTAACGCCTTGAGTTCGGCGTATAGTTATCTTTGCATGAATTTTTTAAAGACTTCGGCGATATCCGGATTGCCGAGAACGTCATCCAATCCGCACACCATCAACATTCTTGCGCCGCCCTTGAGAATTGCGCGCAATTCGCTTTCAATCTTGGTGGGGGACTTGTACGGAAACTGCAGATCATGCTTCATTGCGTCATAGTAGCCGATGAAAGCCACACCGTTGGCGTTGGGCCAGTATTTTTTCTGTTCCTTGCTGATGATGTTCGCATACTGCTCGATCCGCAGGGGGTCCCAGTAGAAATACCAGGCGGCAGTTTGTCCGCAATAATCCATTTTCAGGCGATTGCCGTATAACGGTTCGGGCAGGTACACGGGCCAGATATGATTGAAGGTCCTGGCCTCCGGGTTGAGCTGATGCACATAATCAACCAGTGCATTGTTAAAGTCCACCAGGGTTTTCAAAGAGAAGTCGCGCCATGCTTTTTCGTCCGGCTTGACCTTGTTCCGGGCACAGTGGTCTTGGTATAGCGTCATGCTGTCTTCGCAATGACAGTCGTAATAGTTCTGATAGCCGATCCCGTCAAAAGCAATTCCGGCAATACCGGGATACGCCATATATTCTTTGATGGTTGTCTTAAGCGCATCCAGCACCTGTGGGTTGTGAAAGCAGAGCAGGTCGCAGATCAATACTTCTTCATTGAACGTTCCTGTGAATTGTTTCTTTTGTGGTTCGCCGCCCCACTGATAAGCGCGCTGGAGCGTGCAATTGTTTTTTTCCAGTTTGTCAATCAGCTCCTTCTGCTTTTTGGTGACCTGCCAATTTTCCGGTTGGTCTGGTTTATTACTACCCGGATAGTCAGGTTCAAATTTTGCTTTGATATTGCCTTTCAGGAATTCCTTGCTCGCTTCCTGTTCGACAGTCAGTTGTTGCACCGGAGCTTTTTTCCCGGGGAAACAATTTCCCCATACTCCCGGATTGATTGTCACGAGCGGGTAAAAGTTGATCTTGTGCTGGTTGCACAGAGCGATGACTTTTTCAGAGGGACTTCCGCAAATGTCGGTAACACCAATTTCAGCAGCCTTCTTTATGAAATCCTCTTCGGGACGCGCACGGAACGCGAAGAAGCGGTTAAATTCAGGCAGATTGTCCTCAAAGATGATTTTGGCATAACGGTCGGGAAGATGGCAGTTCTTTATTTCGAGGAATGGCCAGACCCAGTATTGGTTATCACCCCCAATGCGGTCGCGATAGACTCGGCCGAGGTGTCCGCCCCAAAGGTCGCCATGCCGGGGAGGGCATTCTCCCCGCGTAAACGGCTCAAGAGCTTTCCAGGGGATTGCCATTTCCGCACTCCAGCCTTTATCAACGTCGTGCGGAGCGTTCAGGGTGCCGTCAATGCAAGTAGCTGTCAATAGCCCCGGACAGGTCCATTCAACATGCGGGAAACGGTCCCGATCCCCCCATTTGTCATCGGTGAATCCCTGCTTGTACCAGGCATCGAAAATATTGTTGCCCGGGTTGATATGGAATTCCACATAACCGCTGCCGTCGCCGTCCGGGTCAAGAAATACTTTCGCAAAGCTGTCCATCGTCATTATGTTGCATTCACCATACGCCCATGGGCCGGTTTTATGAGTTAAAACCGTCTTCTTAACCTCGTCGGGAAGATTGGCGTGTTGTAGAGGCCAGTAACACCGTATATCCGGACATTCAAAGTAGAACCCCACATACAAGTATTTATCATCCCAAATCATTTTCCCTTCCGTGAGGAACGGGGGTTCCGAACCGTCAGTTATCCCGCAGAATTTCACGGAGCGTGTTTGCCGCCAGATGTTTTCGTCAAGTTTCCCGTCAATGGCGATGTTCTCATCAGTTTTCATGCATCTATAGACCGATTGAGCAGGAGGCTTTTGGGAATCTTTTGCTCCGATCGTATAAGCTTTGGCATCCAGTCCCCCAATAAGTCCCAAAGCTAAAAAAAGGACAAGCAAAAGACTTGCACAGTCATGGCGCCGCCGAATGGTCTTCACTTCCTCACCCGCCCGCACGATTCCGACGAGAAAAGCGCCGCCGGAAAGATTGTCGGCCATCGTTGTGTTTTTTGTGTTCTCATCCTGTTTCCCACTGTTTGTTTGTTTTCAATTTTGCGCCGGTCTTGATCCTCAAGCATCTCATATCACTTCAACACTATAACTGCCGAAGAATTCAAAAGCATGGCGTATGGTCAGCCAATAAGCTTAATCCAATTCTGCAGTCCTCGCTCGTATTGTTCAGCGCGTTTTTCCATAAATACCCCGCAAGTGTCATCCGCACACGGGAGAGTCTTGATGGTGTTCTTCATCAGTTCCCGCACGGAAAGACGCCGGCCATAGGACAGCCCCTGTTTGATAAGAATCCGGTCGTTGATGCCGTCCCATTTCTTCTGTTCGTTGGTATCCTTGACGCACCGGTTGACGTCCGTGATAAAACAGGTCGCGCACACGTCGTCCAATCCCCGTATAATCTCAACGTCAATATCCAAGTTGGCCTTCATACGGATGATAACGTCGTTCATGCGATTCTGACTCTCGGGTTCGAATTCTTCGTCAAACATGTAAATGAGCCATGGGGGATGATAGGGACGGACGTGGAACATCGGCTTAAAATCATTTTCCGGTAGTTGCCCCGTAAGAAGCCAGATAACCTGGTTCAGCCGGTCCAGCGCCGCCGTGAGCGTCTGTGCGGCATCCGGCATTGGGGAAAAGACGTGGTACGGTGAAAAATACGTCGTCTCCAGCAGTTTTTGCATGATGGTTTCAATATGGCAGTAGGCCTTGACATTACCGCGCTTCGGATCGTCCGCCAATTCCTGCCGGAACATTTTAAGGGAGGCATTTAGGCGTGCGCGAAGTTCCTCCAACGACGATGGAACAGGGACGTTTCCGTTTGGTATTTGCGCATTCATCCTGGTGGGGACCGCAAAATTACCGGCGGCGGTAAAAGCCAACGGCGTAACGGCCGCGACCCCGAGAAATTCCCGTCGGCCAATCAGTCGCTCAATTATATTCATGGTTTTACCCTCATGGACGCAATCTCCTCCAGAATGGTTTCCCGCTTCTTGATTCCGCGACAGAACTTCCTGTCACTATGTTAAAGTGTTGTCTTGTTTCATTTTATTGATGTTTTTATAACCTGCGACATATCAGAATCGTTTTACTGTCATGCAATATTTCACCTGACCCCTCAAGAGCGGAATTACACGAGAATCATTCGCCTCCTTCACTCCTATTCACGGGAAAAGGCCGCACCATCAGCAGTCATCTTGTCTTTTTCACCTATACTATATATTTTCCATCCCATGGATTGTGTTCCTGTAAACACAAGTATCCCCCATTGAGCAGGCGCGTGACAGTCAAAGACATCAAAAACCGGCCACGTCCAATACATTCTTGCACCGCCGGGTTTCTCACGATGTACTCGCCCCACATGACAGCGCCAAGTCCTTACTTTTGCCGGTGGACAAGGCGATTTCGCATATTTCTGAATGAAATCCCAGGGTAAGGCCATCTCCACCGACCATCCCCGATCCACGTCTTGCGAATTATTCAGAGTGCCTTCCACATGAACTGCCGTTATTAATCCCGTAACTGCCCAATCCCAATCGGCAGGATTATTGGTTACAAAGGCTAACCCGCACTCCTGCTGGGCATATTTTGAATATGGCCATTTGGTCAGCACATCCGCCACTGCATTGGCGGGGTTGACATGAATTTCTATATAGTTTAATCCGTCACCATCCGGATCAACAAAAAATTTAACAAACATATCCTCATGCATAATCCGCGTCTCCTGATCGTAGCCCTTCCCGGCATCTTTGATGGTTGCCCATACATCCGGCTCGATCAGGTCATATCCGACGTACAGGTATTTTGAATCCCACAGAATCCTGCACGTCCCATGATAATCTGGTTTTGAGTGGTTCTGTCGTAGTCCCTGAAAAGTCAATTCAGGTTTATTTGTCCAGCAGGCTTCATCCAATTTACCGTCAATAGTAATGGCGCCATCGGCTATTTGACAACAAGGATAAACCGGAATGGAATACGGATCCCAGGCATAGGGCCGGGCAGTCTCAAGTTCTCCTGCTGAAGCAAAACCGGACGCAAGCAACAATATAAATAAATTTGCTCCCAAAACTGTAGTAACTACAAGTTTCTGATTGTTCATGTCCATTTCTCCCGTGTTTTTGCTGTTGCGCTGTTTAACATCATTGATGCACCATTAACTACGGCCCCGCACCGCTCCATCATTTTCCTGCCGGAACTTCTGAGTTCCAGTAGCAAGGCAGAGGTTTTTCGGGTCTTTCCCACAACCGGTAGGGAATTAGACATTGTTCCTCATGCTTCTGTCCGGAGATAATATTTTCAATAACATCCCATGCTTTTTCACCTATTCCCGCCTCCTCTTCAACATACAAGCGCTGGCATTTGACTTTGTTCCGGTAGCTATTGCAGGAAAATCTCTGATTGGCCGTGGAGTAGACGACCATCTGGAAATCTGTCCCTTCTTTTTGTCCACTCTCTTCCAGAGCCTCAAGAACCAGGTTTGAAAGGCACTCATTATTGATTAAAAAGGCATCCCATTTCCGCCCGGCCTTGATCATACTCCGCATTTGTTCGGAGAAGTTTCTGCCCGGCTTCAATATAGAACCAAAGAAATTCGAGTTTTTACGGCCACATTGCTCTAAAAAAGCTTCTATCGCGATGGTGCTTTCCCCAACATCATGGGGACCAGCCAGAATTCCCAGCACATTCCCGCATGATTTTGAGATAAAATAGTCTATTGATTCTTTGATCATTTTCTCGTGGTCAGACCTCACGTTGCAGATGTTATCAAACCCCAGTGTGTCTTTTGGCCCATCAACAACCACCACCGGGAAAGCTTTTGCACGTTTGTCCAAATTGAAATCAAAAGAATTTCCAATAACAAACAATGCGTCAATTCTCCTTGTCTCAATCGAAGACAGGCACTTGGCAAGATCGCTCCGGTAGAATAAAACCAGATTGTAATCCGTCCGTGATACTTTATCGGAGATTCCGCGGACAATAGCCATCAGGTGCTGAGAGGCGAGCATCTGTTTAGACGGAAGCAGTAATCCGACGTGATAACTCTTGCCAGTGGCAAGAGTTTTCCCCGGGAAAAACGGCTGATATCCAAGCTCGTCCACCAGTTGCAATATTCGCTCACGCGTGCTTTTATTTACACGGTAAGCATTATTCACGGACAAAGCATACGAAACGGTGGCCCCACTCACTCCGGCTAGTTTGGCTATATCATTTCTGCCTATTGTGCGTCTCTTCACTGGTTCGCTTCCTTTTCTTATTAATTACACGGTAAGCATACAACCAACATTCATATTTGTCAACACCTTTTTTTACTTTTTCCCATGCCATTCGTGGCGTCTGCCACGCTTTCAACGTGGGCACCAAGGTTTACCCGGCTATGGAGGACCATGAAAACGGTCACAATGACCGGACACACGGCTTTGCTTTGTCGGAACGGCGTCAATTGACACATTACGCATTGACCATCAAGCGCACGTTGTTACGTACGAATTTAGGCTATTGACCAGCTCCCGGCAACCTTGTAGGATGCGTTTTTGATTGCCTTCTTGGAATCACGAGGAGTTGCACCCTATGGCGAAAGCCAGGCATAATCAACGGTCCGCACCGGCGCTATTCCGTCAACCGACGGACGGAACACACGTTCCCCAGTCGTCGGCGCCCGCCCGCCCGCCTGCAAAGCTGGGCGTAGCACTGCGGGCAGGCAACGCTGGAGTGGTAGCGACTACGGGCAGGCCGACCAAATCCATCCCCTTTTTCAAGCGCTATGACTGGCTGGCATTCGGCATCACCTATATCATCGCGCAGGTGTTCTATGTTCTGACCCAGGCGCCCACGGTCACGTTGGAGGACTCGGGCGAGCTGGTCACGGCAGCGGCCTACCTGGGTGTGCCGCACCCGCCCGGCTATCCGCTCTGGTCGATTCTGGCTTGGCTCTTCACCCGCGTTTTCTGGTTTATGCAATATCAGGGATACCCCAATCCGGCTTGGGCCGTTAATTGCATGTCGGGCGTTTTCGGCGCGCTCTGCTGTGCCACGGTAGCCTTGCTCATCAGCCGTTCCGGGCGTGACCTCTTGCGCTCGTTCCGGCATGAGGACGATCCCGAATCGGCCTCGACGGTGGAAAAAGTGATCAGCTGGGCTAGCGGAATTGCCTCGGGGCTGGTCCTGGCGTTCTGCCCGTTTATCTGGTCGCAGTGCGTCATCGCCGAAGTGTACAGCCTGAACACCTTCCTGCACGTGTTGATCCTGACGCTGGCCTACGTCTGGCTGCGCCGGCCCTATGAGAACCGCCTGCTCTACTGGATTGCGGCGCTGTTCGGCGTTACCTTCACCAATTGCCAGCCGATCATGCTAATGGTGCCGGGGCTCATGATGATTTTCTGGGCAGGTGACCGACGCCTCTTCCGGGATTGCCTGGCGGCTGGCCTGGTGGTTATCGGCGCGGTTGTTCTCGCGCAAATTGCTTTTCCGCAATATTCTTTCGGCAATTTTGTCCGGCGTGAATTCTGGATTACGGCAGGCATCGTTATGATGCTGTCGCCGCTCATCCTGTGGGTATTCACCCGCCAGATTTTCTCAGAATGGAAACGCCTGGTGCCGATGATCCTGTTCGCGCTCCTGGGTCTGTCATTTTTCGTCTACATGCCCATTGCCGGGGACTTCAATCCGCCCATGAATTGGGGCTACCCACGGACGTTTGAAGGCTTTCGCCACGCCGTCACCCGCGGACAGTACCAGGCCCTTAGCCCGGCGCTCGATCCCAAGGCCTTCGTAACCCAGTTTGTTGAATTCCTGAGCCAGCTGGAAGACCAGTTCCCGTTCCCGATTCCACTCCTGGCCCTGGTACCGATTTTCTTTTTCCGCTCCATCTGGCGCCGGCACTGGTCCTGGTTACTGACCACGATCATCGCGTTCGTGGTCACCGGGCCGGGCATGATGATCCTCCTTAATCCGCCCCACGATATCCAGTCCCTCTTTATCGCCCAGGTCCAGTTTGTCCAGTCCACCGCCATCTACGCCATCTGGGTAGGCTATGGCTTTCTGTTCTGCCTGGCGTTTCTGGAACGGTTTTTCAAGCACCGCATCGTGCTGGCCCTGGCATTGGCCATTACTCTGCTGTCGCCGCTGGGAGGCATCTGGCAGAACTGGTATGATGAAAAAATGATTGCGGCCAACGGCGGCACGGAATTGCGCGGCCATGACTTCGGTTGGCAATTCGGCAACTACCAGTTGTGCGGCGCCGAGGCCATCACGCGGGAACTTAAACCCGGCGAACCGCCCCTGCCGAATCCGGCTTTCCCGCCGGCTATGACAACCAACGCCGTCTTCTACGGCGGCACCGATCCGGGCCGGTTTGTACCCACCTATATGATCTTCTGCCCCAGGGTGCACCCCGACGTGCTTCTGATCACCCAGAACGCGCTGGCCGACAACACCTACATGAACGTCATGCGCGATCTCTACGGCGACTTGATCTGGATTCCCACGCCGCAGGACACCAACTTGGCCTTCCAGTCGTACGTCAACGACGTGCGCACTGGACGCATTCCGTCCAACGCCGCCGTGACCATTGACCCGAGCGGCAAGGTCAGCGTCCAAGGCGTGCAGGGCGTCATGGAAATCAACGGGATCATCAGCAAGTCCATCTTCGAGGCCAACAAATGGCGGCACGACTTCTACGTCGAGGAAAGCTACGTCATCAACTGGATGTATCCCTACCTCTCACCGCACGGCTTGATCATGAAGATCAACAAGGAGCCTCTGCCCAAGCTGACCGACGAAATGGTGAAGAATGACATGGATTTCTGGGCCTGGTACTTCAACCGCTTGATGAAGGACCGGAAATTCCAGCGGGACGTCGTGGCACGCAAAACGTTTTCAAAACTGCGTTGCGCCATTGCCGGACTGTACGTTTACCGCCGGATGATGAACGAGGCGGAAATCGCCTTCCGGCAGGCCGTGGACCTGTATCCTTCCAGCCCGGAGGCCAATTTCCGCCTGGCCGACATGTACTTGCAGACGGGCCGGTTTGCCGATGCCCTCCAGCTCATGGAAACGAACCTGACGAACGATCCCAACAACGACCGGATCACCGGGTTCATTAACCAGATCAAGGACATGGCCCAGATGAACAATCGGGTCAGCCAGTTGCAGGCCCAGCTCTCGAAAGGCAGCGGTACGCTGGATATGGTGTTCGAGCTGGCCTCGATTTACCAGCGCACGGGCCGCGAACAGCCGTTCCAGGATCTGGCCATGCAAGTGCTGAACAATTCGAATATTCCGCCCCAGGCCTACCTGAAAGTGGCCGATTTAGCTTCCAATCCACCACGCTGGCCACTGGTTGCCGAGGCCTACCAGCGCTACCTCCAGCGGGAGAAGAACGACCCGCGCGCATGGCTGGAACTGGCCTGCGCACAGGCCCAGATGGGCCAGCACGACCGCGCCATCCAAACCTTGCGTCAGGCCGTCGCCTGCGGCGGCGAGCCGCTTAAAGACGCGATCCGCAAGGACACCCGCATTGATCCCCTGCGCGGCATGGAAGGTTTCCAGAAGCTGGTCCAGCCGACCCAACAGCCGTTCGCGCCACTGCCGGGCCTGTTCGGTCCGTAACGGAAGCACGTGAAGCGGGGAGCAGGTTTTGCGATGTCCACTGACTTAATGAACACAATATGCGAATCCCGTTTATATTTAACTGTCGCATTACAATTTGTAAAAATATGTGTTTTTAGCGCGCCTATTGTTCATTAAACCCGATAGTTTTACCCACAATTTCAAATTATGCGGAAGACCAGGAATTATATGAAACAAATTATTGTCCCATCGGAAAAAGTGCCCATAATCAATGAGGTGGATATTTGCGTTGTGGGCGGAAGCTGCACCGGAGTGTTTGCGGCGGTCCGCGCGGCCAGGCTCGGCGCAAAAGTCGTAATCGTTGAAAAGCAGAATCGGTTCGGCGGGGTCGCCACCAACGGCCTGGTTCACATGTGGCACAGCATTTATGACACGGACTTTAATGAACAGATCATCGGCGGCCTGACTTATGAAGTCATGGAACGGCTGGAAAAAAGAAACGCGATAAGCCAATTTAAAAATTCCAAAACCTACGCTATCCGGCTGAATTCGGAAGAATTGACCATTGAGCTGGATGAACTCGTGCTTGAAGCAAAAATCAAGCCTTACCTCCACTCTTTCTTTTCGGCGCCGGTCATTGAAAATGGCCGCGTTACTGCGGTCATTATTCAGAACAAATCCGGCCGGGGCGCGGTCAAAGCCAAAATGTTCATTGACGCCACCGGCGACGCCGATCTGTGTCACCTGGCGGGATTGCCGACATATACACCGGCTCACATCCAGCCCCCGACCACCTGCGCAAGATTCGCCAACTGGAACGTTAAACTTGATACAAACAAGCTGATTATGAAACACGCTGCAGAATTCGATCTGCCGGAAGGTTATATGTGGGGCGCCCCCATTCCACCGGACAATGATGTTTTCATGCTGTCCGGCACGCGCGTCGCCGGAAAAAATCCCGCGGATGGAGAACAATTGACCTTCTGCGAGATGGAAGGACGGCGCCAGGTCAGGGCGATCATGGATATCTGGCGAAAATACGTGAAAGGCAAAGGCATCACGCTGCATGCTCTGCCGTCCCAAATCGGCATCCGGGAAAGCAGGCACATCAAGGGAATATGCCGGATCGCCGGGAATGATCTGCTTTATGGAAAGAAATTTAGCGATGCAATTGCCAACGGAACTTATCCGGTGGATATTCATCATCAGTACAAACCGGGCATAACGTTCAAGGAACTGAACGGAACTCAGCATTATTGCCGGCCAGGCAAAGCGGCCGTTGTCAGCCGCTGGCGCAAAAAAACGGCGGATTGCCCGAAATATTATCAGATACCTCTGCGCTCTTTGATCCCGCAAAATTCCAAAAACGTCATTGCCGCCGGCCGCATGCTGGATGCCGACCGGGAAGCGTTCGGCGCTGTCAGGGTAATGGTCAACCTCAACCAGACCGGCGAAGCCGCCGGAGTCGCCGCCTGGCACGCGCTGATTTCAGGCCTTGAGATTGCGCAAGTCAATCCGCGGAATGTCAGGAAAACGCTGGCCGCCGGCGGATCGCGCATGCTTTAGGTCTTGCCCAAATCAACCAGTGCAGGCTAAGCCTGAAATTCATAATGCAACAGGCTCAACCCGTAAAGCGCGGCGGTTTCCACCCGGAACACGGCATTGCCGAAACTGACGAGGTGTGCGCCCGCGTCCCGAAGCGCCGTGGTTTCCTTCTCCGTCAGGTCGCCTTCCGGGCCGATGATCAGCGCGATGCTCCTCGCCGCATGCACGCTTGCTTTTGTCACGGTCTCACGAAACGCTCGGGCACCCGCATGGAGCGAGCCCACTAAACACAGATCGAAACGCGCCAGGTCTGCTGTGATCTCCGGCAGGGAACGCACCGGAAGCACGCTTGGCATCCAGGCAACGCCGCATTGCCGGGTGGCCTCCTGCGCAATTTTTTGCCAGCGGCCGCGGCGCTGTTCGGCCGCGCCGGCTGACTGGCCATCGCCGGTGGACCGGCCATCGCCGGTAGAGAGCCGGATAATGACCCGTTCGGTGATCAGCGGCTGAATGGCCTGTGCGCCCAATTCCACGGCTTTCTGAATGATCCCGTCCATCAGCGCGTGTTTGGGAATCGCCTGGATAAGGGTCACGGTCACAGCCGGCAATGGCGTCATATGTCGCGTAGCGGGCAGGATTCGGACCAGCGCCCGTTTCTGCCGCACGGCGATGAAGGTCGCCTGCGCGGTATGACCCTGGCCGGTGAAAAGGCCCACCTGCTCGCCGGCTCGAACGCGTAACACCTGGACCAGGTGATGCGATTCGTCCGGCGCCAGCTCGATCTCATCCGCGGCCCATTGGGAAGCATCAATCAGACAGCGCATCACTTCTCCGCCTGTTTGCGGCGCTCCATAAATACCTCGGCATGCTTTTTAAACTGGTTGCGCTCCGGATACTGGTCGGCCGCGCAGGTATCCATGAATTCCTTCAGCTTGCGTTTCTGCGCACCGGAAAGGTTCTTGGGAACTTCGACGACGACGCGCACATGCAAGTCGCCGGGACCTTCGCCCCCGAGACCCGGCACCCCCTTGGCATGCAGGCGAAACAGCTTCCCGTTTTCCGTGCCGGGCGCCAGCTTGAGGTTGGCCCAGCCCTCAATGGTCGGCGCCTGCATCTCGCCGCCGAGCAGGGCCAGGTCCAGGGGCACGGGCACTTCGCAAAACAGGTCGTTGCCTTCACGCTGGAACAGGCTGTGCGGCCGAACGTGCAACATGACGTAGAGGTCGCCCGCCGGAGCGCCCCGCGCACCGCCTTCGCCACGACCCGCAAGGCGCAGGCGCGAACCGGTTTCCACGCCCGGCGGAATTTTAAGCGTCAACTGCTTGCGATTCTTGACCAGTCCCGTGCCGCGACAGGCCCGACAGGGATGCGTAATGATTTCGCCGCGGCCGCCGCAGGATGGACAATCCTGCTGGACGTGGAAAAAGCCGCTCGACGTGACAACAACCCCGTGACCGTTGCAATGCCGGCAGGTTTCTTTCTTATGCCCCGGCTCCGATCCCGTTCCGTTGCACGTGGGACAAGCTTCCGAAACGGGCAGGGTAATTTCGTGCTCGGCGCCAAAGACCGAATCCTCAAAATCAATTTCCAGATCGAAGCGCAGGTCCGCCCCGCGTGCGGCCCGCGACCCATCCGCCGCACCCCGCCGCCCCCCGGCACGCCCGAAAAATTCCTCGAACATACCGCCGGCCCCGCCGAACAGGTCGCCGAAAATATCATGCAGATCGGCGCCGTGCGTAAAGTCGCGGGAGAAATCGAATCCACCCGGCCCGAACGAGGACTTCAAGCCGGCATGGCCGAACTGGTCATATTGCCGCCGTTTTTGGGAATCGTTGAGCACCTCGTAGGCCTCGGAGAGTTCCTTGAACTTCTCCTCGGCGGCCTTGTTGCCGGAATTGCGATCCGGGTGATGCTGAAGGGCCAGCTTACGATAGGCCTTCTTGATTTCATCCTCGCTGGCGTTGCGGGACACATTTAACACTTCATAGTAATCGCGTTTGGTTGCCACTTTATATCCTTGCTTAATGCGGGCTTTGCCCGCAACCTAAAGAAAGTCTCACCACGGAGACATGGAGGCACAGAGAGACTTCTCCTCACGTGTTCTCTTCCGACCAATCGTTGCGTGCATTTTGCGCAGGGCGTTGCGCCCTACGTAAAATGCACGCAACACTCTGTGTGGAGCGGAAAGGAGATCAAGGAGACTCACGCTCCGTGCCTCCGTGTCTGTGGTGAATCCCCTCTTGTTTTTTATCGCGGTTCCCAATGTTTAAGGGCTTAATTATTCAGGCATAAATCAGACTGTCTTCATTCTTCATTCTGCATTTTGCATTCTGCATTCTCTTCCGGCGGCGGCCCACTGGACACGATGACTTGCGCCGGACGGAGCAGTTTGTTCCGGAGCATATACCCGCGACGGACCAAATCCAATACGGTCCCTTCCGGTTCGGTCGCGGACGGCAGGGCATTGACCGCCTCAAACCGGTTCGGATCAAAGACCTGGTTTTCGGTCTCAATGGGACTCAGCCCGAATTTAATCAGCACAACCATGAGCTGGTCAAAAATCATGGCCAAGCCTTCCCGGAAGGCCGGGTCCGCCTGGTGTGCGGAAGCCGCCTGGATACCAAGTTGCAGGTGGTCGAGCACTGGCAGGAGTTCCAGTATTAGAGCCTGGTTGGCACTGTCGAATAACTCGTTTTTCTCGCGCAGGGTCCGCTTGCGGAAATTGTCGAAATCGGCCTGGAGCCGCAAAAAACGATCCTGGAGTTGCGTCAGTTCTTTGACCTGGTCGGCGGGCCCGGCCGGCGCCGGTGAAGCAGGCTGTCGCCCACCTGCTATGTTATGCGTAGCATTGCGGACAGGTCCGTCTTCCGTCTGCCGTCTTCCGTCTTCTCCGGTCTGTCGTCCATCGTCCGTCGTCCCGCCTTCGCCCAAGGGGCCTCCACCGTCGCTAAAGCTATGGTGGACAGGTCGGTGGGCAGGCTGTCTTCCGCCATCCGCGCTCTCATGGATGTTATGTTTTTCTTTGTTCTTGCTCATAACTGTTCTTATGGAAAAATTAATTTTTCCTGTTTTCTAATCTGAATCCGGTTTCTGCATTCTACATTCTACATTCTGCATTTTTTCACAATCGGTTTCCAACGACCAATGTCATGTCGTCGTATTGTGCCACATCTCCGGCAAATGCCAATAGTTCTTGTCGCACGCGCGCGACGATGGCCGCAGCGCCTCCGGCCTTTGGCGGGACAGGTCCGGCGCTTGCCCTGAAGTATGCGCTTTGCTTTCCGCCGAAGGCGGATCCGCGTATGGCGGAAACTTCAGGGCTTGCCGCGCTTTCAACGCGGGCGCCAGCCAGGACCGCGCGCTGGAGATTGGCCAGCCCCCATTCCTTGTGCTCCGCGTTCATGGCCTCGGTGACGCCATCCGTGAACAGAACCCACAGATCTCCCGGCTGGAGCCTGACGGTGGCTTCCTGGAGACGACGGTCGAACATGTCGGCATCCACCAGGCCGATGGCGACACCGGCGGCTTCCACGGGAACAGCCTGGCCACCGGTAGAAATCAGGAGCGGGCGAGGATGCCCGGCGCACGCCAGGATGATTTCTGCCGTCCGGGTGTTCAGGATGCAATAGAGCATACTGATGAACATGTCCTCGTGGATGTCACCGATGATAATGCGATTGATGGCTTTGAGAACGGTCCCCGGGCTCAGACACCCGGGGGCGTGAGCCCGGAATACACTGCGGCAGATGGACATCAGAATGGCGCCCGTGACTCCCTTGCCGGACACGTCGGCAATGGTCAGGCCAATATGCTCGTCGTCAATGGCGACAAAATCGTAGAAATCGCCGCCGATCTCGCGGGCCGGCATGCTGAACGCCGCGATCTCCAAGCCTGGCGCCTGGGGAATCTTCGTCGGCAATAGCGCCATTTGAATCCGGCGGGCCACGCGCAGGTCGTCGTCGAGTACCCGTTTCTTGTCCAGCTCTTCGTTGAACTTGGCATAGTAGATCGTGACGGACGCCTGGTCGGCCAGCGCCTGCAGGAGATTAAGGTCCGCCTGGATAAAAGGCGCATCGTCTATCCGGTTCACGACCACGAGAACACCAAGCACGGTGTTTTGAAAACGCATCGGCACCAGCAGGATGGATTGGATCTGGAGGAATTCGCTCCGGAAGCGGGGCACGCGCGGATCGCGCTCGGCGTCTTCGATCAACAGGGGAACACCCTGGGCGGCGACCTTGCCAACAAGGCCTTCACCCGCGCGGGCTGACTGGTCCCGGGCCATCGTTTCCACGCATTGGAAAAAACCATCGCCTGGTTCCGGTTCGTTGTCCGCGCCGCCGGCAATGGGCGGGAACAGTCCTGACACGGCCCGGACACGCAAGGTATCGCCATCGGGTTCGCGGAAATAGATGGCACCCGCGCGCGCCTTGGCGGTCTGCTGGGCATAAAACAGCACCCGCTTCAGCAAATAATCGGTCTGGGGAATGCCATTGGTGGACTCGGCAAAGGCTTCGCTGACGTCATGGACAAAATTAAAGATGATCTCTTTTTCCTGGAGCAGGGCATCACGTTCCTTGCGAGTGCGCCGCAGATAAAAGAACACGGCCAGGGCCGCGATGGTTATAATGGTCCAATAGATCCAGCTCATAAAAATTAATCCGGAATGTGAGCGTTATCTCTGCTTGCTTGATCCGCCGTCCCGCCTTCGCCCAAAGGGCTACGGCGGGCAGGCCGTCGCTTGCCCTCCGAAGCGCTCTGGCGAAGGAGGGTCCGCCGTTCCCGACCATCCAAGAGGTCGGGATCGTCCGATCACACGTCCTCCCTCAGATACGTCAGAACGTCCTTGAATCGGAGCTGATTTTCGGCCGAGACTGCGGCCAGGGTTGTATGCGCTTCCAGCATCACGTGCTGGGTGGTTTGCAGGTCGGCAGACGCCGTGGCGATCGGGCTCAGGGCCCGCGCGGTGAGCGGCGGTTCCACCAACGGCTCCGGTACCGCGCCCAGCCGGCGGCATTCCATTAACTGGTCTAATCCCAGGGTTCTCAGGATCTCGAATAGTTTATCCGATACATTCAACATGAGCATCTTGCCGCCGGTTTGCCGGGCCAGGCGCGTGGCCATGCCGGCCAGGACACCCATAAACGTGCTGTCCATGCCTTCGCAGGCCGAGACATCCAACACCATCCGGGTACAGCCATCTTCGATGGCCAGCGTGCCGAACTGCTTGAGGATCGGGCCAACTTTAAAGGTGGCCCGACCCAGCACGCGCAGGTAAGCGGTCACACCTTGCCGGGCAACTTCAAGCACATGGTCAGTGGACTGGGTTTCGTTCATGGCGGATCGAGCTTTTGGGAAGGTTCGGTTTCACGTTTTGGCCGGCCTGCCGGAGCTAACACCATTACGATTTCGCCTCGCACGGCGCGCGCAACATTCCCCGTGTGGCGCTCCGTCAGCCGCCGGTAAATATCGGCCACGGTGCCCCAAAGACATTCTTCATGGAGCTTGGTCAGTTCCCGGGCCAGGAACAGGTTCCGTTCCGGCAGGAGGGCGTTCAGATCGGCCAGCACCTTCAGACACCGGTAAGGCGATTCCAGTATGACCACCGGAACAGGTTCATCGCGCAATTGTTCCATCCGTTTTTTGCGGGCGCCTTCCTTGCGCGGCAAAAAGCCCTCGCAGTGAAACCCGCCGGTAACAAACCCGCAAAGCGCCATGGCGGCCGTGACGGACGAAGGGCCCGGAATGACCGTAACGGGCAACCCCGCTTTCCGGCAGGCGGCCACAACGCGCGCACCGGGGTCCGAAACCCCCGGCATCCCCGCATTGGTTACCAGGGCCACCATCTGGCCGGCCTGGACGCGTTCCATCGCAACGGGGCCCCGGGACGCCTCGTTAAACTGATGACAACTGATCAGCGCCGCGCGGATCTGGTAGCGATCAAGCAGAATCCGCGTGTGGCGGGTGTCTTCGGCCAGGATAATGTTCGCCCCACGCAGGGTTTCCAGGGCGCGGGCACTGATATCCTCCAGGTTACCGATCGGTGTGCCAACAATATAAAGTCCCGGCTTCATAGAATTAGTGCAAGTCATGGTTGCACAGATATTCCTTCATACCGGTAAACCCTTCATTTGACAATCTTTTTTTCGGCAAGGCGATTTCGATTCATCTTGCTTTTCCAGTCGTATTCTGCCAGAAGGGCGCGTATCTTGCACATGTCGATTCAATAACGAACTGATTAGTAACACACGAACGCAAGGATTACCATGAGCATAGAATTTGACGCTACCCGATGGGGTCAGGTCAAGGAGGTGGCCCGCGAATGGTGGGCGGGGCGGCTGAAACGACCCCTGATCCAGATCCGGCTGCAGGGACGCGACCCTCAGCGGCCGCCGCCACGGCACCCTTGCCTGGGATTTACCGCAAGATATATCGAGTCCGTGACACCGGAAGAAATCGTGGATGTGTGGGACTATGAGTTGTCCAAAACAGAATATCTCGGCGACGCCTTCCCGGATATCTGGCCGAATTTCGGGCCGGGCATCATCGCCGGTTTCCTGGGCGCCCGGGTCATGCCGGAGGAGCATACGGTCTGGTTTGAGCCGGTTGCGATAAAGATGCCGGCCGAACTGCACTTAGCCTGCAATCTGGAGAATCCGTGGTTCCGCCGCGTGCGCGATATTTGCCGTGCGGCGCAAGAGCGATGGCAGGGACTGGTCCAGGTCGGCATGACCGACCTGGGCGGCAACCTGGATATTCTGTCGTCGTTCCGCCCAGGCGAGTCGCTCCTGCTGGATTTATACGATCACCCGGAGGATGTTAAGCGGTTGACTTGGCAGGCGCATGACGCCTGGTGGCAGTATTTTGATGAACTCAACGCCACGTTGCGGCCGCTCAATCCGGGCTATACCGCCTGGACGCCGATTTATTCGGAATCTCCTTATTATATGCTCCAATGCGACTTTGCCTACATGATCGGTCCGGAAATGTTCGATGAATTCATCAAACCGGAACTGGCGGCCTCCTGCCGCCGGCTGGGAAATGCTTTCTATCATCTGGACGGTCCCGGCCAGCTCTGCCATCTGGATTCCCTGCTGGCGATCCCCGAGTTGAAAGGGGTTCAGTGGATTCCGGGGGCCGGCCAGCCGGATGCTTCGCACTGGCCGGAAGTGTACCGGAAAATACGCGCTGCCGGCAAACTGATTCAAGTGGTCGGGGGTATAGCCCAGCTCGATGCCGTGGCCCGCCAACTGGGGTCGGCCGAAGGGATTATTGTTTTTGACACACTACCGCTGTCCCGCCAAGCCGAGGCCGAAGCGCTCCTCAGGAGATACGGCGTTACGTAACGGACGCGGCTACAGCAGTCGGCTTCCCAAAAAAACCTGAAAAAATGTGTTGATTAGCCAACGGGCTTTGTTATATATTTTAAAAGCAGTTAATGGCATGGTTGGCCCGGCCTGATCAGGCCGCTGCCAACGGGAGTCTTCATGTTTCAATCCAAATGGATAATGCGAAGCTTGGTGATCCTGCTCTTTGCGCTGAGCGGCACGGCGCTGGTGCTGGGCATTATCCTGTTTCAACAGCGCGAGACGCTGAAAGGCCGGACCCAGAAACTCGAAATAGCGGCCAAACAGGTGGCGGCCACGCTGGAAAAAGACGACACTAATCCCGACGTCAAGCTCACTCTTCCGGACGATCAGCTCAAGACTTACCATGCGAAACCAGGCGGCCCGCCGACCATGGATGGCCCGCTCAACCAGATGGTCAACGCGGCGCAACATCAACTGACCCGCTTGAACAATACCCGCACGGAACTGGCCGATACTAAAATCACGTTAGCCAACACCTGCGAAACACTAAGAACCACTTCCAACGACCTGGTGGCCGCCCAAGGTACCATCAAGGACCAGAACGTTACCATCGAGGCCCGCAATGCGACCATCAATGAAAAAGAAGTGGCGATCCAAAAATTGGAAAAGGAAAAGACCGATCTGCTGGCTAACGTCGAGACCTTGAAACAACAGACCGACGATTTGGAAGCGGAAAATCGCGATTTGACCGACGCCAACGCCGTTTTGCAGGCCAAGGTCGTAGAGCTGGATAAAATAGTCAATCCGGAACTGCGCAAGGCCGCCATTCCCAAGGGTCAGTTAGGCATCGTGGCCTACGTGAACCCGGAATGGAACTTTGTGATCGTGAGCATGACGCCGCAAAACGCCAAGCTTATAATGCCGGACCTGGACCTGCTCATTCATCGGAGCGACCGGCTTGTCGGCAAGGTGCGCGTGCAGACCGTGGTGGACAACCTGGTCGTGGCCGAGATCGTGAGTGACTGGCAACAGATGCCATGCGCGAAGGGCGACTATGTCATGTATTAAAACCGCCGGATGGGTAATTGCACTGGCCATCCTGGGCGGAATGCTTGCGGGATGCTCGACGGCCAGTGATCAGTCCGACGTTCCCTGGAATGTACCTCAACCCTGGGAAGGCGCCCCCACCCTGCCCGGCGCCACGCAGTAGAGTTTCGCAAAGCGAAACACACTGCATGGCTGTCCTGAAGCGCTGCCCAGTAGCGTGCCGACTAAAAAGAGGCTCTGCTACAGGGTGTGACGAGTCTGCGAGGCTCTACTTCAGGGCGCTCAGTAAGAGTTCCTGGTTCTTCGTTCATTGTTCTTCGTTTCGGATTAATCCGGTAACTGTCAGAAAACAAGAACCAGGAACAAAGAACTTTCCGAAGCTGCCTGTTTTACTTTTTCATCTCCAGCAGTTTCTCGGCGATTTGCACGGCGTTGGTAGCCGCGCCTTTGCGGATGTTGTCACCGCAGACGAAAAGGATCAGGCCGTTTTTCACGCTTTCATCAAGGCGGATGCGGCCGACATACACGTCGTCCTGGCCGGAAACCTGGATCGGCATCGGGTACAGGTCGCTCTCCATATTATCCATGACCTTGACGCCCGGCGCCTTGGCCAGGATGGTGTGGGCTTCTTCGGGGTCCATGGGCCGGTCAAATTCGATGTTCAACGCTTCGCTGTGGCCGTTCATGACCGGTACGCGCACGCAGGTGGCACACACCCTGATTTTTTTATCCTCGAAAATCTTGCGGGTTTCATTCCGCATTTTGATTTCCTCGCTGGTATGGCCCGGGTTCTCCGGCTTGAGACCGCCTATTTTGGGAATCACGTTGAACGCGATTTGGTGCGGATAGGCGCTGTGTTTCAACGGCCGGCTTGCGGCATAAGCCTTCACCTGGTCCTCCAGCTCCTGCATGGCGTTGCGGCCGGTGCCGGAGACCGCCTGGTAGGTGCTGGCAATAAACCGCCGGATACGTGCGACGCGATGCAGTGGCGCCAGGGCCATCAACGCGATGATCGTACTGCAGTTCGGATTTGAAATGAGGCCCTGGTGCTTTTGCAGGGCAGGTGCATTGATCTCAGGGATAACCAGCGGCACCCGCGAATCCATGCGATAATCATCGCCGTTATCAATCACAATGGCACCCTGCTCCACCGCCTGCCAGCCGAATTGCTGGGACGCGCCTTTGGCGCCTTCCGTGCCGGCAAAAAAAGCGAAATCCAGGCCCTTAAATGCTTCGGCGCAAGCCGGCACGACATGGAACGTCTCGCCGCTGATGACTTCGTCCCGTTCGCTCCGCGCCAGGACGCGGATTTCCCCGGCCGGAAAATCACGTTGCCGCAGAACCTTGATCATTTCCGCGCCCACTGCGCCGATGCCGACAATGCCAACCCGATATTTTTTCATGTCACTTCCTTCTTGCTATGTGCACGGTCTTAGGCTAACAACTCGCATTATGGCATTTAATTCTGACTGTCTCTATGGAGGGCCATGCTTCGTCATGGCCGCGGACGCGACAAAGCGCGTCCCTCCATTCGAAAATGTCGGCTAATTCGTTCCATAATTAGAATTGCTGGGTCCTATGCCTTATCCGGCAACGCCCTTGGCCACCAGGTCACCGACCTCCGTGGTCGAATAACCCATCTTGCCAGCGCCCAGGTTTTTAATCTTATGCGCAGTAACATTCATGACCGCCTGCTCCACGGCCTGCGCCGCCGCGTGTTCGCCTAATTCATTCAACATCATGCCGCCGGCACAAATGGCGGCAAGCGGATTAATGACATTCTGCCCGGTGTATTTGGGCGCCGAACCACCGATAGGCTCAAACATGCTGACACCCTCAGGGTTGATGTTGCCGCCTGCGGCAATGCCCATGCCGCCCTGGGTCATGGCGCCCAGGTCGGTAATGATGTCGCCGAACAGGTTTTCGGTGACAATCACGTCAAACCACTCCGGGTTTTTCACCATCCACATACAGGTGGCATCCACGTGGTAATATTCGCGTTTGATGTCCTTGAATTCTTTCTCGCCCAATTCATTGAAGACTCGTTCCCACAGGTCGAACACATAGGTCAGCACGTTGGTCTTGCCGCTGAGCGCCAGGGTTTTACGCTTGTTGCGGCGCCGCGCGTAGTTGAACGCGTAACGCAGGCACCGCTCCACCTGGAACCGCGAATAAACCATGTTCTGGATAGCCACCTCGTGCGGGGAACCTTTCATGGAAATCCCGCCCGTGCCGGTGTATAAACCGCCCGAGTTTTCGCGAACTACGACATAGTCAATGTCCTCGGGGCCCTTGTATTTCAATGGGCACTCCACGCCGGGAAACAGCTTGACCGGCCGCAGGTTGATGTATTGGTCGAGCGCGAAGCGAAGCGCAAGTAAAATGCCCTTTTCCAAGATGCCCGGCTTGACGTTCGGATGCCCGATGGCCCCCAGGTAGATGGCGTCAAACTGGCGGAGTTCGTTGATTACGGAATCCGGACAGGTCTCACCCGTCCGCAGATACCGGTCACCACCCAAATCATAGTTGGTATAATCGAGTTTAAACTGGAAGCGCTGGGCCGCCGCGTTCAAAACCTTGACGCCCTCACGGATTACTTCCGGCCCGGTACCATCACCGGGAAGCACTGCGATTTTGTATTGTTTACTCATGCAACTCCTGTGTTTACGGTTATCTAACGGGCATTAACTATGCCAGAAGCAGGCAATGGCGCAAGCTTTTTTGTTGGATACCCCGCTTTTTTGTTCAAGCCCGGCAATCCCAAGCAAATATTGGCTTGATCATAACGGGGTTTGTGGTAATTCATTCTCGCCATGAATAATACATCCGCCCTTGTTGCCGCTGATGGCCATGTGCATTTGTATCCCGCCTATGACATTAAAGCCGTGTTCCGTAACCTGATCCAAAATCTGGACCGGCTGGCCGGCGCCGCCGGATGCGCGGAGCCGGGAACAATGGAAAACGGCGTTTACAAACTGGCGTTTCTGACGGAAAGCCGCGAGCATAATTTCTTCGACCGCCTCAAAGATCGGGATAAAATAACCGTGGGCAATGGTCTTGAAATAACGAGCGAGCCGGACCCGGTTTGTGTGACAGTTGGCATCCGCGGAGTTGGTCGAGTATGCCTGGTGGCGGGACGTCAGATTGTGACCCGCGAGCGGTTGGAGATTCTCGCTTTGGCCATGTGCGCAAAAATACCGGACGGTCTCCCCGCCGGCGAGGTGATCCGGCGAGTGACTGAATCCGGCGGGATTCCGGTCCTGGCCTGGTCACCCGGCAAGTGGCTTTTTGCGCGTGGACGGCTGGTGCGGCATTTAATTACAGGTGATCAGGGCCGGGTCCTGCGCTTAGGCGACACCACTTTAAGGCCGGCGTTGTGGCCTGAACCGCGGTTTATACAGCTGGCCCGTGAGCGCGGCATTATGGTGATTCCAGGTTCCGATCCGTTGCCATTGGCCGGCGAGGAGCGTTACGCGGGGACTTATGGATTTATTTATCAGGGAATGTTCGACTCTGCTCGGCCGGCGGCTTCCATCGCCCGCATGCTGGCCGGGCCGGCGGCGGCCATTATGCCGGTTGGCACGCGGTGCGGCGCCTGGACCGTAGCCCAACGGTTATATAAATTGCAGACAATGAACACCGGCCGGACCACAGACGCATTGGTAAAAGGTCCAACACCAGGGGCCAATCAAATTGCGACACCGGATAACTGATCCATGCAACTGAGGAGCGGGCGTCGTCTGCATTCGACATGAAACTGACCCGGATATCTGATGTGCATACAATTTTGGCGGAATGGGATATCCGGCCGCAAAAATCACTGGGCCAGAATTTTCTGATTGATGCCAACATCCTGGGGATCATGCTCGCTACGGCCGGCATCACGGCCGGGGATGCAGTGCTCGAAATTGGCGCAGGGCTGGGCGTATTAACCGAACCCCTGGCGCGTGTTGCATGCCGGGTGGTAACGGTTGAAAAAGATCCGCGCCTGTGGCCGCTCCTCAAGGAGCGCCTGCAGGCATTTTCAAACGTGGAACTTATCTGCGCCGACATGCTGAAGGTGGATCATGAAGCCTTATTCCGGTCGGGGATCAGCAAGGTCGTGGCTAATTTGCCCTACTCCGTGGGAAGCGCGATCTTGGTCAACCTGGTCCAGGCCGAAACGCCGCCGGCACAACTCACAGTGACGCTCCAGCAGGAAGTAGCCAAACGGCTTATCGCCAAGCCAGGTCACAAGGATTTCGGCCTGCTGACGCTCTGGACCCAATTACGCTATGATGTGACCATCCGCAAGACGGTCAGTCCAACCTGTTTTTATCCCGCGCCGGGCATCAGTTCGGCAATTCTAAACTTAGTCCGACGGGAACAACCAACCGCCAATCATCCGGCAGACAATTATCCGGACCGTCATTTTTTTTATGCGCTCACGAAATATGCGTTTGCCCGCCGGCGCAAGCAGTTGAAAACCATCCTGTGTGATGCCAACATTACTCATTCCGTGATCCACCCTCCTGCGCCAAGGCGTTTCGGAGGGCATGGCAATTTGCCGATTGAAACGTATTTGCCTGCCGGCAATGTGCTCGCAGTTTTCCAAAAACTGGGAATTGATCCACAGACGCGGCCGGAGGATCTGAGCGTTGCCATATGGCGCCGCCTGGCGAAGGCGCTAGGCAGGTATTAATATTCTCATTTTCTGTTCTGAGAAAAAACAAGAAGAACAACCGCGGAATAATATTATCAAACAGATTGAGATCTATTCTTCGCACGATGAGTATTGCGCCTGGCCCGCGATGATTCGTGCCGCGAATGGAGATATTCTGGTGTTCTTTTGTTTAACTGAAGAACACCTGGCGCCCAATGGAAAAATCGTGTTGGTTCGCTCGAAAGATAATGCCAAAACGTGGGGAAACCCCGAACTGGTTTTTGATAGTCCGGTGGATGATCGCGATGCAGGCGTTACGCTGCTGATCGATGGACGAATCATCACCCATTACTGGTCGACTCACTGGACATGCGAAAATTATTTGAAATATCCGCCGGAGGCTTATGAGAAAGCAGTCATCGATCGCTGGTGTGAATATGTCAATCAGCCTGATTATGTCAATGCAAAAAATTGGCAGGGCGCGTGGCAGCTTGTCAGCGCCGATCACGGCAAAACATGGAGCCAGCCTATGCCAGGCAAGGATTCGGTTCACGGCGGACTGCAACTGGCAGATAGCACAATCCTGGTCGCTGCATATCGACTTGAGCGGGATTTCGTCGGCGTTTATGCAGCCAATTCGCTGGACGAACCATGGCAACAGATCGCCACAGTTCATTCGCCAAAACCGGATAGCCTGCGATTCGGCGAGCCGCATATTCTTCAGCTTGCTTCGGGAAGAATCCTGATGATGATTCGTGCAACAGCGATCCCATATAATGATGCTGATTCGCGCTGCTATCTCTGGGAAACGTATTCGGACGATAATGGCAAAACCTGGGCAGACCCTTATGAAACTCCGTTATTGGGATTTCCGCCGCATCTGGTTCAGCTTTCCGATGGGAGAGTGGTCTGCGTTTATGGCTATCGCCGCCCTCCGTATGGGCAGCGAGCCTGCATCAGCGAGGATGGCATTACCTGGAAAAAAGAGAATGAAATCATTTTGAGAGATGATGCTTTTAATAAAGATTTGGGCTATCCAGTTTCAGTCGAGTTGGAACCAGGCATCGTGCTCACAGCCTATTATCAACCTGATCCAAAAGATGGCGAACAGCGCATGACGCCCCCGGATCCGAATCGGCATCGACCCGATATTCTGGGAACGATCTGGCGAGTGCCTCCCAAAACTGACAAATAATTCTCCCAGCGGATGGCAAACTAAAACAGATTCTTGCCCACGAAACACGCGAAAAACACGAAGCAAGTTTTTGTGTCATTTCGTGTGTTTCGTGGGCAAACGATTTTGAATATTGAATCATCAACAGACAGTGAGAATATGAAAAAAATTTCGAATCAAATCTTTGCCGTCATCTTCGACATGGACGGAGTATCTGATAAGAAATCGCTTTTCTGCCGACACAGACTGCATCCACCGGAATCGGGATGAACACGCGCTTGCATGATTGGCACAGTACAAAATCCGGGTAATAAGCGCCATGGCCTTGCCGGATATATATTAGCTCGAGCTCTTAATGATAAGTGAGCGGATAGGGCTTGGGAGCAAAATAATATCCATAGTTAAACTGTCTATGCGAGTTCCTTGTAAGAATCTTTTGATAGAACGTTCCCTTGAAAAACTGCAAATAGTATTTTCTTAAACGATCAATATCCGGTGATTCAAAATCCACCTTGGATGCTTTTTCTATGCATCGTAAACCTCGAGGAGTATTTTGCTCCTACTTTCCTGCTTGTTCGGCGCATTCAAACAGCGCTTGATATGCCAAGTGTCCCTATGGCCTCACTTGAAGCGATACGGGAACAACATAGAATCCTATTACTAACGTGGACGGGTTAGGAATGTGTGACAGCTCTTGGACACACCAGCTCGCTAATTTCTCAAAGTATAACCAACAATAGCAACATTATAACAGCCTGCATACAGTGTATCCGAATCATTTGTACACATCTTTACGGTCGTCTATCGTCAGGATCAAGACGATCTTTTTCTCGTCGTCCACGGCGTAGAATAAACGATAAGGGCCAATCCGGTACCTCCAGGTTGGCGGTTCATACCCTTGTAGTTTACGGATATTTGGTCCGTAGTATGGCCCATGCCGCAACTGGGGAAAGACGTATGTGTCCAGCTTTTTGGGTAGAAAGCGCGGCGGGCCGAGCCTGGACAGTGCCTTCCGGAATTCTTCCGTTTCAAAGACACGGAACTCAGATGAATGCGCCACGCCGTTTTTTTGCATCCAGATGTCCTCGTTTCAGGCTTCGGTTGAGTTCGATATTGCCGCGGATTTCGGCCATTTCGAATTCATTCACGGTCTCGTATTCTTGGACAAAACGCATCGCTGCCGTCTCGATGAAGTTTGAGATAGGTCTGTTCTCCCGCTCTGCCACCGTTTTGAAGAGTTGATAGACCGGTTCGTCAAGTCGTAATGTCAAAGTTTTGGACATGGTTCCTCCATTTATTTCTTACAGAATACATTAGAATACATTTGTCTGCAACATCTTTCTTGGCCAGCGCTTGCGCCGTCGTCCCGACTCTTTTGAGGTCGGGACTGTGGCGGAAAAGTCGGCGGACAGGTTATCATCTGCCACTTGTCGCATGTCATCCGCCTTCTTCCGCTCTTTCATTCGACGTTGGATGTTTGACGTTTGCTTCTTCCATTTTCCGTCATCCGGCTCAGCGCGGAATGATATTCTGGAAGGCGTAGGGCAGTTCTTCGATGAGATCGCCGGCAATGATGCCTTGCTCCGATTTTTCATCGGCGGCCTGGTCGCCCGCCCGGCCATGCAGGCATACCGCCGCGCGGGCGGCATCAAACGGCTTCAGTCCCTGGGCCAGCAGGCCGCCCAGCAGGCCGGCGAGCACATCGCCCATGCCGCCGGTGGCCATGCCGGGGTTGCCGGTCATATTGATCGCCAGCGGTTGACCGGCTTCCGCCACCAGCGTTCCGGCGCCTTTGAGAATCGTTACAGCGCGCATGCGCGCGGAGGCTTCTTTGGCAATCTCGAAACGGTTGGCTTGGACTTCGGCCGACGTGCAACCCAGCAGACGCGCCATTTCGCCGGGATGCGGCGTAATGACCAGCGGGCAGGTCCGTTTGGTCAATTCGCCCGCCTGCCCTTCAAACACATTCAGCGCATCGGCATCCAGCGCCAAGGGCGCTTTTATTTCGGCCAGCATCATTTTGACCAGCACCGCGGTTTCCGCATGCCGCGTCATGCCCGGCCCGGCCAGGATGGCCGCGAATGGATCCAGCCGTTCGCGCCAAATCGGCCACATGCCGGAAGCCAGCGAGCCGATCTCCGTTTCCGCAACGCCATGAACCATGGCCTCCGGCGCCAGACCGGCAACGATGGGAACGATGGCACGTGGGACCACCACGGTGACTAATCCAACGCCAGAGCGCAGGGCCGCCCGGGCGGCAAGCGCTATCGCGCCGGAAAACCCGGCCGCGCCGCCGACGATCAACAGGTGGCCGAATGCGCCCTTGTGACCGGTGCGGGCACGACGGGCAAACAACGGATACAGGTCGGAAGGTGTGATGAGTTCCAGGTCAGACTCGACCTTGTCAACCAGGTCATCGGGAATACCGATGCGGATCACTTCCAGACGGCCGACGTGATCCGCGGCGCACGGTTCCACGAGACCGCGCTTGGGCAAACCCATGGTCAGGGTGTAATCAGCTTTGACCGCGTCGCCCTCCGCGCGGCCGGTATCCGAATCCAGGCCGGAGGGCACATCCACGGCGACGACCAGGCTTAGGCCGGCTTGGGCATTGATAAACCGGATGGCCCCGCTGGCTGGGCCGCGCGCAGGACCCTGGATGCCAGTGCCCAGGACCCCATCCACGATCACTGGTGCGTCCGTGGAGCGGGCGCGCTGAGTGAAGTCAATGGCCTCCTCCCAGTTTTGCGGGGTCGGCAATTCAGCCACACGGATCCGCTTTGATTTCAGCTTGCCCAGATGGGTCAGCGCATCGCCGCGGACATCGGTCAAGGAACCCGCCAGCAGGATGTCCACGTCATAATCCATCTGACGGAGGTAGCGCGCCGCCGCAAAAATATCGCCGCCGTTATTACCCCGTCCCGCGACCAGCCGCACGGAGCGGCTGACAAAATCTTTCGTTTGGAAAAGATAATCCACAAACCGCGCGACCCCGAACCCGGCTTGGTCCATGAGTGTCGCGCCCGGCACCTGATAATCGGCGATGGTTTTACGGTCCAGCTCCCGCATGGCGGCGGTGGAGATTATTTTCATAAAGTTGCTTGTTTCCTTGGTTGACGCAAATTTCGATTTAGGCGGATTTTAGAGTCAACACGCGCGCCAACAACGACTTGATTGGACGCATCTATTCCAGGTCAATTTCAGCCAATCGGGTCAGATCATGAAATATATTTTCAAAAGGGGGGCTCCAGCAGATATTCTCGTCGGCGCGCGCGGCATCGGTTCGGAACACGTTCATGTAAAACGGCCGGCCCGGTTGAACTCCGTTTGGAACCAGATCCGCCAGGGGGATGGCAATCAACACCTGCCAGCGGCCACCGGTTGTGCTGGATTGAACGATGGCGCTGTGAATGCAACTCTTAGGCCATCCCCCATCCATAATCGGCCTGACCGCCGTCAAACCGGCATCAACCGCCTGGCGCCAGAAAAAAGTCGTTCCGGCGCGTTGGGCCCGCTCATCGTAAAAATATTTTCCGTCCGGGCTGACCGTCATCTGACGATATGGCGCTTTCCCGCGTTGTGCCGCGAAAAAAAGTTCCCAGGCATCACCCATCAAAATATCGGCCATGCTCGACAAACCGGCTGTTTGCATGGATTCCTCAAGCAAAATATAAAAATATTGACCGTCGTGTGTCAAGGCGCCCTTGAATTGACGATCAGCGGGGACTTCTGCGCCGTTCAACGAAGTATGCCACGGACCGATCGCAATTGCTTTTGACCAATCCACTTCGGCCGGATCGCCAGCGGCCATCGCGCGTTCCTGGCCGGGAACTCTCAATACCGGCGGTGGTTCCGCCTTGCGTCGCGCCGTCGCCGCAATCGCGCGCAGTTGCCGGATTTCATTGGGCAGGGTGTCCTTGCCTTTTTGCAGTGCCGTTCCGGAACAACGCGCCTCCATCTGTGTCAGCCGGGCACTTTTATATCGTTGCAGGATGTTTTCTTGATTCCATGGCATTAACTGGCTGGCGGGCAACTGGTGCTTCAATTGTGTCCACATGCAGTAAAGACCGCCATCCAGCGGAATGCGTTCCCGCTGAACATTTAAAAGCGCCCTGGCATTGGTGCCGCACAGCGCTTCCGCCGAATCCAGCAATCGCTGGCAGGTTGTGTAAAACGCCAGGTCCAAATAAGGCCGTTGCGCCGGTTTCAGCGCCGAAAGGTTAATGGTTTCCGGCACGGCCGCAATCCGCTGTTCCATGAAATTCAAATATTCCATCATTATTCCCGCGGCCGGACCATAGTAACCGGTCATGAACGTTTTCACCAAAGGCGCGGGATCCTGGTCGGGATCCTGCATCAGTTTGTATCCCAGCCAGCGCTTGAGCGCAAAAAAACTGGTTGTCTCCGGATATTCGCACTCCACAAACATCATGTCCATACCGCTGTCATGAAACAGCTTCAAATCAGGCTGGAGGCAATGCAAGTTCACATAAGGGGACGGGAATTTGTCGGTTGCATAATGATATAAAACCCAATAATCCCAGCAGGCCAGATGCTTTGCGATTTTCGACCAGCCGCTTAAAATCGCATACGCTTGGCGGTTAATGGAACTGGTCATGGGCCGGAACAGGTCGGGATACGCATCAACGTGGTCTTTGTTCCACCAGTTGTAAATCCGGGACAACATCAACCGGAACTTGTCCGGGTACTCGGCAATATAGTTCCTGTCGGTTGGTGCAAAATCGGCGTTCAATTGGGCCAAACGGATAATGACATTGTCACGGGGGCGAATGGTCCGGGGCGGCTTGAGGGTGTTGGCATAGGCAAATGTTTCAACTAATACATCGGGATATTCGTCTTTGATCCCATCGGCCAATTCATTGACCAGGTCCAGCAACGGACCGCTATCCGCCCCTTCGCGCCAACTGAAGATTTTGCATTTCAGACACTGACACATCCAGGGAACGTCATTGGGGGCAACGACATATACACGCGGCGGCAGACAGCCGGCTTTGGCGGCGGCGGCGCGGTTTTTGGCGATAAAATCCTTTAACTGTTGCCGCATTATTTTCCGCACGTCCGGATTGCTCAAACAAATCTGGCCGGGGCCGCTCCCGCTTGTGGAAACCACCCGCCGGCCGACATAATTCAACGCCAGATATTCCGGATGATTGGTTGGCCATTCCCTGGAATAAGCATAGAAGGTATGGCAAGCGCCAGGCGTGCCGAAAATCGAGGATCCCAGTTGCTGAGGAAGTATATCCGTGCTCTTGTTACGCACGCAGAAAAGGCTGGTCTTGTCAAAACAACTGCCCGTATAAATCCGCCGGTCCCAAAACGCCGGCTGGCCACGGATGTTTAATTTTTCCAGTGTCAGCGAAGATTTTGTAGGAATGGTTTCTGTTAATTCGTCAAACCAGTGACAGCCGACCTGCTTTTCAAGAAATTCGTAAACGGCATACAGCGTGCCCCGCGGCCGGCCGCCGGTCAAGACCAGGTTTTCGCCAAAACTTTTGATGATCCATTCTTCATTGCCCAGGGCTGAACCGTCGCACCCGTGCGTGAGGGCAAAGTCCGTCCAGCCGACATAAATGGCATTGGAAGATGGCGCCACATTGGTTTCGGACATGACTTCATAACGCAGGGCGGTAACCTTTGTGAGATGTTCGCATAATTCCTGCGCCGCAGTCTGCTCGGCGGGACTGGGATTGGCGGCTTGGATGATTATCTGGCCGTTGCACGCCAGTGTTCCGAACCAAGCCATACCAAAACCTGCAACAACCATAATTCCTGTTATGAAATTATAATGCATGCTTGCTTTTGAGGATAACCCGGTTTGATTTTTATTCCCCGGATTTTGAAATTTGCGACCGGGAATTACCGTCTTCGACCAGGATGGCCTGCGCCACGGCATAATCATGCGTGTGTGCGAGACTGACCAGCACACGGGCAATATGGCGCCGGTCAGCCAGGGCCTGACCTTTCGGACTGAAACGCACGGATGGCGCCCGGGTGGCGGGGTCGGCCGTCACTTCAATGTCCTGCCAGCCCAGTTCCGGGCTGATGCCCGTGCCGAATGCCTTGGCCACGGCTTCCTTCACGGCGAAGCGCACCGCGTAGTGCATCCAAGGTTGCGGCCGCGACTCACAATAGCGGCGTTCGGATTCCAGAAATACCCGATCCGTGAACCGATTTCGCCATTGGTCAAGCATCTGGCGAATCCGCGCCACTTCTACCAGGTCAATGCCGGCGCCGGCCACCGAACCTGTCCCGCTACCAAAGCCGTCGCCGTGCATAGCACGCCTCCCACATAATTCAGTCCGGATCGGCGGCGGGTAGCATGCCCGCCCTCCCGAAAAACCTTTATGATGGATAAAGTCGCCCTGAAGTATGCGCGGCGCATAATTTCAGAACCCAATTAAGTTTCGCAAAACCAAACCTGATTTCGATTTGGTTTTTCAATCGCAAATCAGAAATCACAAATCGGAAATACTGTAACCGGCCATGGCTTTCAGCATTTCGCGCACCGCCGGCCGCAGACCCACCAGCACTGCCCGCGCCACGATGCTGTGTCCGATATTGAGCGTATCCAAACAGGGCACACGCAGGATACTGCGGATATTATCCAGATTGATGCCATGCCCGGCGTTGACCTGCAGACCTAGGGTGTGGGCATAACGCGCGCCCTCCACCAGGCGCCGCAACTCCCGTCGCATGGAAGCACCGGCTGCATTGCAATATGTGCCGGTGTGCAGTTCCACTACCGGCGCGCCCACCGCCGCGGCGGCATTCAGTTGGCGCCGATCGGGATCTATAAACAGGCTCACGACAATGCCGGCGTCGGCCAGACGCGCAACGGTCGTTTGCAAGGTCTTCAATTGTTCCAACACATTCAGCCCGCCTTCCGTAGTCAGCTCGCGGCGTTTTTCCGGCACGAGGCACACTTCATCCGGACGGACCTTCAGCGCGATGGCGATGATTTCCGGTGTAGCGGCCATTTCCAGGTTCAGGCGGATTTTAAGGATCTTACGCAAAGCAAAGACATCACGGTCCTGGATATGGCGGCGATCTTCACGCAGGTGAACGGTAATGCCGTGTGCGCCGGCGGCTTCGCAGAGCCGCGCCGCGTCCAGCGGGCTGGGATACGCCGTGCCGCGCGCCTGGCGCAGGGTGGCGACATGATCAATGTTGACGCCTAATTTTAATTTGCTGGTATTCATGGATTTATGCTCATACCTTGACTTTGGTGATGACCGCTATCGTTCGTTACGACAATCATATACCGTATAATCGGCGGGTCAAGTATACAGAAACGATCAACGGGGGAGGTGCAGTAAAATTTAAAAACGCCGTAAAATTTTCGGGGTGGTTATGTAACAGTTAGCTTCACGATCGTGAAGCTAACTGTTACATACCGGCAACAGGCTGCATCTCGTCCATGGTATCAATAACATTTTATTATGATGCAACGCAGGCGGCGACACTCTACGCGCCTTGCAGGCATCCGTCTTTGAGTTCCAGAACACGGTCGCACCGGCGGGCGACGGCGATATTGTGTGTCACCAGGATGAGCGTCCGCCGCTGGCCGCGGGTAAGCGCGAACAGAAACTCCAGCACCTGAGCGCCTGTCACGGAATCCAGGTTGCCGGTGGGCTCATCGGCCAGCACCAGGTCGGGCTGATTCATCAAGGCCCGCGCCAGGGCTACGCGCTGTTGCTCGCCGCCGGAGAGTTCCATCGGCAGATGATCGGCGCGGTCGGCCAAGCCGACTGCCTCGAGCAGGGACTGTGCCCGATCACGCATGCCGGCGGTGGCGCGGGGCAAGCTCAACGCGGGCAAGATGACGTTTTCCAGCACGTCGAGTTCCGGAAGGAGATGATAAAACTGGAATACAAACCCGATCTGCCGTCCCCGCACAACGGTGCGCCGGGCGGCGGAGAGCGCATGCAAATCGCGCCCTTGAAACCGCACCGTGCCGCCGCTGGGCTGATCGAGCGCACCCAGAATATGCAGGAGCGTGCTTTTGCCTGAGCCACTGGCGCCGATGATCGAAATGACTTCGCCGGCACGCACGGTCAGGGACACATTCCGTAGAACGGGAATTGTGGTCTGGCCGAGCGTATAAGTTTTGTCCAGGTGTTCGACTTGCAGAATGGTTGCGCCGCCCGACTCCGGAAGCGGCGCTCCCCGTTCCGCGGTTCGACGGAGCTCACCAAAGTCCATGGCGCTACCAGGCTCCGCCGGAGCGCTTCGCCCAGGCGAGCGCGGGGACGAGCCGGATAATGGCGAAAAATTATTCATAGCGTAAAGCCTCGGCCGGATTCAACCGCGCGGCGCGCCAGGCCGGCAACAAGCCGGCCAGAGTGCAAATGATCAGCGCCAGAATCGCAATCAGCGCGATGTCAAGCGGCGCCGTGCGGGACGGGATTTCACTCAGGTGATACAATTCCTTGGGAAAAAGCTCCGTGCGGCAGACCGCCGCCATGCCGCGCACGAGGTCATTGCGATAATGCAGTGTCACGAGTCCCATGACGATGCCCAGCACGGTGCCGAAAAAACCCTGAATCCAGCCCTGCCAGAAGAAAATCCGCATGATACTGCCGGAAGAAAAACCCAACGCCTTGAACAGACCGATTTCCTTGGTTTTCTGCACCACGACGATGATCAGCGTATTGGTGATACCGAAGGCCGCCACCAGGACAATAAAAATTAAAAGAAAAAACATCATGTTTTTTTCAACCCGCAGGGCATCAAAAAGCTGGCGGTTCAGGTCCATCCAGGTTTGGACGCGCAGGTCCGAATATTCCTCATGCAAACGCCCGGTGATTCGTTGGGCCACGCTATGCGCCTGGAACGGGTCGGTCGTCATGACCCGCAAGGCATGGATGCCGTTGTTGAGACCGTAAAACTCCTGGGCAACCGCCAAGGGCATCAGGATAAACCCAATATCGTATTCCCACATACCGATCTCGAAAATACCGGCTACATCCATTTCCACCGGCAGGTGGATTTCATCCTTGCCGGCAATAAAGCTCTGCGGCGAATAAACCAGCAGTTTATCACCCACGGCAACGTTCAAGCGCCGGGCAAGTTCACGGCCGATGATGACCTCGTCCTCGCCTATTTCAAACCGGCCGGCCACCATGTGCCGGGGTAACTGACTGACCTGCCGTTCACGCTCGACATCAATGCCGCGCATGATCGGGGTATGCACAATACCGCCGTGCTGGACAAAAACCAGTCCCTGGACATAGGGCGCCACCCCGGCCACACCCGGCAGATCGGCGATGGCCGCGGCCAGACGGTCGGCGTCATCAATTATCCCTGACCGGGTGACGGTCACATGCGCGTCAAATCCCAGGATCTTGTCGCGCCACATGTCATCGAACCCGCTCATGACGGAGAGCACAATCACCAGCACAGCCACGCCGAGTATGACACCGATGACCGAGATGATGGAAATCACCGAAAGCCAGGTCCGCTTCGGCTTCATATACTTGAGCGCCATGAATAGTGCGAAAGGGAACATGGTATAAGATAGTAATTAGTGATCAGTAATCACTGGCGTCCCACAGGGACGCCGAGGACTGTGGACTTTAGACCGTGGACTGTTGGTCCGAACAAGCATAATGCGTATGGGCAAAACCGAAACTGTAAATTTGGTAATTGTCTAAAATATCACGCTTTTTCCGTTTGTTTTCCTACAGTCAACGGTCCACAGCCTTCAGCCCAAGCATCCCATGGGATGCTAATGATCAGTAATTAGTGATTGGTGTTCGGTGATTGATTCCGTTAATAGCGAAAAATCACTGTTAGCTAACTTTTATCTTTCCTGATTATTTGTAGTTACTGATCACTAATGACTGACGACTGATCACTTTTCGGCCGTAACTGCGGGAACAGGATGACGTCGCGAATGGCTTCCGCGCCGGTCAGGATCATTACCAGGCGGTCAATTCCTAGACCTAAGCCGCCGGCGGGCGGCATGCCGTGTTCGAGGGCCAGCAGAAACTCCTCGTCCACTTTCTGGGCCTCGGCGCCCAGTTGCGCTTCCAGCCGTTGGCGCTGTTCGATAGGATCGTTCAGTTCCGAGTAGCCGGGGGCAATTTCCTTGCCGCCGATTACCAGCTCGAACACGTCCACAACACGATCATCATCCGCGCAGACTTTGGCCAGTGGCACGAGTTCCCGCGGCAGGCGTGTCACAAAGGTAGGATTCTGAAGCGTGCGTTCAATGAGCTTCTCATAAATTTCGTGCGTAATCTGGGGCATGGACCAGGCTGGATCCACTGCCAGCCCCATGCTGGTCGCACGCGCGCGGGCATCGGCCGGCGCAAGGCCATACCAATCGGTCCCGGCCTTTTCCAGAATCAATTCACGATAGGTGACTTCCCGCCAGGGCGGTGTCAGGTCAATCCGGTTTTTGCCCTCATTCACCTGCAGGACGCCAATCACCTTTTGTGCCACGGTGGTTATCAATTCCTGAACGAGCGCCTGCATCCCCTGGCGGTCTGACCACGCCTGGTACACCTCCAGCATGGTGAATTCGGGGTTATGCGTTTTGGAGATACCCTCGTTGCGGAAATTGCGATTAAGCTCAAACAGCTTGTCGAACCCGCCCACCAGCAGTCGTTTCAGGAACAGCTCCGGCGCAATGCGCAAAAACATATTCGTGTTCAGTGCCGTGTAATGGGTTTTAAACGGCCGCGCCGCCGCACCGCCAGCCTGTGCCTGCATCATCGGCGTCTCCACTTCACGGAAGTCTTTGGCCCACAGGAACGCGCGGATTTCGCGCACAACCTGCGAACGCCGGTCAAAGAGCCGGCGCACCTCGGGATTGGCAATCAGGTCGAGGTAGCGCTGGCGATAGCGGATTTCAACATCCTTAAGCCCATGCCATTTTTCCGGCAGTGGGCGCAGGGCCTTTGCCAGAAGCGTCCATTTAAGGATGCGGATTGTCGGTTCGCCCATGCGGGTGGTGAACAGTTCGCCTTCCACACCGACCAGGTCGCCTGCATCGAGCAGATGCTTGAAAGCATCGAATTCGGCGGTATGGGATTTGCCGGCGTAGAGTTGGAAGCGGCCGCTCCCATCGCGCAAATCGGCAAAAATACTTTTGCCCATGTCGCGGATGGTCATCAACCGGCCGGCCGTGCGCACGGCCAGGCTTTCCTGGAAACCAGAGCGCAGGTCCGCAAGCAAGCGGGTATTGGGGAAAGCCTGACCAAACGGCGGAAAACCGGCGGCCGCCAATCGCTGGAGCTTGGCCAGCCGTTGTTCGCCGTCGCCGCTGTCCGGGCCAGACGCCGTTGCGGGCTGTGCAGGAGATTCCGTCATGAGGATCAGACTTCCGCAATAGCTTCCGAGGGGCACTCGTCCACACATTGTCCGCAACTCACGCAGGTTTCCGGATTAATGGTGTATTTCTTTTCGCCCTTGGAAATAGCTTCCACCGGACAAACCTCCGTGCATTTGCCGCAGGCTGTGCACTTATCTGAAATTACATAGGCCATATTTGTTTCCTTTCCGTAATTTAACGATTTAGCCCGCAACAATTGCGGGCTTGCTCAAGGTTTCCACCCGAGGCGGATCCGCCTTCCATGGCGGATCCCCTGTTTTCGTCCCGAGCTCAGGCCGAGGGGCGCACGGGCGGCGTAAATCGCTCAATATTTTCAGCGTCCGATTGCCAGGCGCGCGGCAAGTCGTTCGGGCAAGCCTGCTTTCCTGATTTTTTCCTGGGCCGCGGCAATATCATAGGGCACACGCCGCAGTTGGATTTCCTTTTTGCCCATATCGTAAATCGCGTAGGCGGCGCGGGCATCGCCATCGCGCGGCTGACCGATACTGCCGACGTTAACCAGATATTTCTTTTCCAAGCTGATTTTCAGGCGTTCATAAACGCCGCCGGTGACTTCGCCGGCTTTTTCGAAGGCCAGCGGCACATGGGTATGGCCATAGAAACAAACCGTCGTCATCTGGTAATTAAAACTGGCTTCGGCCTCCAGACTCTCAAACACATAACCCCACATTTCCGGCATATCGAGCGTGCTGTGCACAATCGTAAAATTTTCCACCCGCTGAACCATGGGAAGCTCGGCCAGAAATTTCTGCTGGTCCGCCGAAAGCTGGCGACGGGTCCAGTCCACGGCATCCGCCGCCAGGGGATGGAAACCAGTCAAGTCATCATCAAACGAACAATAGTGATCGTGATTGCCGCTAACCGTGACACATTCGAGTTCGCGGACCCGTTCCAGGCATTCGATCGGGCTGGCATTGTAGCCGACCACGTCACCCAGACAGGCATACCGGGTAACATTCTGTTCGGCGGCATCCTTGAGCACCGCCGCCAAGCCTTCCCAATTACCATGAATATCACTTAGTATTGCGTAAATCGGGCCGCTCATAATGATACGCCTGTTTCTTACCGACAGTTCAGTGTGGCGGCAGAACCCGCCTGTAATCCGCCCGCCGACGGATATCAATGTCTGCAACAATCGCACCTGGCCGCGTCAAGAAGGTCCCACACCATGGGGCAAACCAAACGCTTACAGGCGCATTAATGCCGCCGCCAGCACCAGGTCGTCGGGTGATGTAATTTTGATATTGGACGAACTGGATTGCACCAGCCGCACATTATCACAGATTAATTCGACGGACGAAGCTTCATCCGTAACCTTGATTTTCTTTTTTGACACCATCTCAAAGGCTTTACGCAGCAGGGCGACTTTGAATGCCTGGGGTGTTTGGACACGCCACAGCTTGGTGCGGTCAATGGTTTGGGAAATGATCAAACCCTTGTCAACTTCCTTAACGGTATCCGTGATCTTGACGGCGGCCACGCCGGAGCCGTGTTGGCGGGCCGATTTGATGGTTTCGGAGATCAACTCAAGCGTCACGCAGGGCCGGGCACCATCGTGCACGGCGACTATTTCGGCCTCCGTGCTGATTTCGGCTAAACCGTTGGCCACGGACTGCTGGCGCTGATTACCGCCGGCAACGATTTTAATCACCTTCTTGCATCCAAACATCTGCACGGCACAACGCGCGGCCTCAATACGCTCTTTCCGGACTACCAGGACCACTTCGTCTATCTCCGGGCATTTTTCAAAGGCCAGCAGGGAATACACCAGCACGGGTTTAGCCCCCAAGCTAAGAAAGGCCTTGTCCACATCCGGACCCATGCGCTCACCCTTCCCGCCCGCGACAATAATTCCGCTGTTCATGGTATATTAACGCTCAATTGGTTGAATCGGTTGTAAAATCTTATCATCCCTCAGAAGCATTAATGCTAATGACTGCGGTTTAAAAGTCAATCCTAAATTACCGGGGTTTCAAAATGTGGTTTTGCCGGTAATATCCGCGCTTTGCGTCCGCGCGTCTTTGGGTTATATTGATGCGCGTTAATTTTAAGCCATCGCGGTTCTTGCGAACCGCGGCTATATGTGACAATTGCCGCTTTTGGCGGCCTGATGCAAGAGAACCGTTATGGTTGATGTTTCCATTGCCAGCCTGCAGAATCCACGCGTGAAGGCGGCGGTCAAACTCCGCCAGCGCTCGCACCGCACCGCGCAGGAGCTTTTCATTGTGGAAGGCTACCGGGAACTAAAACGCGCCCTGGATAATAACCGCCGACCGGCCACCTTATTCGTCTGTGAAGCGCTTTTCCTTGGTAAAAACGAGCCGGAACTGGTCGAACAATGCCGGCAAGCAGGCGCAGCAATTGTGCCATGCACATCGCCGGTTTTTGAAAAAATGGCCTACCGCGAACGGCCGGAGGGACTGCTGGCGGTTCTTCCACAGGTCCATCTGGTATTGTCAGACTTGAAACTTCTGGAACGACCGCTCCTCATTGTCGCCGAAGCCATTGAAAAGCCGGGCAACTTGGGTACCATCCTGCGTTCAGCGGATGCCGCCGGCGCCACGGCCGTGATTGTCTGCGACCAGTGCACGGACATCCATAATCCCAACGTCGTGCGCGCCAGCACCGGAACCCTCTTTTCCCTGCCCGTTGTGGAAACCTCATCCGCGGAGGCATTGGCCTGGTTGCGGCATAATAAAATTCAGATCCTGGCGGCCAGTCCGCATGCTGGTAAAAATTATACCGACGTGGATTTGCGTCCCGGGACCGCAATCATTGTCGGCGCCGAACAATACGGACTAAGCAGTCTGTGGATGAAAGCGGCCGATCTGAAAGTCCGTATCCCCATGCATGGGCAGGCCGATTCACTCAATGTTGCCACGGCCACGACTATCATTATGTTTGAAGCAGTGCGGCAACGCCAAGCGCCGGGCCAGGGACTGTAGTCCGTTGACTGTGGGCTGAAGGCTTTTGACGAAAATTTAAAAGCGTAACAGAAATTGATGCTACAGCCTTCATTCAGTCTACAGCCCATAGCCCTCATTTTTTGGCCGGCGGTATGTTAGAGACAACCCCAACCGCATTGGTTGCGACCGTATTGGTTGCGATTGCATTGGTTGTGGTAGCTTTGGCCGCGGCGGCTTTCGCGGCGGCGGCTTTCGCGGCGGCCTCTGTCTTGGCCGCGGCTTCGGCCGCTTTTTTGAGGGCCAAAACACGTGCCGCTTCTTGCGCCGCCAGCATGGGAAGCTCATAGCGGTATCGCGTGCCGGCCGAGAGATATTTCCAGGGGGCGGTATATCTACCCTTGCCCCCTTGGATTACCAGGCCATCGGGCGTGGCTTCCTGTACCGTTCCCTCAATAACTGTACCGTTGGCCAGCCGTAACGGCATATCCGCAAGATCCTCGGCGGCCAACACACGCAGACTTGCTAACGCCACCGCCAACAATACGATAAAACGTGATTTATACGAGATCATCACAAGTTAATACCTGAAACTATGAATATTGCACGAACATCAACGTTATAGTTTTTGCGGCTAATGTTGGCTATTATATGCCCAGTCGCAGGCGTGCTTCCCGAATGCCCATGCCGCGAATAGCCAGGAACGCCTGCCGTGTCCGTAACCGCAACTTCATGGGGCCGGAACCATGTTCCCATTTTAAAACCGTATTACCGCTCACTCCAACTAATTTGCCGAACTGTGCCTGGGACAATTTCAGTTTTTTCCGCTGGGCACGGATACCCTTGACCGTAACCCGGAATTTGCGTCCTTCGACAGCTTCTGGCGCCATTGCTGTCATCTTAGTCTGTTTCGTTACCACACTGAGAAGTTGGCGAATGGTAGACCCATGCGTCTTTGTCTGGCGGCGCAAACCGGCCACGGCTTTGCGAAACATAGTCTGATCTTTTTTCAGTCCAGCAGTTGCCGCCCTGATCTCCTTGCGGGCAATCCGGCGGATTTCATCTTTCAGAACGGCCATAAGTTGCGACATAATTCACGATCCTTTCTTATTAATGGTTCTATGTATATTACTGCGATGGCCCATCAGGCGATCTTCGCTCTTCCTCCTTCGCGAAAGCTTCGACGGACAAGTCGGAGGACAGGCCGCCATGCTACAAGCGAACATTGGCCAGCCCTCCGTAGCGCGTAGCGGAACTCTGCTACGTGGCGGAGGGAGAGGGATTTGAACCCCCGGACCCCGTAAGAGGTCACATGATTTCGAGTCATGCGCATTCAACCGGGCTCTGCCATCCCTCCGGCATTCATTATTAAGCACTTATAAAATATGCTGTTTCTGGTACTTGACTGTTTGCATCATGTTTGCTTCAATTTAGTTTGTCTGACTAAGAAAAAAGGAGCAAACCATGCGGCGAAACACTCAAGACTGGCCAAGAATACGGAAACGGAAAACCAAAGTCAAGGGACATAACTATTCTTATTGGGTCTTGGATGGAGGCGTTATAAGCGGCCATCGCGTTCTCCGCAATTTCACGACAAAAAAGGAAGCCTTATTTGAAGCCAGAAAATTGCGTATTGAGCGCAATAAAATCGGAGCCGACGCTCTTCGACTTAATGAGAAGCAGAAGAAGGAAGCTGTCCTTGCTTACCAGAAGCTTAATGGGCGTGCTACCCTTCTGGATGCGGTTGAAACCTTCCTGCAACATTTATCGCAAGATGGCACAACAAAACGAGGAGTTAAAAAAGTGTCAAGGTGGGCGCGACAGGCGGATGAAACGCTATAATCTGCGTCTCCGAATATCAACTCGCCCGTGCCCTGCCGCGTGAATTCAAATCCACGCTTCCGAGCATTGCGGAAATTGAGGCGGAACTTAGCGGAGATAAGAATGACAAGAAAAGAAAATAAAGCCGTGGAAGTTTATGCTTCAACAACCCATACTGGATCAACACTCCGCGCCTGCGGATAAGATTGCCTTGTTCCGCGCTTTTTTTCGCGGCCGGGAGGATGTTTATCCCCGCCGCTTCGAAAGCCGGAAGACCGGTCGCTCCGGTTATAGCCCGGTCTGTGCCAACGAGTGGGCTAGAGACTTGTGCGATAAACGCAAGATCCAATGCGCAGAATGTCCAAACCGCAGTCTTCTGCCTGTGACCGATGAGGTAGTACGATGCCATCTTTCAGGTCAGGACACCGATGGCCGTGAATTCGTTATGGGCGTTTATCCGATGCTGTTGGATGAAACCTGCTTTCTCCTGGTTGTTGACTTCGATAAACAATACTGGCGTGAGGATGTGGCCGTTGTTTTGGAAACCTGCCGCCAATTGGGGCTGCCGGCCGCGGTGGAACGATCCCGTTCCGGCCAGGGCGGGCACCTCTGGCTGTTCTTTCAGGAAGCCGTTCCAGCATGTTTGGCGAGAAGCCTTGGCGCGCATATTCTGACCGAAACGATGGAACGCCGGCCGGATATCGGGTTGGATTCGTATGACCGTTTTTTCCCGAATCAGGATACGTTACCCAGAGGCGGCTTTGGAAATTTAATCGCCTTGCCTCTGCAAAAACGGCCGCGCGATTGCGGCAACAGCGTTTTCCTGGACGAGAGCGGCGTTCCATATCCGGATCAATGGGCCTTCCTGTCGAGCGTACGGAAAATCAACCGGCCGGATATCGAGCGAATTGTGCGCGCAGCCGAAAGTCGGAACCGAGTCATGGGTATTTGTTTTACCCTGAATGCGGAGGACGATGAGGAGCCCTGGAGAATGCCGCCGTCACGCCGCATGAAGGCAACACCTATAACCGGTCCTTTGCCAAAACGCCTGGAACTGACGCTGGGCAACGAAATCTACATCGCAAAAGATGTGCTATCGCCTGCGCTCCGCAACCGCCTGTTGCGGCTGGCGGCGTTCCAGAATCCGGAATTTTACAAGGCGCAAGCCATGCGCCTGCCAACCCGGGGCAAACCGCGGATCATTTCCTGCGCGGAAGACTATCCGCAACACATCGGCTTGCCGCGGGGATGCCTCGATGACGCGATTAAAACTCTGGCTGATCTGGGAATCGAAACTGTCATTCATGATGAACGCTGCGCCGGCGCGTCCTTGGCGGTATCGTTTCGCGGCGCGTTGCGTCCGGAACAGAAACCGGCGGCCAAAACTTTGGTGGCGCACGATACGGGGGTTTTGGCCGCCACCACGGCTTTCGGTAAAACCGTTATTGCGGCGTGGCTTATCGCACAACGCGGTGTCAATACCTTGGTCGTCATCAACCGGCGGCAGTTGATGGAACAGTGGGTTGAACGCCTGTCGTCTTTTCTTGGTCTTGCGCCCGATGCCATCGGCCGCATCGGTGGCGGGAAAAACAAGCCCACCGGATCGCTGGATGTGGCCTTGATGCAAAGCCTGGTGCGCAAGGGCATAGTGGATGATCGCGTTGGTCTGTATGGTCATCTGGTCGTGGATGAATGCCATCATATCTCCGCACCCAGTTTCGAACAGATAGCCCGACGGACAAAGGCGAAATATGTCACGGGACTTTCCGCCACCGTGATCCGCAAAGACGGCCATCATCCGATTATCTTCATGCAGTGCGGGCCGGTACGCTACCGCGTGGATGCCAAACAGCAGGCGGCCACACGGCCCTTCTCGCACTCAGTGCTGGTTCGTCCGACTTCGTTTCGGATGCTGGAAGAATCACTGTCTGATGCAAGAATGCAATTTCATGCGCTCTATGACGCGTTGATTGCCGATGAAAACCGCAACCGGCTGATCTGTGAGGACGTTTTGAGCGTCGTCCGTGAATGGCGTTCGCCGGTTGTGCTGACCGAACGAACCGACCACCTCAAAAAGCTGGCCAAACAATTGGCGCCCGCGGTTCCGAATCTTATCGTTCTTCAGGGCAAAATGGGAAGGAAAAAATTAAGGGCGGCGCTCGCTCAACTGGTCGAAATTCCGGAGAATGAAGGACGCGTCCTGTTGGCCACGGGCCGTTACCTTGGCGAAGGGTTTGACGATGCTCGGCTGGATACATTGTTCCTGACACTGCCCGTGTCCTGGCGCGGAACGATCGCGCAATACGCGGGCCGCTTGCACCGCCTGCACGACCGCAAGCGGGAGGTGCGCATCTATGATTATGCCGATCTCAATGTTCCGATGCTGGCGCGGATGTTTGACCGGCGTTGCCAGGGATACGAAGCGATCGGCTACTCAATCCTCCTTCCGGCTAGCGCCGTGCCGGGCTGGCCCGCCGAAGTGCCTTTGCCGATCGAGCCGGAATGGAAAAGAGATTATGCCGCCAGTGTTCAGCGTCTGATCCGCGATGGCGTGGATGCACATCTCGGCAATCTGTTTGTGCATGCAACCCGTGCGTTTCAGCGCGACGCCGAAGGCGTGGATCGGGCGCGAAGCGCCACGGAGGCGTTCCTGTATCGGCGGCTGGAAACGCTGTCCGACACCCAGGGTAAGTTCCGCTTGAATGCCGCCTTGCCGATCCCTTTCGACGGATGCGGGCGAATGGAGGTGGATTTGCTCTTCGCGGAGAAACGTATTGCGATAGAACTTGACGGTCCGCAACATCTCTCCGATCCCGAAGCCTATCGCCGCGATCGGCGCAAGGATACCTTACTGCAGGAGAACGGCTATTTTATCCTGCGCTTTCTGGCCGAGGACGTCGGCCGTCATCTGGATGCGGTCCTCGATTCCATCCTGCGCGTGCTGGCGCATCAGACAAAGAGAACCAACCGGCAACGATAGTCCAAACAGATTTCATTTAATTCTGGGAAACAAAGCTTTGATAGGAACGAGTATCCTGGCTGTTTGATGCGGAGAATTTAATGCAGCGTCAATCCGTTTTGCCCGGCAATTTGTGCCTGATCTCCGGCTCCGAATCGTCGGCATAAATATCTTCCGTGATAAGCCGGCCTGTAATTTCGATCAATGGTATTCTACGGGAGGATCGGACTGCTGGCACGTTTTGAGATGCTTGCGGATGCGTTCCAGCGCGTCGGCGGCCGCGTCGCGCTCTCCGGCGGTTGCCGCGCCGGCAAACAGCGCCTCAATCAGGCGGAGTTTATCTTTAAGAACTTGTTCTTCCGTGCCGGGTAGTATTTGTGATCAGGCTGGTTTGCTTTTGGAGCTTGCCACTTTGCCGCCCGGCTGAACCAGGGGGGGGCTATTAATAGCATCACAAAACGATTATCTGATGCTATTAAACGTTTCATGATTCTATTCGCTCCCATTCGGCATCCCGGCCCTTGCCGAGACATCGAATCCGTTTTTTCCTCCGCATATGTATTAAAGCGCGTTTCAAGGTCGGATAACTCACGTCCGGACAAGCCTTTTGCACATCAGCAAAACGGAATCTGAAAGGAAGTCGAAGGATCGCATTTTCGACCATCTCTTGTTTTGCACCGCGCTGTTTGGTAATAGTCCCGACTCTATCCTCAAATTCATTATAGGCCGCTATCAGGGAGCTAAAAAAATACTCCCACCACGGCCGCAAATCATGCTTTGCCTCATGCCAGCCTTGCGAACTCTTGAGAAGGGCTTCGTAGTATGTCTCTTTGCTTTCTTCAATGACCCTTTCCAAGCTTATATAACGGCCGACCTCATAGCCTGCCTGATAAAGAAGCAACAGAGTCAACAGACGTCCTATCCGGCCATTGCCATCCCAAAATGGATGAATACACTCGAAATCGAGAACGAAGGACGCGATTAGAAGAAGCGGTTCCGTTTTTCCGGCATCCATATTGCGTTGATAGAAGTTACAGAGCTTCTCGACATACTTTTCGGTCATTATCGCCGACACAGGCCGGAATCGCACAACTTGGCGACCGTCAGGTCGTACCTCAAGGATTGCATTATCTTTCGTCTTCCAGGCGCCGCCTTTCTCCTGTGTGCGCGCATTCATCTTGCGGTGGAAGTTCAGAATCATATCCGGGGTCAAACGCAGACGCAAGGCGTTGGCATGTATCTCTGCCAGCACATCGCGATATCCGGCCACTTCACCTTCAGGACGATCCTTTGGCTTGGTCTTTTTCGCCATAATTGCTTCCAGGCGGTCTGGGGAAACAGTGATGCCCTCAATTCTGTTTGAGGATTCAACGCTCTGTATCATGGCAACACGGTGCAATGTCTCAAGCACTTCGGGGGATTGTTTTTCGAAAAGCCCCTGCCTGCCGCGGAATTCTCCCAGAGCACGAACGGTCATCAACAAATTTTGCGAAATAGTTTGTTCCAGTAAATAACCATGCTCAAACGACTTCATTTCGAGAACCTCCGGCATTCATTATTAAGCACTTATAAAATATGCTGTTTCTGGTACTTGACTGTTTACTCGTGTGTTCACTGCATTTTGACCAGAAAAGACGATACTCTGGGTGGAAATCCAGCCAACAAATATGTCGCGTCTTTTCATAACCAATGGAGCCAACTATACAATCAAAATTAAACCAACCGATGTGGCCAAGGATACGAAAGCGTAAAACAAAAGTCAAGAAACACACGTGTCATTATTGGGTCGTCGATTGCGGCGTGGTTGACGGCAAGCGCATATCCTGCGGATTCTCATGGAACGTGAACACTCCTTCTCATCCAAAATGAACACTTGTTCTCGTGAAAATGAACAGGGGTAATAAAGAGGTGGCGGCGCTGTGGTTAAACGTTTTGATTCCGGCTGAACGTAATTAAGTCGTGATCGAACGGAACAAGAAACGGCATCCGTTCAACGCGCGGGGCAATCTAACGCTATCAAAGAAATAAACCGCTCAGCGCGGCAAGGGGGGCATTATGTCTATTGACACCACACCTTTGATGAGTGACCTCAATCCGCGCCAATCCGCGTAATTTATCTTCGGATTAATATCCTTGCGCATGATTCACTATTTCTTCAGCGTTTAATGGGCGATTGTAAATCCTGACCTCGTCAATCTTACCCTTGAATAACTTGTTCCCCATATTGACCTGGCCGATATATAATGTCGGAGAAGGCCAGGTAGGAGTCCCCCATTGCATTGGTCCGGATGAACTCGTGGTATCCGTTAATACCAAAACCCCGTCCCGGTAGTACTTCACCGTATTGACCCCGTCAT
>JBDRJR010000069.1:0-29657 GCA_043814705.1 Verrucomicrobiota bacterium | reverse complement strand
TTGACTGTGGGAAAACCCCAATAAAACCGAGGGCTATGAAGGACCATTATCAAAACCGCAGTTCCGGTTTTTCCCATCTGTGTTTATTCTGTTCCGACCCACAGCCTACAGCCTACAGTCCACAGCCCATGGCGTCCCTGTGGGACGCCATTAACCATTGACCATTCTTTATACCACCCGGGTTGTTTTTAATTCAAGCAGGAAAGCAAACCTTTTATGTACCATTGTGCGGCGTTTTTCGGAACGGATGCGCCGGATCATGGCGCGCGCCTTGGCGATACTGAACGGACGTGAAAGTTCCAGTTCCGGCAAGGCCCGGAAAAGTCCCGTTTTTGCCGGGCCAAGATAAAGGAAATCCACCAAGGCTTTTTCCGGTGTGGCCATCTTCACTGTCGCGCCGGCCGGCGTTTCGAAACCGAAAAAAAATGCGGGCGCCACGTGATGAACGGACACCGTTCCGAGCGGTGTCTTGAAGCGCCGTGTTCTGGACAGGGAGACGGCGTAGGTCATGCCGGGCATCTGCGAAATCAGGCCGTGATAATAGAGCGCGCTCTGCAGGGACACATAGCTCGGGAAAGGCGACGTGAGGAGTTCCGGCAGGGACATGGAATCCGTCTGCTTCCCTATAACCCATAATCCGCGCGTCAAGCGTATGATGTGGCCTGATTCCGCCAGCCGGCTGAGCAGTTTGCTGGCATGGCCGGGCGACAGGTTGAGGCGGCCGGCTGCATCCGCTGTGCGGCACACGGTTGCGCCTATCCCTCTAAGTTGGAAAAGGGCGTCTATCATTTTCATGGCGGCATTTTCTCCAGTGCCGTGATGACTTCCAGCCGCATGCGATCCCAGATGTCTTCGGAATCGTATGACGCCTGATTCTCATCTGAAAGATAGGCGATTACCTGGCTCTTGAATATCTTGAATTCCATTGCCAGAATCCTTGACTTGGCCTCTGCCAGCCACCCGGTATGCTTGGGATTTAAGCCGGCGGTCATTGCTCCGCCTGACAGGAGAAGGTGCAAATCAAAAACGTCGCGTGCTTGTGGAGCGTTGCGCGCGATGAGCGCCTCCAGTTTCTGGCCAAATGCGGTTTCGCGCGTGTAATGATTTGTCATGAGCGGTGGGATATCGTGCAAACGAATGAGTGCGGGGGGCATGCTCTCGAATACAGCAGAACCGCCGGTTGACTGTCTGGAAAACTCGATTTTCGTTGCCAAAACAGGGGCGGCGGAGGCAACACGAAGCCCGAGTTTCCAGCGTTGGGTCGTCGCCGTTGGTTTGTGCTCGGTGACATGTTCGATCGCGATGTCCCTGGCAAGCAGGATCTGCCGCAGTGGTTGCGCCTTTAAAATCCCGTTCACGCGGTCGCGGAGCAGAGTGGCGGACACATTCAACGCGTCGATATCCATATCCTCGGAGTAGCGTGGACTGCCGTAAAAAAAACGTCAGTCGTTAATATTATTCGCGCAAAAAGTTGACGGCGTTCTGAAAGATCGTCAATCCCAGCCCTGCCTTTGGCAAGGTTCCATCAAGTTTCTGGCGCGGCCATTGGGGATGGTTCTCCGGGAAGAGATAGGCCTCGGGGTGGGGCATGAGGCCGAAGATTCGGCCGGTGGGATCGCACAGCCCGGCAATGGCATGCAGGGATCCGTTGGGGTTGTCGGGGAATTCCATGGTGGGTTTTCCGGTCGCGCGGTCAACGTACCTGCATGCCGCGGTTTTTGATGTTTCGAGGCGTTTGGCCAGTTTCTTGTCGGTCGTGAAAATCTTTCCTTCTCCATGACGTATCGGTAGATCCATTGCCGGGAGGTTGTGCGTGAAGATGCAGGACGAGTCCGGATCGAAGGCTACCCGCACCCAGAAGTTCTGAAATGTTCCGCAGTCGTTTTGCATGAGCGCCAGTTTCGGCGTGAAATAATCGTTGTCGAAACCGGGTAGCAGTCCCATCTTGACCATGACTTGGAAGCCGTTACACACGCCCAGTATCAGATTGCCCTGCCCAATGAAAAATTGAAGCTGTTCCTGCATCCGCTGTTTTATGCGCAGTGCCAGCACATGTCCGGATCCCATATGATCGCCGAAGGAAAAGCCCCCGATAAACATGAGCGCCTTGAACCCGCGCAGGAGGTTTGGATTCTCAAGGAAATCATGCAGATGGACTGGACGCGGAGCCGCGCCCGCTTTTTCCCATGCCGCCTTCGATTCGGCTTCGCAATTGACCCCGTAGCCGGTGATGATCAGGATTGGTGGTTTCATGCGTCCCTTGTCAAATCCCCGCCAGCGTCTTCTTGAACGTGTTTCGTAATTTCGATATTGCCGATTGTATGACAAGCTGTCCCTGGCGCCCCCGAATTCGCAGGATGGCGTCATTCATGACACGACCCACGCGCGCGCAGGGCAATCCGGCGAATATCGTTTCCAGCGCCGGCGCATTTTCGGGGGAAACGCTGACTACGAAACGGCTGTTTGATTCCGAGAAGAGCAGTTTATCTTCCGTCAGAGCGCCGTCCGCCGGAATGTCGGCAAGCTCGATGTCTGCTCCGAGATTTCCACCCATTGCGCTCAGCGCGAATGCGACGGCCAGGCCGCCTCGGGTCGGAGTATGGGAAGATCGCAGGAGAACCGCATCGGTTGCCCGGCTCATTGCCTCGTAAAGGGCGATGGCGCGGTTGCAATCGAGCCGCGGAACAGTTCCGCCAATTCCGCCGTGATTCTTCCGCGCTTTGCCGTTCCGTGCCATGAGCCGGCAAAAAGCGGAGGCGCCCATTTCGTTTCCGGTAAGTCCCATGACATATATAATATCGCCGGGTTTTTTGAAATCCATGGTTACGGCCTTGCGAATATCGGCGATTTTGCCGATGGTTGAGAACAGGACGGTGGGCGGGATTGATATTTTTCTGCCGCCGCGCGTGGAATCGTTTTTCATGCTGTCCTTGCCCGAAATACAGGGGACGCCAAAGGCCGTGGTTATATCGTACAGCGCTTTGTTGGCTCGGATGAGCTGGCCCAGCTTGTGTTTGCCGTCGGGTGTCTTGGTTGATTGCACCGGGTCCGGCCAGCAGAAGTTGTCTAATCCCGCGATATGGGAAAGTGTTCCTCCGGCGCTGATGATGCGCCGGACTGCCTCGTCTATGACCGAGGCCATCATCAGGTATGGATCGAGATCGGATAAAAATGGGTTAATGGTTTGCGCGAGAACGACGCCTTCGAATCCGTCATATTCCACGCGCATGATGGCGGCATCGGACGGAATGTCGCTGAAGACGCCCACAAAGGGTTTGACCACGCTCAAGCCCTTCACCTCGCCGTCGTATTGCCTGCTTTTGAATTCCTTCGAGCATACGTTAAGGTCGGCAAGCAGGTCGCGAAGATGGCGGTTTCTGTTGCCTTTACGACGGGGCATAGGGGGCCTGGTGAAGGGTGGGGGGGTCCATTGCGCTTCTAGGGACATGACCGGGCAACCGTCATGCAGGAAATCCATGTCGAGTCGTCCCACGACGCGGTTGGCGTATCGGATTATGAGGATTCCTGAATCGGTGAAATCGCCGAGCACGGATGCCTCGACATCATGGCGTTCGGCCAGCGCGAGCAATTCCGGCAGCTTTTCGGGCGCCACGGCCAGAGTCATGCGCTCCTGGGCTTCCGAAAGCAGTATCTCCCACGGCTTTAATCCCGCGTATTTGAGCGGAGCTCGCGCGAGATCAAGATCTGCGCCCCCGCTCAGGCGCGCCATTTCTCCGACGGATGAGCTCAACCCGCCGGCGCCGTTATCGGTGATGCATCTGTATAAGCCGTTGTCGCGGGCTTCCAGTAGAAATTCGTAAAGTCTTCGTTGAGTGATGGGGTCGCCGATTTGCACGGCCTGGACAGGGGATTCCGCCCGTAGTTCCTCGGAAGAAAACGTGGCGCCGTGAATTCCGTCCTTTCCGATTCGCCCGCCGGCCATTACTATCTTATCGCCCGGCAGTACTTCTTTTCTTTCCGAAGGTCGTTCCTGCAAAGTGGCGGGAATAATGCCCAGTGTGCCGCAGAACACGAGTGGCTTGCCTATGTAACGGTCATCAAATAGTTCAAAACCCAATGTCCAGGGAATCCCACTCTGGTTGCCGCCCTCGATCACGCCCTGGTGCACGCCGTCCCGTATGCGGAGCGGGTGCATCAGGCCTGCGGGCAATTTGCCGGCATAAAAGGGCGATCCCAGGCAATAGCCCCAGACGTTGCACAGCATGGATGCGCCCATGCCGGCGCCCATCGAGTCCCGATTCACGCCCACAATGCCGGTCATTGCTCCGCCGTAGGGATCGAGGGCCGATGGACTGTTATGCGTTTCCACCTTATAGACCAGGTTTAACCGGTCGTTGAACCGGATGATTCCCGCGTTATCCGTGAACACGGAAACCAACCAGTCGCGCCGGGCGCGTATTTTTTCCGTTGCCGCGCGGATGCAGGTTTTGAACAGGGAGCGAATATGTTCGATGTTGCCATTTTCATCGGTGTAAAGAATGTCGGCGTTGAATATCTTGTGTTTGCAATGTTCCGACCAGGACTGCGCAAGGCATTCCACCTCGACGTCGGTGGGCATGTCCGGCAGGTTCAATGCCGCGCGCTTTTTTTTCGTAACCGGCGCGAGAAAATAGTCGCGGATAACGCGCATTTCCTCCAGGTTGCATGAAAGGTTATGACTGTTGCTTAAGCGTATCAGTTCCGCGTCGGTTCCCGTTAAATTATACGTGCCTGCATCCGGGGGCTTGTTTTCACGAATCACCGGCACGGAATCATCCACAGGACTCGAATTCCATTCGCGGGCAGAGAAGACTCTTATGCTGTGAATCAGGGGGTTGGCCAGGATGCCGTTGCCGAGGCGGTGCGCATCCTTGCGCGACATGCCGCGGCCTTTTACGAAATACTGAATGGCGGTGAATACGTCCTCGTCATCATTCAGGCGGCGGCGAAGCACGTCATGAAGGGCCATGCGGACCGTGCGGCCAACGTTATCGGTCACCCCGGGTTTAAACCCGACTTCGATCAGCCAGTCGAAACGAGGCGGAGCGAGGCGGTCGAGAGCTGATTGTTCGATTACGCTATCCGTGAAAGCGCATTTGACATCTGCCAGTTCGCCGCGTTCGAGATGCGCGTCAATTTTGTAGACGTTGCGGGTTTGAATTGACTGGACGGGGATGCGCAGTGTTCGAACGGCGTTGGCGGCGACGCGCGCTCCGCGCGCGTCGCGCACGCCTCTTTTCAAGCCGATTTCCATTCGATATGCCATGGTGTTGAACGTTCTTTGTTTGACGATTTGAGCTGAACATTGCCGCCGCGCGAAAGGCGTTGCCGAAACACGGCTCAGGTCATCGAACGGCGGCCTATCAATAAGGGTTTCCCGGCATTGCGAATCAAATCCCGGAATTTCTGAAACATTGGGCGTGAATCATGCGGTCCGGGACCTGCTTCGGGATGATACTGCGCCGAGAACATGGGCGCGAACCTGTGCGCCATGCCCTCCACGGTTTTATCGTTCAGGTTCAGATGAGTAATTTCAATCTTCGATGAATCAATCGTAGCGGCGTCCACCGCGAAATTATGGTTTTGTGAAGTTATTGCCACTTTGCCGGTCTTCAAATCCTGCACGGGATGATTACATCCGTGATGGCCGAATTTTAGCCGATAAGTGGCGGCGCCGGCGGCCAGGGCGAGAATTTGATGGCCCAAACATATTCCCATGAGCGGAACTTTGCCCAGCAGTTCTCGAGCCGATTGTATTGCGTAGCCAACCGCCGCCGGATCAGCGGGTCCGTTCGAGAGAACAACCCCGTCCGGCTTCAGCGCCAGCACTTCCATGGGAGTTGTTCCGGCCGGAACGACCGTCACATCAAAACCGTTCAACCTCATGTTGCGCAGAATATTCCACTTTATCCCGAAATCGTATGCCACAATCTTCATATCCGTCGGCGGCAATTCATGGGCAATGCCCCATGAGCGGCTTTTCGCTCCATCCTGATCCCACGAATAAGGAGCATTGCACGTTACCCGGCGCGCGTAATCCTGTCCGTCCAGCCCCTCCCATTGCGCGGCCTTCGCAACGGCTTCATGTTCCGACACTTTTCCCGCAACAGCCATGTATCCCTTCATACTGCCATGCTCCCTGAGCTTTAATGTCAGGCGGCGGGTATCCAGCCCGGCCAGCGCGGGCTTATTGTTCCGGACAAGGCATTGGGCCAGCGAATTCTCCGCGCGCCAGTTGCTGGGGTTGTTCAGTTTGTGCATGATCAGCCCGTTCGCGAATAAAGCGGCGGATTCCATGTCTTCGGAATTGGTGCCGGTATTGCCCATCTCCGGGTAAGTCATGACGACGAACTGGCCGGCGTAGGACGGATCGCTCAAGATTTCCTGGTAACCCGTCATGCCGGTATTGAATACGACCTCGCCCACGGCATCGCTTCGAACGCCGACGGAATGGCCGCGGAATATGGCGCCATCCTCCAGCGCGAGAAAAGCGCTGTTTGTCCTCTGTTCAAGCCAGTTCCAGTTCATGATTTTTAACTGTCGCCGCCGTGGACATCCAAAATGCCGCGTTGCCGGCTTCCTGTCCGTCGCGCGCGCCGCATCTTCGGCGCGTGTCGGTGATATTCCTGCAGACTACACACTTCCATGTGCTCCATTTTGCGGAGCGCTTCCAGTCCGTTGATTGCGGCGCGCAAGCCGTCGAGCGTGGTTGTGATCGGGATGCCCCTGATCACCGCATGCGCGCGCATCCTGATTTCGTCCTCCCTCGGACCGGCGCCGCTGGAGGGCGTGTTCACAACCCAAGCCACGTTGCTTTCCGCGATTATATCCATGATGTTTGGCCGCCCCTTTGAAATCCTGAAGCAGGCCTGGCTTTTAATTCCATTGTCGCGCAGGGCCGTGCTCGTTCCAAGGGTGGCATAGATGCCGAACCCGAGTTCCACAAGTCTTGTCGCCAGTGGTATGACGTCCAGCTTGTCCTCGTCCCGGACACTCAGGAATACGTTGCCCGAAGCCGGCAACGTGTTGCCGGCCGCGATCTGGCTTTTCAGGAACGCCATGCCGACGCCGGAATCAATGCCCATAACTTCGCCGGTTGACTTCATTTCCGGGCTGAGAATAACGTCTATACCCGGGAAACGAGCAAACGGGAAAACCGCTTCCTTAACCGAAACATGTTTGGGCTGAACTTCCTTTACAAACCCGAGCTCCTTGAGCCGGACGCCTGTCATCACCAGCGCCGCCAGCTTGGCAAGCGGCACGCCTATGGCCTTGCTTACGAAGGGAATTGTGCGCGAGGCGCGCGGATTCACCTCGAGGACGAACACCTCGCCATCCTTCACCGCGAACTGCACGTTCATCAGTCCGCAAACGTTCAATTCCTTTGCAAGCGCCTGCGTGTGGAGGCGGATGATATTCCTGACGTTTTCCGGGAGACTTTGGGCCGGCAGAATACAGGCGCTGTCCCCGGAATGTATGCCTGCCAGTTCAACGTGTTCCATGATGGCGCCGATCACGCAGGTTTCACCGTCGGTTATGCAGTCAACGTCAACTTCCGTCGCGTGTTCCAGGTACTGGTCTATCAAGACCGGCCGTTTTTCCGATACATCAATGGCCGCGGCCATATACGTGCGCAGGGCGTGCTCGTCATCGGCGATCACCATGGCCCTTCCGCCAAGCACGAACGAAGGCCGCGCCAGAACCGGGTAGCCGATTCTTCCGGCAACAGCCTCGGCCTCCTCCACGCTTGCGGCCATGCCGTTGTCGGGCTGTTTCAGGCCAAGCTTCCTCACCATCTCGGCAAAGCATCTACGGTCTTCGGCGCGCTCGATGCCGGCGGGCTTGGTGCCGATGATATTGACCCCGTTTTCTTCAAGGTCTTTTGCCAGGTTAAGCGGCGTCTGGCCCCCGAACTGGACGATCACGCCCCCGCATTGCTCCCGGCGATAGATATGCAACACGTCCTCCAGGGTCAAGGGCTCAAAGTAAAGGCGATCGCTTGTGTCGTAATCCGTGCTGACCGTTTCCGGGTTGCTGTTGACCATGATGGTCTCGAAGCCGGCTTCCCGCAAAGCAAACGAGGCGTGCACACAACAATAATCGAATTCGATTCCCTGTCCGATCCTGTTCGGACCGCCGCCCAGGATCATGATCTTTTTGCGCGCGCCCGGTCTGGCTTCGTCATGCCCGCCGTAAGTCGAATAGAAATAAGGCGTATAAGCGGCAAACTCAGCCGCGCATGTATCCACCAGACCGTAGACCGGCAGTAACCCCGTTTCCTCCCTGACCTTGCGCACCTCCTTTTCCGTTGCGTTCAATAGGAAGGCGATCTGCCGGTCCGAATAACCGAACTCCTTGGCCTGCCGAAACAATGCGGCGTCCTGCTTAAGACCTTCGAGCGAGCCGGCGCTCCTTATTTCATCCTCGTAGGCGGCCAGCTCCGCCATCTGTTCCAGGAACCAGGGATCAATGCCGGTAAGCTGCCGCACGCGCTCGACGGACCAGCCGGCTCTGAATGTATCGTGAATATAAAAGATTCTGTCCGCGGTCGGCCTCGTCAACAACGCTTCGATCTCCGGCTCCGACTTGCCTTTAAAAATCCGTTCCGCTTCGCGATCCGCGCCGAATCCGGCATGTCCCGTTTCAAGCGAACGCAAGGCCTTCTGGAGGGATTGCTTAAAAGTTCGGCCGATACCCATAGTCTCGCCGACCGATTTCATCTGGGTTCCAAGCGTATCGTCGGTGGCGGCAAATTTTTCGAACGCAAAGCGCGGAATCTTGGTCACTACGTAATCAACGGCCGGTTCGAAACAGGCGGGAGTTTTCCTGGTGATATCGTTGCGGATTTCGGGGAGTGTGTAGCCGACCGCCAGCTTGGCCGCAATTTTGGCAATGGGAAACCCGGTGGCCTTGGAAGCCAGCGCACTTGAGCGGGAAACCCTGGGGTTCATTTCTATGACGAGCATCCGGCCGTCTTCCGGGTTCACCGCGAACTGCACGTTTGATCCGCCGGTATTCACCCCTATCTCGCGCATGACGGCTATGGCCGCGTCCCGCATCAGCTGGTATTCGCGGTCCGTAAGGGTCTGCGCCGGTGCCACGGTTATGCTGTCGCCCGTATGAATGCCCATGGGATCGAGGTTTTCAATCGAGCAGACGATCACGCAGTTATCACGGTTGTCGCGCATCACCTCAAGCTCGAATTCCTTCCATCCGATGACCGATTCCTCAATCAGGATTTCCGAGATGGGGCTGAAAAACAAACCGCGCCCAACGATTTTCTCGAATTCTTCATCGTTCCTCGCAATGCCTCCGCCGATTCCGCCGAGGGTAAAGCCGGGCCGGATTATCAAAGGATATGCGCCGATTTCCTTGCCTATACGGCGGGCTTCTTCGAGTGTGCGGGCCGCGCCGCTTTTGGGCGATGCCAACCCCGCTTTAGCCGCCGCATTCTTAAACAGGAGCCTGTTTTCGGCCTTGCGGATGACCTCGGCGCAGGCGCCGATCATCTCGACTCCGTAGCGGCTCAAAATACCGCTCTGGTCCAGTTCCATGGCAAGATTCAACGCCGTTTGGCCGCCGAGCGTGGGAAGCAGAGCATCCGGCCGTTCCCGTCGGATGATTTCAGTGAGGATTTCCCTCGTCAGCGGCTCAATGTAGGTGCGATCCGCAAATTCGGGATCGGTCATGATCGTCGCGGGATTGCTGTTTACGAGAACAACTTCGTAATCCTCCTCCTTGAGCGCTTTGCAGGCCTGAACGCCGGAATAGTCGAACTCGCAGGCCTGGCCGATCACGATCGGGCCGGACCCTATCAGCATGATCTTCTTTATGTCGGTTCTTTTAGGCATGACGGAATTTTCGATTTACGATTGCCGATTTTCGATTCACATCAGGCCGCCTCTGGCGGAAAATTCCTATACAATTTTCAATCCGGCGTCCGGCGTCGGTCCTCCGGCGTCTGTCTTGTGCGCCTTCGGCTCGTGAAACTCCATGGCCGCGCCAATAAACCGGTTAAATAACGGATGCGCCTTCAAAGGCGCAGACTGAAACTCGGGGTGAAACTGGCACGCTACAAACCACGGGTGGTCCGCCAGTTCGATGACTTCGACGAGGTTTGACGCCGGATTGATCCCCGCAAAGACCATGCCCCGCGCTTCTATCTGTTCGCGATAGCGGTTGTTGAACTCGTAGCGGTGCCGATGCCGTTCGGCAACTTCGGCCACACCATACGCCGAGCGGGACTTCGTCGCTTCGCCCAGGGCGCAGGGAAATAGTCCGAGCCGCATAGTGCCGCCCTTGGCCGAATGACGCTTCTGATCCTCCATCTGATCCACAACGGGGTGCGGGGTTTGCGGCTCGAATTCCGTGCTGTTGGCCCGCTCCAGGCCGCACACATTGCGGGCAAATTCGACCAGGGCGCACTGCATGCCGAGGCAGATGCCCAGGAACGGCACGCCGCGGGTGCGCGCATATCGCACCGCCGCAATCTTGCCCTCGATGCCGCGGTCTCCGAATCCGCCGGGGACCAGGATGCCCTGGACATCCTTGAGCAACTGATCGCAACCTTTTTTCTCAATATCCTCGGACTCGACCCGGCGGATATTGACTTCAACACGCCGCGCTATGCCGGCATGCGTCAGGGCCTCGTAAATGCTCTTATAGGCGTCTCTCAGGCTGACATATTTGCCGACCACGGCGATTTCGACGGCGCCGGCGTCCGGATTCAATTGCGCAGCCAGCATGGCTTCCCAGTCCTGCATTGCCAATGGGCGCACGTGAAGGTTCAGCATTTCCAGGATATAGACGTCCGCGCTCTGCCGCGCCAAGTCAAGCGGCACCTCGTAAATCGAGTGCTCCACGTCCATTTCCTCGATAACCAGGTTCAGCTCGACGTTGCAAAACATGGCCATTTTTTCCCGGTGCTCGCGCGTCAAATGTTGTTCACAGCGGCATACCAGGATATCAGGAATGATGCCAATGGTCCGCAGGATGCCCACCGACTGCTGGGACGGCTTGGTCTTCAGCTCGCCCGCCGCCTTGATGAAAGGCACGAGCGTCAGGTGAATAAACAAGCCGTTCCGGCGCCCGATGGCCTGGCGGTACTCGCGAATGGCTTCCAGGAAAGGCAGGGATTCGATATCTCCGGCTGTGCCCCCGATCTCGGTGATGGCAATATCCACCTCGTCGCCGTCGAGCGCGCTGATCGCCGCCTTGATTTCGTCGGTGATATGCGGGACCACCTGGACGGTTTTGCCGAGGTAGCCCCCCTGCCGCTCGCGGGCAATGACCGCGCTGTAAATGCGGCCGGTAGTATAATTGCTGTCGCGCGTGCAGGCAACCCCTGCAATCCGTTCGTAATGACCCAGGTCCAGGTCCGTTTCCGCCCCGTCGGCAGTCACATACACTTCACCGTGCTGAAAAGGAGACATGGTGCCGGCATCCACGTTGAGATAGGGATCCAGCTTCTGCATGCGGACGCGGTAGCCCCGTCGGGACAGCAGGAGCCCCAGCGACGCTGCTGTGATGCCCTTGCCGAGCGATGACACCACGCCGCCGGTAATAAAGATATGCTTGGTCACATGCGGCGTAGAATTCATTGTGTCTCCTATTTACCGCCCACGTTCCAGCGGGGCGCCTTCCTCTAATTCCTTCTTGCCCAGCACAGCCCCGACTTCAACCGGGTACTGCCCGGAAAAACAGGCGGTGCAGTAGGCGCGGGGAAATCGAAAAGGCGCCAGCAGGCCTTCCTGACTCAAATACCCCAGCGAATCCGCGCCGAGAAAACGGCAGATCTCGTCGATGGAACGCCGCCCGGCAATCAGTTCCGACTGCGTCGGGAAATCGATGCCGAAAAAGCAGGGGTGCATCACCGGCGGGCACGCGATCCGCAGGTGGATTTCCCGGGCCCCTGCCTGCTTTAACGCGGCCACGCGACGGCAGGCCGTGGTCCCGCGAATGATGGAGTCGTCCACCACCACCACCCGTTTGCCGTTCACCACGCCCCGCACCACCGCCAGCTTCATGTCCGCGCTTTCGGACCGCTGGTGCGCTTCCGGCATGATGAACGTCCGGCCCACGTAATGGTTCCGGATAAAGCCATGGTCCAGCGGAATGCCGCTCCCCCGCGAGTAGCCCAGCGCCGCCGCGTTGCCGCTGTCGGGCACCGGGATGACAATATCCGCGGTGGCCGGCTGTTCCCTGGCCAGGCGCAAGCCAAGCTGACAGCGGATGCCGTGGACGCTCTCGCCGAAAACCTGGCTGTCCGGCCGGGCAAAATAGACGTGCTCGAATATGCATTGGGCCTGGCCTCCGCCCGGCGCGGCGGTGAATTGCGTAAAGGTCAGGCCGTCCTTGTCCGCCACCACCAGCTCACCGGGCTGGACATCCCGGACATATTCCGCGCCCATCTGGTCCAGTGCGCAGGTTTCGCTGGCAAAGACATACCCTTTACTTAGTCTCCCGATCGACAGCGGCTTGAATCCAAACGGATCCCGCGCCGCCATAACCCGATCCCTGGTCATCAGCAGAAACGAGAAGGCGCCTTGGAGCTCATTCAAGGCGCGCGCCACCCGGAGCGGCCGCGAGCGATACATCGGGTCGGCCAGCAAATGCACCAGGACTTCGCTGTCCGTGCTGGTCTGGAAAATCGCGCCGGCTTCCCGGTACATCCGGCGCAGGCTCCCGGCATTGACTAAGTTGCCGTTGTGGGCGATGGCCCAGATGCCGTCACTGCATTCCACGACCAGCGGCTGGACGTTCTGGATCCGGGAGGAACCGGTCGTGGAATAGCGCACATGCCCGATCCCGGCGTGGCCCGGCAACTCCGCCCAGGACCCGGCCGAAAAAATGTCGTTGACTAATCCCAGTCCCTTGATCGAGCGCACCCGCCGGCCGTCGCTGGTGACGATTCCCGCGCCTTCCTGGCCGCGATGCTGGAGCGCAAACAGGCCCTGGTAAATCAGTGGCGCCGCATCCGGCACGCCGTAAACACCGCAAAGCCCGCACGCCTCCCGCGGTTTTTCTGTTGGATCATTGCAAGCCAAGACTTCGTTCCTTCCGCAAATCTTCAGGCGAATAACGCCATAATCAGGAAACAAAACAAACGATTCATGCCGTCCGTCCGGCCGGGGCGCAAGCGATCAAGGAACTGCCACCAACTGGGCGGCAAGCCTAACAACGCGGCATTAATAACGCAAGCTTTTATTAATCCGGTTTTTATTAATCCGGCCATTCTCGCAACCTTTGCCGGCATTCCGCCCTTGCCGGGAAACGCGCCGGCCTGTTGTCCGGCCCGGGTTAACGCATCCTTCAGTTTTATGCGCTGGCCCAGCGGCCGGGTCTGATTGATCGGCCCGCAGGTAACGAACGATCCCACGCGCCGCCGCCAACCCGTCGGCCATCGCCCGGCTGACCAGCGACGGTCCGCCATGCATATCCCCGGCGGCGAACACCCCGGGCACGCTGGCCATATGCCGTCCATCCAGCACAAGCCGGCCGCGCTGATCGCAGGCCAGCTGGAGATATTCTGCAAGCGGCGGAACGCCGCCTACTTCATAACCCAGGGCCAGGAGCGCCATGTCCGCCGGCAATTCGAATTCCGTCCCCGGCCGCGGCAGTGTTTCAACCCGCCCATCCGCCCGGCGCAATGAAGCGACCTCAATACATTCCAGTCCCGCGATACGGCCCTGCCGGCCGATGAACCGGGTGGTGGCAACCCCCCAGCGCCGCTCGCCTCCCTCCGCGTGACTGGAAGAATCACGCCGGATTAACGGCCACATTGGCCAGGGCGTGGCGGCGGGCCGCGCCCGGGGCGGCTCGGGCATGATTTCCAGTTGGACAACGCTTTGGGCGCCTTGCCGCACGGCGGTGCCAAGGCAGTCGGCGCCCGTGTCGCCGCCGCCGATGACCACAACTTTTTTACCATGGGCGTTGAGTTTCGCCGCGCCGTTCAACCATTCGCCGGATTTTTTTTTATTCTGGGCGACAAGATAGTCCATGGCAAAATGAATGCCCGCCAGGTCGCGTCCCGGCGCCGTTAAATTCCTGGGTTCGCTGGCGCCGCCGCACAGGCAGATCGCGGCGAAGCGGCCGGCGAGATATTTGCTGGAGATATCGGACCCGAGGGCGACCCCGGTTTCGAAATGAACGCCCTCTTCTTCCATGAGCCGGATCCGCCGGTCGACGATCCATTTTTCGAGCTTGAAGTCCGGGATGCCGTAGCGCAATATTCCGCCGGCCTTTGCGGCGCGCTCATAAACAACCACCGGGTAGCCGGCCTTGTTGAGGGCATCGGCCACGGCCAGGCCGGCCGGGCCGGATCCAATAACCGCAATCTTTTCCTCCAAACGTTTCGCCGGTGGCGCCGGCTTCAGATAGCCTGCGGCGAACCCCCTTTCGACGATCGCCAGCGCGATTTGCCGGATCGTGACCGCGCCGTCATTGATCGCAAGCACACAGGCCGCTTCGCAAAGCGCCGGGCACAGGCGTGCCGTGAATTCCGGGAAAGGATTGCTTGCCAGCAGTAGCGCCAGCGCTTCCTCCCAGCGGTCCTGCCAGGCCATCTCGTTCACTTCCGGGATCACGCTTTCCAGCGGACAACCGTAGCCGTGGCAGAACGGCGTGCCGCATTCCATGCAACGCCCGAGCTGGGCATGGAGCGCATCAACCGGGATTGGAATTTCAACGGCCTTGAAATCTTTGACCCGCTCGGCCACGGGACGATAGCCGGGTTCGCGTCGGGGGTGTTCCAGGAATCCGCCTGTTTTACCCATCAATCAGGCCCTCCCGTTCGCTGGCTTCATCATCTTTGCTCATCCGGCCGAGGGCGCGCCGGTATTCCATGGGAAACACCTTGACGAACAGGGCCAGGGATTCCGGCCAGTGCGCCAGGATATACCCGGCCTTGCCGCTCCCGGTATATTCAAAATGCTTTTGAATCATGGCCCTCAGTTCGGCGATATCCGTGGCGTCGGCGATCATATCCAAGTCAATCATTTCCAGGTTGCAACGGCTGTCAAAGTCGCCATCCGGATCGTAAACGTAGGCGATGCCGCCGCTCATCCCCGCGGCAAAATTCACCCCGGTTTTGCCGAGCACCACCACCCGGCCCCCGGTCATGTATTCGCAGGCATGATCGCCCACCCCCTCGACCACGGCATAGGCCCCGCTGTTCCGGATCGCAAAGCGTTCTCCCACTTGGCCGTAAATATAAGCTTCGCCCGCCGTGGCCCCATACAGGAACACATTGCCGCCAATCGTATTGACGGAAGGATCGAAGCCTGTTCCGGCAGGCGGCACGACAACGATCCTGGCGCCGGAAAGACCTTTTCCCAGATAATCGTTGGCATCGCCCTCAAGCCTCAGGGTCAGCCCCTTGGCGCCGAATGCGCCAAAACTCTGGCCGGCAGATCCCTTGAACCGGCACACAATGGTATCATCGGGCAATCCAGCCCCGGCATATCTGCGCGCCATTTCACCGGACAACATCGTTCCCACGGCCCGGTTGACATTCCGGACAGGCATTTTAATCACGACGGCTTCACGCTTCTCCAGGGCAGGCTTGGCCAGTTCGATCAATTTTTTATCGATGACACCCGATAGTTCGCAAGGCTGATTTTCCACACAGCGGGAAGCGTTTTTTCCACCAACGCGACAGAAGATAGACGTAAAGTCGAGGTGTTTGGCTTTCCAGAATTTGATGGCATCGTTGACTTCCAGCATGTCACTGCGGCCGATCAGGTCATCCAGCCGGCGAAAGCCTAGGCGCGCCAGGTATTCCCGGACCTCCTCGGCAATCATCGTGAAGAAGTTGACGACGTGTTCCGGCTTCCCGGTAAAGCGTTTCCGTAATTCAGGATTCTGCGTCGCGATCCCCACGGGACAAATATTCTCATTGCATTTCCGCATCATCACGCAACCGCACACTACCAGCGGCGCGGTTGCAAAACCGAACTCCTCGGCCCCCAGCAAGGCCGCGATGATCACATCCCGACCGGTTTTCATCTGGCCGTCCACCTGGAGACGGATACGCCCGCGCAGATTGTTAAGCATGAGCGCCTGCTGCGTTTCCGCAAGCCCGAGTTCCCACGGGACGCCCGCAAAGTGGATCGAGGAAAGCGGCGAAGCCCCGGTGCCCCCGTCATGCCCGCTGATGAGCACCTTGTCGGCGCCGCCTTTAGCCACGCCGGTGGCAATGGTTCCCACCCCGGCTTCGGAGACTAATTTTACAGAAACCTTGGCGGTGGGATTCACGTTCTTTAAATCAAAAATGAGCTGTTTAATGTCTTCGATGGAGTAAATATCGTGATGCGGCGGCGGCGAAATAAGCGTCACCCCCGGCGTGGTATGCCGCACGCGCGCAATCTCCGGGTTGACCTTGAACCCGGGCAATTGTCCGCCCTCCCCGGGTTTGGCGCCTTGCGCCATCTTAATTTGCAATTCGCGGGCATGCACCAGGTATTCCGTGGTCACCCCGAACCGGCCGCTGGCCACCTGCTTGACCGCACTACAGCGGTTGTCACCGCCGGGTAATGGTTCGTCCCGGCCAGGATCTTCACCGCCTTCCCCGCTGTTGCTCATGGCGCCGATGCGATTCATGGCAATCGCGAGCGTCTCGTGAGCCTCCCGGCTGATCGAACCGAATGACATGGCGGAAGTCACAAAACGCTTCATGATCTCGCCGGCCGGTTCAACATCCACAAGCGGAATGGCTTGCCGTTCTTTGAATTTGAACAGCCCCCGCAAGGTGACGGTCTGTCGGGTTTGATCGTTAATGAGCGCCGCATATTCCCGGTATAGGCGGAAGTCATTATTCCTCGTCGCGCACTGGAGCTTGGTTATGGATTCCGGTGTCCAGAGATGGCGCTCGCCATCCTTGCGGTAGCGATAGCGGCCTCCGCCGGGGAGAAACCGCTGTGCGCCGGGTGAACGATCATGGGCCGCCGCGTAGCGCGCGGCGGCTTCGGCGGCGATTTCCGCTATCCCGATTCCCTGGATTCGGGAGGCCGTGCCGGGAAAGTAGCGATCTGTCAGCGTGGCGTTTAATCCGACCGCTTCGAAAACCTGGGCGCTTCGATAACTCCGCAGTGTCGAGATGCCCATTTTCGACATCAATTTCAGCAAACCCCTGCAGGATGCCTGGATGTAGTTCTCCAAAGCCTGGGTGACCCCAATCCGGCCTTCCAGCAGTTTTTTGCCCGCCATATCCGCCACAATATCAAAGGCCAGGTAGGGATTGATCGCCGTCGCGCCGTAGCCCAAGAGCAGGGCAAAATGATGCACCTCGCGGGGTTCCCCGGTTTCCAGAATTAACGCCGCGCCGGTTCGTTTACCCATCCGCACCACCGCCTGGTTGACCGCCGAGACCGCTAACAGGGCGGGAATAGGGATCAGGTCGGGGGCTAAATCCCGGTCACTCAAAAGGATCACCGATTGCCCCGCGTTGATCGCCGATTCTGTTTCCCGGCATAATTGATCTATGGCTGTCTCGAGTGCTTCCGCCGTCCCGCCGGCAGGGAAGCCAATGGGCAATGTGGCAACCGCAAAATCTTTCAGGTTCAGCGATTTGATTCGCCCCAAATCTTCGTTGGCAAGAATGGGATGCCTGAGTTTTATCAACCGGCTATGCCGGGAACTGTCCACAAGTATATTGGCCGGGTTGCCCATGAAAGTCATGAGCGACATGACCAGCTCTTCGCGGATCGGATCTATGGGCGGGTTGGTGACCTGGGCGAACAACTGTTTGAAGTAGGCATACAGCATTTGCGGCTTTTCGGACAGAACCGCCAGTGGTGTGTCACAGCCCATGGATCCGATGGGTTCATGCGCCTTGGAGGCCATGACCCGGATCACAATTTCCAAATCCTCACGGGTATAGCCAAACAACTTCTGACGCATGAGCAAACGCGTCGTATCCGGAACCACCGGGGCCACAGCGTTGAACAAGCCGTGGAGCATGATTTTGTTCTCTTCAACCCAGCGCCGATACGGCAATCTCCGCGCATAATCGTTTTTGATCTCTTTATCCTTCAATACCCGTCGCTTGTTCAAATCCACCAAAATCATTTCGCCGGGGCGCAGTGCGCCTTTTTCGGCGATTTCGTCGGGAGCAAAATGCAAAACGCCGGTTTCAGAAGCCAGGACCATAAAGCCGTTCTTGGTAATCGTGTACCGGCAAGGCCGGAGCCCGTTGCGGTCCAGGAGCGCGCCTGTAACGGAACCATCCGTAAATGCCACGGACGCCGGTCCATCCCAGGGTTCCATCAATCCCGAATTGTATTCGAAGAAGCCTCGCAAATCCGGTCCCATGGGATATTTTGGGCCCCAGGCCTGTGGAATCAGCATCATCATGGCGTGGGGGATATCCCGGCCCGCAGCCACCAAAAGCTCCAAAACATTGTCCAGACATCCGGAATCACTGCTTTCGGCATCAATAATGGGCAGGAGTTTCTCGATGGCCCCATTCAGACGATGAGAACCCAAAAGTTTCTCGCGCGCCTGCATGTGCCGGATGTTGCCCCGGAGCGTGTTGATTTCCCCGTTATGCGCCAGGTAACGAAAGGGCTGTGCCAGTTTCCAGGATGGAAAGGTGTTCGTGCTGTAGCGCTGATGGACAACCGCAACGGCGCTTATAAAATCCGGAGCTGTAAGGTCGGCGTAAAATTGGCCCAGCTGGGTGCCCAGCAACAATCCTTTATAGACCACCGTCCGGCACGAAAGACTGGGAACATAAAATTTGGCGCCTGGACGCAGTTTGGCCTCGATGCGCCGCTCCGCCAGCTTCCTGACAACATAGAGCTTGCGCTCCATAATAACCGAATCGTCCGCCACGCCGCCGATAAAGCATTGAATTATTAGCGGTTGCTCTTCGCGCGCCTTGACGCCGAGCACGGAAGGATCGTTGGGAACATCCCGCCATCCGAGGAAAGGCAAACCTTCCTCGCGAACAATCTCCTCAAACATTGCCCGGCATTGTCCGGCAAGCCTTTGTTCCCTTGGAAGGAAGAGCATGCCAACGCCGTATTTGCCGGCAGGTGGTAGATTCAGCCCCGATGCGCCGCATACGCGTCGCAAAAAAAAGTCCGGTACTTGGACCAGAAGGCCGGCGCCGTCGCCGGTTTTCTCGTCGCCGCCGGCCGCTCCGCGATGCAACAGGTTTTCCAGGACCCTGATGCCGCGCACGACGATCTCATGGGATTTGGTCCCATCAATATTGACGACAAACCCCACGCCACAGGCGTCGTGTTCATAACGAGAATCATAAAGACACTGGCCAGGCTCCATTCGTCACTCTCCCATTCTCGAACATGACTAAGGCGGGCTATGCAACTTTCGGATTCAACTGCCGCAGTCCTCACAGCATGAACATCATGTCAGCATAAGAAGGCAACGGCCACCTGTCGTGCGGCACAACCCCTTCCATCAAATCGGCGACCGCCCGCAGACGGGCCATCCCCTCCAGCATCTTGTCCGCCGACTTATCTTTCACCGCCTTTTCAAGTTCCGCCGAGCGTTTGAGCATCAGATCGCACCCGCCACTGACTTCCTTGAGAAGTTTCGCGCTCTCCGGCTGTTTGCCGCCGCCGGCCGCCTTGACACCACCGAGCGACTCAGACAACTCCTTGGCATACCGCATCACGGCAGGCACCAGGAATGTGCGGGCAATTGTCAACGCGCAATTCGCTTCTATCTCAACCGTCGCGTGATAAGTGTGCAGATAAACGTCATACCTCGAATGCAACTCGCGCTTGCTCAGCACATGATGCTTCTCCATCAAAGCAACCGCATCCGGCCTGATCAGCGCCTTGAGGGCTTCCGGTGTCTTCCGGACGTTCGGCAATCCACGCCGCCTCGCTTCTTTCTGCCACTCCGCGGTATAGTTGTCGCCGTTGAACAGAATGCGTTTATGTTTCTTGACAAGGTTCTGCAACAGGGCCTGCACGGAAGCGTTGAAGTCCTTGCCGGCCTTCGCTTCCGCCTCAAGCCGCGCGCAGATCTCGTCCAGCGCCTCGGCCACGATGGTATTGAGGGCCACATTGGATCCGGCACAGCTCTGATTCGATCCGACCGCGCGGAACTCGAACTTGTTGCCGGTAAACGCAAACGGCGAAGTTCTGTTGCGGTCCGTCGCGTCACGCGGAAGAGTCGGCAGAGACGACACGCCGACCTTGATTGTTCCGCCCTTCTTCGATCCCTTGACCGCGCCTTTTTCGATCTGCGCGATGACGTCCGTGAGCTGCTCGCCGAGGAAGATCGAGACGATCGCGGGCGGCGCCTCGTTCGCGCCAAGCCTGTGATCGTTGCCCGCCGTGGCAACGGTTGCCCTCAGCAGGTCAGCGTGAGTGTCAACGGCCTTCATCAAGGCAACGATCATTACCAGGAACTTCGCGTTGTCGTGCGGATTCTCGCCGGGCGTGAGCCAGTTCTTGCCGTCCGGTCCGCATACCGACCAGTTGTTGTGCTTGCCCGACCCGTTGACGCCGGCAAACGGCTTCTCGTGCAACAGACAGGTCAAGCCGTGCCTGTCCGCGGTTTCCTTTAGAACATCCATTGCAACCATGTTGTGATCAATCGCCAGGTTGAGTTCCTCGAAAACCGGGGCTATCTCGAATTGAGCCGGGGAGACTTCGTTGTGCCTTGTCTTGGCCGGCACTCCCAGCCGCCACAACTCGCGATCAAGGTCCTGCATGAATGCCATTATGCGCGGTTTGATCGAACCGAAATAATGATCTTCCATCTGCTGATGCTTCGCGGGCCTGCAACCAAACAGCGTTCGGCCGGTCTGTATTAAATCCAGTCGCTTCTGGTAGTATTTCTTGTCTATGAGGAAGTACTCCTGCTCCGGGCCAAGTGTCCCATAAGCCCGCTTGCCTTCGCAATCAATGCCAAAGAGCTTTCCGAGCCTGCACACCTGCGTGGATAGCGCGTGCATTGAGCGTAGCAGCGGGGTCTTCTTGTCGAGCGCCTCCCCGTTCCAGCCGCAGAAAATCGTCGGAATGCACAGCGTGGCGCCGTTCGGCGATTCCTTGATGAACGCCGGGCTCGTGGGATCCCAACCGGTATAGCCGCGCGCTTCGAACGTGGCGCGCAGGCCGCCCGATGGAAAACTCGACGCATCCGGTTCACCCTTGATCAGCTCCTTGCCGGTAAAATTCATGACGACTCCACCATCTTCGTCGGGCTGGATAAACGAGTCGTGCTTTTCCGCAGTGGACCCGGTCAGCGGCTGGAACCAATGCGTGTAATGGGTCGCGCCCTTGGAAAGCGCCCAGGTCTTCATCGCGTCAGCGACTTCATCCGCAATGCCGGCATCCAAGTTCTCCCCGGAAACTATCGTTGCTAATAGCGACCGGTATGCCCGGTTGGAGAGATAGTTCCGCATGGTCTTCGTGTTAAAGACATTCTCTCCGAAATAGTCCGACACGTTCGCCGCCGCGCGCTCGCATGCCGCCGTTTTTTTCGCGCTTTTTACCATGACCATTACTCCTTGCTATTATTATTTTGTAATTACTCCGCTCCAGAAAGAGTTAAAGCGGGCTTATGCCCGCAACCCAATTATGGTAGGGCGACGCCTTCCAGCCAGAAGGCTTTACTTTGGCGGAGTAGGCCGCCTCGCCCTACCAAAACATACTCGCAAAAACGTGTATCTTTACGGAAAAAGTGCCAACAAAAATGCGCCTCAGCCGATGGCGTAACTATTTAGCTATCTGCAGAAGAAATTTGACAGGATAATCCTGTCATACTGTCATTCTTTCTGAAAATGGCTTAATGCTTACCATTAGCCACTCCCTTTCAACGTCACCGTTCCAGCCTGTAATTACTTTGCACCTACACCCATATGTTATAGCACAACTCGTGCCAACGGACATAATTCGAGTGCAGGCTTCGCGCGGGATAAGGCGTAATCTGATGGGGATTAAGATGTAACGCTTTAAAGCCTGGTTTGAGCCAAGATGGCCAGAGGGGGTATGCGTGGTCTAAATATTAGACATGGGCTATTGGGTAGCCACGGGCTGTTGGTAAGTCTTGCGGCGGGATTACCTGCACGGCTGTCCTCAATCTGGTAGTGGATGATCTCGGAGGAGGGTTGCTGTCAAGGGTCGGTTAAAACCAGCCACATAGGGTCGAATCAAAACCGGCCATTTTGACCCCGGCAATAGCAAGTCATGCTGGGCGACCAAGTCAGTGCGAGCCCTTCCGGAACTCGATCATCGCCTGGCTGGATAAGGATCTCAGCGGACAACGGATCTACCAGGATTTGGTCGGGGAGTATGGCTTTCGAGGATATTATCAATCCGTTAAGCGCTATGTTCGTCGGCTGAGCAAGACCCACCCGGAACGTTTTGAATGGTTGGAATGCGTGCCGGGCGAGGAAATCCAAGTGGGCTTTGGGCGTGGGACGATGGTCCAGACAGCCGAAGGCCAGCGACACGCCACCTGGGTTTTTCGGGTCGTGCTCAGTCATTCCCGGGAGGGTTGCAACGAGGCCGTTGCCGTCGAGGAACCAGATGAACAAGAACACGCCGATGCGCTTGTTGCCATCCACAAAGGCGTGGTTCTTGACCACGAAATAAAGCAGAGAAAGCCAACTACAGATGAAACTTCGGAAATCGCCGCGATTTTCTCAACTCTTGCCATTTCATCTCAACTCAACTCCATCCAGCATTTCAGAATCGGTTTGACGCCAGCCCCTGCTTCGCCCAAGGGGCTTCCGCCTTTGCTCCCGGAGCTATGGTGGACAAGACGGAGGACGAGACGGAGGGCGGACCTTGCTTCGCTCCAGGAGCTATGGATGGCAGGCGGGGAGCTTCACTTCAGGTCATATGCCTGCAATTTTTTGCGCAATGTCATCCGGCTGATGCCCAGCTTCACGGCCAGGTCCCGTTGACTGACTTTTTTCAGAAGACCATGGCGAATTACGACATCCTCCATCGTTTGCAGAAGAATGGTCCTGGCTGATGCCAGATCAGCCGTACCGGCGCAATACCGTTCCGCCGCCATCCGGATATCGAAAAGATCGGTGGCGGACGGTTTTTTACGCTTGAGACAGCCCTGGCGATTATGATCGAGGATTTCAATTGGCAACAAATCGGCCGATAACGCATCCCCCTCGATCATTACCACCACGCGTTCCATGCAATTTTCCAACTCGCGCACATTGCCGGGCCAGGGATAATCCAGGAGGATATCGAGCACTTTCCGGGACAATTTCCGAACATTCTTGTGGTTTTCCCGGTTGAATTTCTCCAGGAAATGGTTGATCAGCAAGGGGATATCCTCCCGGCGCTCACGCAGGGGCGGCAAGTGGATTGGAATCACATTCAGACGATAATAGAGGTCTTCCCGAAAACGACCCCTGCGCACTTCTTCCCTGAGATCCTTGTTGGTCGCCGTAACGACGCGCACGTCAACCGCGACCGTCCGCGGACTACCGACCGGTTCGAATTCCCGTTCCTGAATAACGCGCAGAAGTTTAACCTGAAGCCGCGGACTCATTTCTCCGATTTCATCCAGGAATAGGGTGCCGCCCTCCGCCATTTCGAAGCGTCCTTTCCTGTCATGCAAGGCGCCCGTGAACGCACCCTTGACATGCCCGAAAAGTTCCGATTCGAGCAAATCTTCCGGAAGCGCCCCGCAATTGACCTTGATCAAGGGTCCCGAGATCCGGGTGCTGTTATAATGAACCACCTTGGCAACCAATTCCTTACCCGTTCCGGTTTCACCGGTGACAAGGATGGAGGCCCGCGATTTTGCCGCCGTGGCCGCCATGGCCATAACCTTGCGAATAGCTTCGCTCTCGCCGATCACGTTATCGAGGCGATAGCGGCCACGGAGTTCCTTCAGCCGCCCCTGGTCGCGGGCCAGGATTTCCTCCTTTTCCACCCGGATCAGATGGTTGATCTTCAGGGCTTGCGAAACGATGGCGGCCACGATCGAAAGCAATCTCAGGTCTTTTTGAAGCGCGCTTTCAAAGGCAAAAGGACGATCCACGCTCAAGGCGCCCACGACTTCATCATCGACTTTCAAAGGGACACAAATAAAAGCAACCGGATTGGCTGTGTCTCTTTTGCGGGCAACCGTCCGGTTGAGAAAACGCCTGTCCTTGCCTATGTCGGGAATTATTTCGGCAACCCCGGTTTCTACAACCTGCCCTGTTATCCCCTCGCCAATCGCGTATTGTCCCCGGGACTGCTCCTCGTCCGAAAGACCATGGGCCGCGACGATCTTTAATTTATTGGAGGCTTTATCCAGGAGGACGAGGGTCCCTCGAACCATGCCGAGTTCGTTGGCCAAAGCCTCCATGGTTTGCTCGAAAAACGAGTTCGGATCAAGGGCGCTACCCAATACCGCGCCCATTCTGGTCAACAGGCCAAGTTCACGTCCTTCCCGAGTCTCGACGGCCACACTAATTGTCCCGTCTTGCAGAATTAATTGCTGGGGAATGCCGACATGTTCACAGCGGCGATTACTTGCTTTCCTGATCGTCAGGGTGTGCACGCCTTGTGACACCGAAACATCCAGCACAACCTGGGTTATATGGCGTACTTTGGCCAGGAACGGAGCGGAATGCGCATCCTTCTCAAGCAACCAGTAGGCGATTGTATTCAGGTCAAAAAGTCGCGGACAATAGTGGCCGAAAAACCGGAGCACCTTTTCTTCGTCGCCCCACAGATCGAGCATGCCGGTGAGACTGTCGAAAACATATCCGACACAGCCGCGCGCGCCCAGTTCCATCAGAACAGCCTCAAGCCCGGCGGGATCAGAAGTTTCCTTGACGTGAATCGCGGGGCAGGAAGCCCCTTTGAAAAAATCAAGAAACATGCTGTCGCGATTGCCCTTGCCCGATGAAAAACAGTCAACCAGCGTGAACCGGCCTTCTGACATCAACCCGGCATATTCCCCGGCAATCGCCTGCGGCGAGCGGTTGAAACTCACATATACCACGGACGCCTTCTGACGCTCACATGCCGCAATGAACCCGGAGACGAACCGGTCAATGGGCGCGCCTGAATTCACCTCCCAGACGATGTTGTCACCCACGAGAATATCGCCGATCAGTTTGTCGGCTTCCGGCACGCCGGTTGTTGTTTTATAATTTTTCATTTGCTGGCTCCCGACCTGCCCGAAATGTCCGAATGTATAATTAACCAATAGCGTGGGCATTTCAAGCTCTTTAGAATCAATAAATTGGCCGGGCAATCCACTTCCCGTAAGGCTTTTACTTTTTTCTTTTATTTGCAAAGGATTTGCGTTGTAATACGGCCTTGAAGGAGTTTTCAGGCGGCAACAGACGGGCTTAAGGAGCATGCAGTGCGCCCCGAGTCCATTACGTATTATAGGAGTTAAAACCATGGAAGCGGAAGTTAAAGTTGATGTGGAAACGGCCAAAAATCTGGGGCTTACCGAAATAGAATTTAATCAGATCAAGGAATTGCTGGGACGATGCCCTAATTTTACGGAGCTGGGCGTATTTTCGGCAATGTGGTCGGAGCATTGCAGTTATAAGAATTCACGCAAGCTTTTCAAGTTGTTTCCCACCAAAGGCAAACATGTGCTGGTCGGCGCCGGCGAGGAAAATTCCGGGGCCGTTGATATCGGCGACGGATTGGCGGTTGTCTTTAAGATGGAATCGCATAATCACCCTTCGGCCGTGGAGCCCTTTGAGGCCTCGGCCACAGGCATAGGCGGATGTTTGCGGGACATATTCACGATGGGGGCCAGGCCCGTGGCCGGCCTGGCGGCACTGCGATTCGGGAGTCTGGACAACGGAAAAGTTAAATGGCTGTTTAAGGAAGTCATCAGGGGGCTGGCGCATTACGCCAATACCGCCAAGATCAATGCGGTTGGCGGCGAAACCTGTTTCGATGAGAGTTATGAGGGGAACCCCCTGGTCAACGCCTTTGTGGTCGGCCTTGTGGCCCAGAACAATATTGTTAAAGGCGCCGCATCCGGAGTGGGGAATGCCGTGTATTACATAGGCAAGGATACGGGCCGGGACGGTGTCGGCGGGGCCAGCTTCGCCTCCAAGGCGATTACGGAGGAGTCCGCGTCAAATAAAGGTTCGGTGGCGATCGGCGACCCGGAACTGGGCCTGCGCTTGAGAGAGGCCTGCCTGGAGTTGATCGAAAAAAGGCTCGTTGTGGGCATGCAGGATATGGGCGCCGCCGGGCTGACCTGTTCTTCGTGCGAGACGGCGTCCCGGAGCGGGACAGGCATCGAAATAGACGTGGCCCTGGTGCCCCGGAGCGAAAAAGGGATGAGCGCCTATGAAGTTCTTTTGTCGGAATCCCAAGAGAGAATGCTGGCAATCCTGATTGAGGGAAAAGAATCGGAAGCTTTAGGCATCTTGAAAAAATGGAACGTCAATGCGGTCAAAATCGGCAGGGTAATCGCCGATAAAATAATGCGGGTCAAGGAAAACGACGTGGTGGTTTGCGAAATCCCGCCGGAGGCCCTGACGGCCAGGGCGCCGCTCTATGACCGGGCAATGAAGGAACCCGCGTATTTAAAAGATATGCAGGAATTGAACCGCGCCTCAGTCGAAGAACCCGATGATTTAAATCAAGTGTTGTTGCAATTACTTGACTCGCCGACGATTGCCAGCAAAGAATCGGCCTACAAAGATTTTACTTTTATAGACAAGGATATAGTTGCGGTCGGAGCAGGTTCGGATGCGGCGGTGCTTAAGGTTAAGGGCACTAAAAAGGCCTTGGCCATAAGCGTGGATTGCAATGGTCGGTTTTGCTGTTTGAACCCCTATAACGGCGCCATGATGGCGGTTGCAGAGGCCGCAAGAAACGTGGTGTGTAGCGGCGGAAAGCCCTTGGCGATTACCGACGGTTTGAATTTCGGCAACCCGATGAAACCGGAAAACTACTGGCAATTCGCCAAGTGTATTGAAGGTCTTTCGCAGGCATGCAGGGATTTGAATACGCCGGTTGTCAGCGGTAATGTAAGTTTCTATAATGAAAATCCAAAAGGGGCAATTGATCCAACCCCGCTGGTGGGCATGGTCGGGTTGATTGAAGATGCGGATAAATATGTTACCCAGGATTTCAAACATGCGGGTGATTTAATCGTCCTTTTAGGCGAAAACAAGGCCGATCTTTCCGGTAGCGAATATTTATACCTGGTGCACAAGCAAAAGAAAGGCAATCCCAGCATAGATATGGCAATCGAGAAAGCCGTTCAGGCGGCGATGCTTGAGGCCATCAAGTCGGGTATTGTCAATTCCGCCCATGATTGTTCGGAGGGCGGTTTGGCGGTAACCCTGGCGGAATCATCCATCTCAAATGCGAATAATATGTTGGGTGCCGGGATAAAACTGGATGGTTTAAAAAACAACGATATCAGGCTGGATGAGATCTTGTATGGCGAGGCGCCTTCCCGGATCGTGGTTTCGCTGGATAAAACCAACCTTGGAGTTTTAGAGAAGATTGCCAAAAAACATTCCGTGCCCTGTCGTGTCCTGGGCACGGTCGGTGGGAAAAAATTTGCGGTTCAATATCAAGATAAGACAATCATCAATCTGCCCCTGGTAAAATTGAGTGATGCCTGGAGGAATGCCATCCCTTCGCGATTAAAAAACACTCTTGCCTGACCCGCTTGCGAATAGCCGCGTGTTAGCGGCATTGGCGCGGCGTGTTTCAAGCCAATTTCAATTTTTTTACCGGTTACCGGGTGCGAGGGCTTGAATAGGTCTCACTGGCGTCCCATAGGGCCGCCGAGGGCTGTAGACTTTGGGCTGTAGGCCGTAGGAGGTTCAAACAAGCAAAATGCATGTGTAAAAAACCGGAACTGTGGTTTTAACAATGGGTGTAAATACCCTTTGTTTTTCTACAGTCTACGGTCCACAGCCTTCGGTCTGAGCATCCTGTGGGATGCTAATGATTTAATAATGTGGTCCTTTAATATCATATTCTTATGATTTATTATCCGGTCTTGTGTTCCTTGGTGTCCGGCACCTGCCGGTTGGCAAAAGCGAGTTTGTAAACTGGTTCGTAAAGAAGGAAAATGACATGAAGAAAAACGTCCTGATTATCGGCGCCGGCGGCGTTGCACATGTAGCGGCCCACAAGGCCGCGATGAATAACGATGTGCTCGGTGATATTTGTATCGCGTCGCGCACACAAGCCAAGTGTGACGAGATCATTGCGAGCGTCAAGCGCAAAAACCACGTCAGGGACAAGTCGAAAAAACTTTATTCCCGCCAGATCGACGCGCTGGACGTTCCGGCCACCGTCAAGTTGATTAAGGAGACGGGTTCCGCGATTGTGATCAATCTCGGCCAGGCGTTCGTCAATATGTCGGTCCTTGAGGCCTGTCTCGAGACCGGCGCGGTTTATCTGGATACCGCCATCCACGAGGAGCCGGACAAGGTGTGCGAAACCCCGCCCTGGTATGCGAATTACGAGTGGAAGCGCAAGGACCGTTGCAAAGCCAAGGGTCTGACCGCCATCCTCGGCGCGGGGTTCGACCCGGGCGTGGTCAACGCCTACTGCGCGCTGGCGGTTAAGCGCTATTTCGACAAGATTGACACTATTGACATCATGGACGTCAACGTGGGCCGGCATGGCAAATACTTCGCCACGAACTTTGACCCGGAAATCAATTTCCGCGAGTTCGTCAAGGTCTGGACCTGGATTGACCGCCAGTGGAAGGAGTACCCGACGCATTCCGTCAAGCGCGTCTACAATTTTCCGGTTGCCGGCCTCTGCCCGATCTACCTGAACGGCCATGACGAACTGCATTCGCTCTCGAAAAATATTGATGCCAACAGCATCCGTTTCTGGATGGGTTTCGGTGACCACTATATCAATGTCTTTACGGTGCTCCGCACGCTCGGGTTCCTTTCGCATTTGCCGGTGACCCTGACCACGGGTCAGAAAGTCGTGCCGCTCAAGGTTGTCAAGGCGCTCCTGCCAGACCCGAAAACTCTTGCGCCCAACTATACCGGCAAGACCTGCATCGGCAATTTTGTCAAGGGCTGGAAGAATGGCAAGAAACGTGAGGTTATGATCTACCAGGTCTCGGACCACAAGAAATGCTATGAAGAAGTTGAATCCCAGGGGATCAGTTATACCGCCGGCGTCCCACCGGTCGCCGCCGCTATGCTTGTGGCAAAGGATATTTGGGACCCGCAGACGATGGTGAACGTCGAGGAACTTGATCCCGAGCCGTTTCTCGCTACCCTGGATAAGATCGGCCTGCCTACGGACATCAAGGAGATCAAACCCGGGGGCAAGGATTCGTTTGACGGGACCGTTCGGGACCTGTCAACAGAATTAGCCGCGTCCACTGCCACGGTTACGGTTTCCGCGGCCAATCCCATGATTGCGGTGATGGCTAAACCTGTGGCCGGAGCAGTGAAGCAACAGGCAAAGATCGGTGCCAAAAAATCGAAAACAGCCGGCGGGAAAAGGAAATAAATCAGGGGCTACTGTGGAAAAAATGCGAGAGACGGGAAGAAAGGAAATGATGGGAAGCATGGCGCCCATACTTTTTATGATTCCCCTTCATTAGCATCCCATAGGATGCTTTGGCTGAGGGCTGTGGGCTATTGACTGTGGGAAAACCCCAATAAAACCGAGGGCTATGAAGGACCATTATCAAAACCGCAGTTCCGGTTTTTCCCATCTGTGTTTATTCTGTTCCGA
>JBDRJR010000068.1:0-8458 GCA_043814705.1 Verrucomicrobiota bacterium | reverse complement strand
ACGGCGGCGCCCGCAACCGCCGCCTGTTGCCGCATCTGCCGCTCCAGCCGCACCACTTCCGCCAGAACCTCATCCCAGGTTTGGAATCGCACGGCAGGTTCTTTGGCCGTCATTTTTAAAATCAATTGCGTGACGCTCACGGATAAAGCCGGATTGACCTTTTGCGGATACTCAAAGACATCCTGAAGCTGGCGCTCCAGGACGATATCAGGCGGGCTATCGCCAAAGGGCAATTGACCGGTAACCATGTGATACAGCGAGGCGCCCAGCGCATAAATATCCGTGCGGCAATCAATCGGGTCCGAGCCCCGGACTTGCTCGGGCGCCATGTAATTCGGCGTGCCGGTGATAATCACTTCATTCGCATCAGCGCCAGGCTGATTGGCCATGGTTTTGACGGTATGGGCCAGTCCCAAATCCGCGACTTTGATGGAGCCATCGCCATCCACCATAATGTTGTCCGGCTTGATATCGCAATGCACGATTCGCGAAAGATCCCAGGCATATTTAAGGGCATCCGCCACCGCCTGAGCAACAACCAAAGCCTCGTGTTCCGTGATCTTGCCTTTCCGGCGGATCCAGTCGCCAACCGAATAGCCGGAGATGTATTCCATCACAAAATAATAGCGCCGGCCGATTTTGGACTGGCCAAAATCATAAACCTGCACGATACCCGCATGCTTGAAATTGGCCGCCAGGCGGGCCTCCGCCTTGAACAACGTAACATCTTCCGGCTCCTGGGTCAGCCGCTCGGAAAGCACCTTGATGACCACCAGCCGGTTAAGCGATACTTGCTCGGCTTTCCAAACCGAGGCGGTCGCGCCTTGTCCCAGGTTCTCAAGAACACGAAAGCCCTCGATCACCGGCGCCGCTTCGTGTGAGCAGTTATTGTCTGGAGTTTGATTAGTCATGTTCCCCGTTTGCACCGCACATGAGTCGCGGGAAAATTCCGAAATCAAAATTCAAAGGCTTGGCCTTGATCTGAACAAATTATATATTTTGACTGGGCAAATCAAGATTAATCCGGCATGGTAACGGGTGCTATGAATATCGAATGCCTTACGGTCGGACCGTTCCAGGCCAATTGTTATATCGTATGGGCAATGGAACGACACGCATTGGTGATTGATCCGGGCGCAGACGCCGCCGCCATTCTGGCGTTTCTCGATGCACACCGGATCAAGCCCGCCTGTTACCTGCTGACGCACGGCCATATGGATCACATCAGCGCGCTGGCGGAAGTGTCCGACAAGCACCCCGCTCCATATGCCATCCACGCGCTGGATCTCAAGTGGGCCTTTGGCCCCTTGAATCAGTCACCCCCATACTATTCTGTTCCACGGCGGCCGGTCGGTGCGCCCCGGATACTGGCGGACGGCCAAACCTGGACGGATGGCGGCCTAGGCTATACAGTGATCGGCACGCCCGGCCATTCGCCGGGTTGCGTGTGTTTCCATTTTCCGGATGAGGGCGCTCTTTTTTCCGGCGACACACTGTTCCAAGGCACGGTGGGCCGAACGGATCTGCCGGGCGGCGATGGCCGAGTGCTGACGCAATCCCTGCGCAAGCTGGCGCAATTGCCGCCCGAGACGCGCATCGTTCCCGGCCACGGACCGGAAACAAAGTTGGTCGAAGAGTTCCGGATCAATCCGTTCCTGAAGCGGCCGCAGGTTATATAATGCGGACTAACACCCGCACCAAAGATTCTTGCACCACGAAACACTCGAAACGCACGAAATTTCGGCACAAATAAATCAATTTGCAAATCCAGTCCTTATTATTTTCGTGTGTTCTGTGTCCTTCGTGGTGAATCTCCTTTTGCAATAGTCCACGGTCTTCGGTCGTCTATTCGGACTTCAGGACGCGCCCAGCAGGAGACGAAACAGGAAAAATGCCGCAGGGCTGATGACCCGGTCCAGAACGCCCAGCCAGAGCAGGCCGAAGATAATGACAAATCCGAACGGTTCCAGCCGCAAGTAGGGTCTCACCAATTCCTCCGGCAGAAGCCCCATTACCACCCGTGATCCATCCAGAGGCGGAATGGGAATCAGATTGAAGACCCCCAGGATAATGTTGGTTATGCAAAGATAAGCCAGGAACTGCACAAATAATCCGCCCACCGCCCCAAATATGCGGAACAGCAAGGCGCTCAAAATGGCCATCGCGAAATTGGTGATCGGCCCGGCGGCGCCCACCAGCATGATGCCCCGGCGCGGATCGCGGAAATACCACGGATTAAAAGGCACCGGCTTGGCCCAGCCGAACAGGACCGGACTGTGCATGAACATCAGCATCCCGGGCAGGATAATTGAGCCAAAGAGGTCAATGTGGGCCAAAGGATTGAGCGTCAAGCGGTTTGCGCGGCGCGCGGTGGGATCGCCCAGTTTCCAAGCCACATAACCGTGCGCCACTTCATGCGGCACAATCGCCATAAACAACGCCAGCAATTTGATCAGTATTTCCATATCAACACTACAGTCAACGGTCCTACAGCCCAAGCATCCAATGGGATGCTAATGAAAATGGTTTGCAAATACGACGGCAACAACTTGCCGGCAATGCCATATAATGTTCCCCGCCCTATCCGCGTGCATTACTATACACATGCCGCCGGGCATTGCAAACCCTATTGGCCCAGTAATTATATGCCTTGTGCCGCGCATTCCGTTATTTTTGGGCTTGCCATGCCCCGTTAAACCGTTCATCATAATGCCCACATGTAATTGCGCGCAATCCCGGGGATCATCACAATGCTTGGCACGCTCGTTCGCTGGTTGATTCTAACATTAGCGGTCTGGGTGGCCGCCCATCTGGTGCCGGGCATTGCTTACGAACATTGGCAAAACCTGTTGATCGCATCCCTGGTGCTCGGAATCCTTAATGCTTTCGTCAAACCGATCATTCTGCTGATTTCCCTGCCGTTGATTTTTGTCACGTTCGGCTTTTTCCTGGTATTGATCAACGCCCTGCTGTTAAAAGCCACGGCCTGGCTCGTGCCGGGCCTGCACATCGCCTCATTCTGGTCGGCGCTGGGCGGCAGTTTGATTATCAGCCTCGTCAGTCTGTTTTTCGGTTATAACCGGGTCCATTCCAACGAATAACGTTTCGGGCCGGGATTTGAGGCTTGACTTTTTGGCGTCAGCGGGAATGATACGCGCCGGAAACGCATTCCATTGCCAGCAAACCAGGCTTGGCTGGGACAAATGGGAGCGCTTGTTGCTATGGGGGATTAGCTCAGTTGGCTAGAGCGCCTGAATGGCATTCAGGAGGTCGAGGGTTCAACTCCCTTATCCTCCATGCTTCGCCCAAGGGGCTACGCATGGCACGCCACCTTCGCTCGGAAACCGAGCTACGGGTGGCAAGCCGCCTTGTAAACCAATCCATTACCGAACTGTTTATAGAGCGAAGGGTGTCCCCCATAGCTTAATGCGCCGGGGGACTTTATAATTTCGCCTTCCTGCCGATGGCGACCATTTTTTTCCCAATCCTACCTATATCTTTCCTGATTCTGGAAATTTTTGGTCATCCGGGGCTGTTTTGACCTGTTTCGGGCCTGCCCGAGCGTCGGCCAGGGCATGAGGACCATTGAGAGGACCAGGAGAGCCGATTGGCCCGGAATCATGCGTGAGCCGAAATTGCGTGCAACTTCAGTCCTAATGCCTCAACCACTTTGATAATGGTGTGGAATTCAGGGCTTCTATCTCCGGATAATGCTTTGTAGAGACTTTCTCTTGAGAGGCCGGCATCATGAGCAACCTTTGTCATGCCCTTTGCTCGTGCGATATTACCCAGGGCTTTTGTAATGACGGTCATATCTCCATTTGCTTCTTCAATGCATACTTCAAGATAAGCAGCCATTTCCTCTGGCGTACGAAGGTGTTCTGCCACATCATATCGAGTTGTCTTGGTTTTACTCATAATTCACCTCTCTTATAAATATCGCGATAGTTTCAATGCTGTTTTTATGTCTCTGCTTTGGGTGCTTTTGTCGCCACCAGCCAATAGTATGATAATTTCTCGTCCCTGTTTCTTGAAATAAACGCGATAACCAGGGCCACAGTCGATCCGTAGCTCAGAAACACCTTCGCCAATGGGTTTCACATCACCAGGGAGTCCAGCGTCAAGGCGCTCAATCCTGGCTAGTATTCTTGCTCGCCCCTGTGTGTCACGCAATCCATCAATCCATTCCACTGGCGTCCCATAGGGCCGCCGAGGGCTGTAGATTTTGGGCTGTAGGCCGTAGGTTCAAACAAGCAAAATGCATGTGTAAAAAACCGGAACTGTGGTTTTAACAATGGGTGTAAATACCCTTTGTTTTCCTACAGTCTACGGTCCACAGCCTACGGTCTGAGCGTCCTGTGGGATGCTATTGGAATGATTTCATGAACCCTATTCTCGACAAAGTCAATAGTCCCGCCGATCTGCGGGCGCTTGCCATTGCGGAGCTTAAGCCGCTGGCCGCGGAAATCCGCGCGCTGATCATTCAGACGGTCAGCCGCACGGGCGGGCACCTGGCGCCCAACTTGGGCGCCGTGGAACTGACCATGGCCCTGCTCAAGGTTTTTGACCCGCCCGAAGACAAATTAGTGTGGGACGTCAGCCATCAGACTTACGCCTATAAAATTCTTACCGGCCGCAAGGGACGCTTTCGGACGCTTCGCCAGTTAAATGGCCTGTCGGGGTTTGCGCTGAAATCGGAAAGTCCTTACGACGCGTTCGGTGCCGGACACGCCGGCACGGCTCTTTCGGCCGCGTTGGGTATGGCGGCGGCGCGTGACCGCCGCGGGGGCACGGAGCACGTGGTGGCCATCGTGGGTGACGGCGCCCTGGGATGCGGCAGTTCGTTTGAGGCGTTAAACAACCTGGCTGCGACCACGCATCGCCTGATCGTAATTCTGAACGACAACGAAATGTCCATCTCCGCCAATGTGGGATCCGTCGCCCGCACTTTAGGCGAACTGCTGGCGCATCCGCGCTACAATCGCTGGAAAAGTTCGGTGGAACGGTTTGCCAAGGACCGCCTGCGGCTCACCTGGCTCCGTCACATTTACTATCGCCTGGAGGAAGCGGTTAAAAGCCTTTTTTTGCGTAATGTATTGTTCGAGGAATTCGGGCTCCGGTATATCGGTCCGATTGACGGCCATAATATTCACACGCTGATTTCAGCCCTCGAGATCGCCCGGCGCTCGGATGAACCCATCCTGCTGCATGTTTCCACCCAGAAGGGCCGGGGTTATCCATTGGCGGAGGCCGAGCCGGAAGCGTGGCACGGCACGGGCGCATTCGAAGCCGCCACGGGCATAGCGCGCAATCCCGGTAACACTCTGAAATATGCGGATGTATTCGGCCAGACCCTGGAACACCTGGCCGCAACCAACGACAAGCTGGTGGCCATCACTGCCGCCATGGCCGTTGGCACGGGTTTGAGCCGTTTTGCCAAACGCTATCCCGACCGATTTTTTGATGTCGGCATTTGCGAGGAACATGCGGTTCTGTTCGCCGCCGGACTGGCCGCGGCAGGATTGCGGCCGGTTGTGGCCGTTTATTCCACTTTTGCCCAGCGGATCGTGGACTACGTGATTCATGACGTGTGCCTCCAGCAGTTGCCGGTTATTTTTTGTCTCGACCGCGCCGGGTTGGTGGGTGACGACGGTCCTACGCACCACGGTGTGTTTGACATTGCCCTGTTTCGGCCGGTGCCGAACCTGATCTTCCTGCAACCCAAAGATGAGGCCGAGCTGGCCGATATGTTGTTTTCCGCCGTGCATTGGCAACGCCCGGTCATGATCCGTTATCCGCGTGGCGGCGGGCCCGGCGCGCCCCTGCCGGCAACGAACGTTGAAATCCCGCTCGGGCGCGCGGAAGTGCTCCAGGAAGGTCAGGCGATTCAGCTTTGGGCGCTGGGCGATATGATTCCGCTGGCAAAACAAGTGACCCAACGGCTGGCGGAGCAGGGCCTGACGGCGGGAGTCGTAAATCCGCGTTTCATTGTTCCCTTGGATCGCGACCTGCTGGGCCGCCAAGCGTCCGTGGCGCGGTGTATCGCAACATTTGAAAACGGGGTTGTTGCGGGTGGATTCGGTTCGCAGGTGACCGAGGCGCTGGCCGATATTGGCTACCGGGGCGCGTGCCTGCGGTTCGGCTGGCCTGATCAGTTTATTTCGCAGGGACCTTTCGATGCCCTGGCGGAGCGTTTCGGCTTGACCGCGCCGGCCATAGCCGAGCGAATTGGCAGTGTCGTGCAATGACGCTTAAATGTCCCTGTGATGAATCCAGGCATTATCGCCGTCGCCTTCTCCGTAACCTCGTAACCATCAAGCCATCCGAAGGAAATTTGACAGGATAACCAACCTTCGTCCGGCAACAGCCGGACTACGGCTTGGCAGGCAGGATAATGAGGTTTTATCCTGTAAATCCGCATATTTCCCATTCTTATTGGTTGACATCTTAATTGGACGGCTGTTGAATTCCCCCTTTGATTGCGGCCGTACAACAGCTCGGGCGCGGGCTTCAGACCGTTGCCTGGAGATTTATGCGCCGAGTTTGGCCATCCACTCGCCAACCCAGTGGGTGACGGCAATTACAACGATTGCGATCAGAACATGCTCGCCGATTATTTTCCACGGCCGCTTGGCTTGAACTTTTGCAATAAAGTAGCTCAGAACCGCAAGAATGGACAGCCCCCACGCGAGATTGATGATAATGGCCGCGGAAAGCGGCAGAAGAATGACCGGCACCGCGAAAGTCAAAGCGAAGATAAATTTCGTCATGAACGTTGCAATCGTGGCGTTCCAGACCTGCCTGGTTGTATGCACGTTTTCTGATTCCTGCGCAACATGCATGCCAAGCGCATCGGAGAAGGCGTCCGCAACGGCAATGGTGAAAACACCGCCGAGAACAACCAGCTTCGACCCCGTGCCGGCGTGCAGGCCCACCATCAACCCGAGTGTGGTAATGACAGCCGATGTAAGCCCGAACGAAATTCCGGTTAGCAGTGAATCCTTCATGAATGCGGACAGAATAACCCCGTAAAAACTAAAATGCAAGCGGAACGGTCCGTAATGCGCAGATCATCGGGATATTAAAAAAAGCTGAGGCTGGAATTCTTTTGGCAGGCCTGATGTTCCGGCATTGATGCCTTGGCGGAGTTCATTTTCATGGTATTTTATCCGGGTCGCCACAGGTGAACGTCACATCTGCGGCGCAGGCCGGGCACGCGGTCAAGCGTCATCTGGAACGCCGGGTTTGGCCGCTTCATGCGACATGCGGCCTGCTTTCTCGGCATATTCTTTGAACAGGTCCAGATATATTCGGTAGTTATCGTAGGAGACGCCGGGAGGTGTCTGGTGATCACAACTGGGCAGAAAGCCGCCGTTGGCGGCCGTGGGTAGCAGGCGTTCAAACTCCGCGCGCATGTCCTCTTTGCCCTTGTCCATCGTCATTTTGTCGAAGTGCCCGATGAACTTCATGCGCGGATGCTCTTTGCGCAGGCATCCGATATCAACGCCGGCCTGTCGCTCAAGGGGCAGGATGCCATCCAGTCCTGCTTCGCCAAACCAATGGGCTGGGACGGAGATATCGCCATCCGAATCTATGATCGTAATGATTCCGTGCTTGCGCAGGGTAGGGATGACTCTGGCATAGTATGGACGCATGAATTCCTGAAAGAGTTGCTTGGAGAGCATGGAACCGTTGTTATAGCTCATGTCCTCGGCGAAGGTCATGAAGTCCGGCGTGCAGATGGAACAAACCTGCTCAATCACCAGGATAAGCCACTCGGCCAGGTCGGAATTAATGCGGTGCAACAACTCCGGTTGATCATAGAAAGCGTAAAGGTGCCGCTCAATGCCGAGAAGATGCCGCGCAAACCAGAAGAACCCATCAACAGTAAACCAGAGGACAACCCAGCCTTCCTGCTGTTCCTTGGCCCAAGCCTGCCAACTTTCAACATTTACAGGTTGAGCAGGATACAGGTGCGGGCGAATGCGTTCGTAGTCCGCATCCGATGTGATGATGCCGGAACCGTGTGCTGTCGGTTGCGGACAATCAGGGCGGTGTGCTGAAAACCAGCCCTGTTTGTAAAGATCGAGTCCAAAGTGCCTGCAAATCGCGTAGCGGTCAGTAAGGCTGGCAGGCAGGCCTTCAGTATGCCAGCGGTCAATTGTCTTGTCCCACCATCCGGCCCATTCAAGCAACGGCAGACGATCAAAGGGCTGGAAGTTTATGATGGCGTGAAATCGTTCTCTGGTATTCATGATATTTTTCTTCCGCGCCTGAAAATACTCTGAGCCAAATGCGTTGTCAAGCGTCGCCGTGCGCATGTCAAAGCTTATTAGAAATGTCCCCATTTTCGACTCATTAGAAATGTCCCCTTTTTGTTGTTGGTATCTTGTTGCGTTAGCTCGGGTTCCGCCCCCCGAGAATGGGCTTATATAGCTCGTCGGAGGGGGGCGGAATC
>JBDRJR010000067.1:0-22467 GCA_043814705.1 Verrucomicrobiota bacterium | reverse complement strand
CCAAACATGGCTCCAATCCGGAAATTCATCAGTTAAGGCCGTTGCCTACCAATTAGGTTATAAACATCCAGAGGCCTTCAGCCGCGCTTATAGGCGTCATGCCGGTGTTGGGCCCACCGGGCATGTCCTCCGGCATAATTGTGCGGGAAAGAAGTCAGGGGAAGGGTAGCGGTCGCCCACATGGCTGCGTCATTCTTGCGACTACTCCGTGCCGCCGAAGATGCGGATAATGTCGGCGCAGTCGGGTTGTTCCGCGACCAGCGCCCAATGTAAGGGCGTTTGCTCCTTGATGTCCCGGGCATTGACTTTGGCGCCGTCGCGCAACAGCATTTTGACGACGGCGCTTTGGCCTTTGGCAGAGGCCATGTGGAGCGGTGTCACGCGATTCTGGCCTTCCGTGCGCGCGTTGATATCGGCGCCGTGATCCAGCAGGACCTGGATCACGTCGGCAAAGCCCGCCTCGGCCGCCAAGTGCAGGGGCATGACCTGGATTACGCCATATTTTGTGCCCAGGGCATCAAGGTTGGCGCCATGGGCCAGAAGAAGTGCGGCCATGTCCTTGCCGTCGAATGCGGCGGCTTTATGCAAGGGCGTCATGCCATAGCGATCGCCGGCGTTCACATCGGCGCCGTGGGCCAGAAGATATTCTGCGATGTTGGTCTGATTCCCCATGACCGCCCAATGCAGGGGGGTCATGCCGTTTTGTGCGTCCCGCTGGTTGATGTGTTCCGGGTGCCTGGCCACCGCCTCCGCCAGGCGCGGCATGGATTGCGCCCGGATGGCCTGCTCAATGGCCCGGGGACGGGAACAGTTGTTCACATAAGCGAAAATCGCAACGGTCCCCGCGGCGATGATAATCAAGATCGGCATTTGTTGAAATGTCAGCTTCATAATTCGCCCGAATTTTCCCCATATCATAAAACCGTTTTGGATGGGTGTCAAGCGCACTCAGGCTCTTGCAAAATCCACGGGAGTGTTTGCGCTTCGCTGGAAAGAAGTCCGGGGAGGGGCGGCCATCGCCCGCGATTTTTCTGGCCAAAACGGCGCGCGCGTGCTATCCATCATGGAAAGAAAGCATGTAATGGGTCAGTTTTAGGAGGCCGACCTCCCCGCGGTCGGCTACAGTGTATTTTTCTGTAGCCGTCCGGCAACCGCCGGATTGACCGCGGTCCGTGGTGATAACATCCTATTTTTGTTACACCTCCCGAGACCGACCCGCTTTAAAAGCACGGGTGCGGAGTGATGCGCGCATTCCGGCCGGGGAGGATAAATCTGAAGCCATGCAAACCGCCATTGCCACTACGATTCGCAACGCCGGTTTTGAGGATGCCGGCGCCATTTACACGTTAATCAAGGAGCATCCCCGCGAAGTACTGGCGCGCTCCATCAGTGACATTGTGCAGAACATTGACCGGTTTCTGGTGTGCGAATTCAAAGGCCGGATCATCGGGACCGCCGCCTGGCAGATTTTGCCGGAAATCGGGAAGGCACTCAACCCATCCATCGAAATCAAATCCGTCTCAATCAGCAGTCGTTACCAGCACAAGGGCATTGGTTCGGCCCTGGTAAAGGCGGTGATCCAGCGGATCAAACGGTTTCATCCCGCGCAGATCGTGGTGCTGACGTTTACCCCGGAATTTTTTCGCCAGTTTGGTTTCAACAAGGTGGCCAAGGAAACACTGATGCACAAGCTTTACATGGGCTGTATCAACTGCACAAAATATGATTCGCCCTTTACCTGCCCGGAAGTCGCCATGATCCGAAAATGCAGAATGAAGAAAACGGAAAACGGGCGGCAAAAGGCAGGATCTTGAAGTTAATTCTTAATTCTGCATTCTTACTTTCCGGCGGCGGCGGGCGCTGTCCAGCCGCCCAGGGCCTGCAGACGCTGGGCGGCTGGTTTGGCCGCCGGGTAGTTTTTGTAGTCCGTCGTGATCTTGTGATACATTTCCTTGGCCTTGGCCGTGTCGCCGATCAGCTCGCAGGCCTGGCCCTGCAGTAAGTAGGCTTCCGAACAGTAATCGGGATAGGCCTCGTAAAGCACGATGATCTTGGTCAGGTTTTCGGAACAGACCCGGATGAGTTCTTTCCAGTTGGCCGGTTTATCCGCGGCTTGGACCTGGGCGAGCTGACAGCGGGCCACTCCCAGCATGGCGCCGATACGGGCCTCGCCTTTTTCCTGTTGCCAGACATCCGTGAACATTATTTCGGCCTTGGCATAATCCTTGTTTTTTTCAAAAATCTGGGCGAGCTTGACCTTGCCCTGCTTGCCGGGTTCGAACCACGGGAAATCCTTGAGGACTTTTTCAAAAGCCGGTTTGGCGGCGGCAAAGTCATTCTGGCGGAATTTAATGTCCGCCAGGCCAAACCAGGCCGGCGCCAGCGCCCGCGGATCGTTGGGGAAATCGGCAATAATTTTGTTGTAAATCTTTTCCGCCTCGGCCGGCGCGTTGGCCTCCTTGAGCGCCTCGGCATAGCTGGCCAGCAATGCCGGCGAGAGCGGCATGTCGGGCCGGGCGGCAAAGGCTTGTTTGAATGCCTGCAGGGCCTTGTCGGTCTGCCGGTTCAGCATCAGAAAATTGCCGTAACTGAATGCAAGCTGGGCCGCCAGGGTGGCATTGTCTTTGTGGCGCGCGATGGCCTTGACAAAGAACTGGCCGCCCTCGTCTTCCGTGACCTGCTTGTAACGGATGAGATCAAAAATAGCATTGGCCATTCCGGGCATGGCCTCCTGCGCCTGTTCGGAATCCGGATAATTGGCCAGCAAATCTTCAAACGCGGAAGCGGCATTGAACAGCGTGGCGCGGAACAGTATCCGTTTTTCTTCCGGCAATACCATGGGTTGGCCCATTTTGTCGGCGGCATCCTTATATGACATGGCGATGGCCAGCAGGCAATCCGGAGCCTGGCTGTAGGCCGGGTTGGATTCCACGCAACGCGCGTAATAATCAATCGCATCTTCAAACCGGCCGTCCTGCCGGGCGATATAGCCCAGCCAGAAAAAGCCGTCCGTTATCTGCTCGCTTTGCGGACAAGTCTGGATCAGCATTTCCAGGGCTTCGGCCATGCGGGGCCAGTCCTTTTTTTCATAATAGATTACCGCAATCTGGTACAGGGCGATCGGCACGATCTTGTTGTCCGGATATTCCCGGGCGATGCCTTCCAGCGCAGTTTTGGCTTTGTCCGTCTGCCCCGCGGTATTCAGGGCAATGCCAAGCTGATACATGGTCTCCGGCCGCAGTTTGCTGTCCTTGAAACGCTCCAGGAAGGTTTCAAGATGCGTGATGGCTTCCTGTGTTTTTTGCGCCTTCACGAGCATGGCGCCCTTCTGGTAAAACACCTCATCCACCGCGTCGAAAGTCTCGGTTTTATTCGGGAACTGCCGGATTACCTGGTCAATGGTTTTCAGCGCCTCGTCCGGCTGATTCAGCGCCGCCAGGCACATGGCCTTGTAATAAAGCGCAGTGGGCACGGCATACCCCTTGGGGAACTTTTCCAGATAGGCGTCCGTCGTCTGGCTGGCTTCTTTGTGCTGGTTGAGCACGTATTCGGCCGTAAATTTGAGATTGAGCGCGTCTTCGAGCGCACTGCCATTGGGGTATTCCTCCACGCTCTTGGTGAATTGCGCCAGGGCTCGGGCCACGCCTTCCTCCGTGCCCTGCCGCATATACAACTGACCGATGGCCAGGCTGACCGTATCGGCAATGGGCGCGTCGGCGCCGAAAACCTGCTGGAACTCCTCCATTTCCCGGGCCGCATTGTCGGGATCTTCATCCTTGAGGTAGGTGTTAATCATCAGGTAATTGGCCTGCTGTTTGCGCTCATCGCTGGTGAACGCGATCAAGTGCGCGCAGATTACGCGGCACACGTCGTATGCGCCCATTTCAAAATAGGCCTGGGCGATGCGCAGATAGCTTGCAATCACCAGATCGGGGCCTTCACTGACGGCGCTCCACTGCGCTTTGAGCCGGTCCAGTTCCCCCTTGACGAAAGTCGTATCTTCCTGCCGGCCGGTTTGAGTGCCAAGCCGTGTTTGGGCGTTGTCAATCTGGTTCTTCAGGATTTGCAAAACTTCATTTTTGGTGCGGACTTCGCGGAACGAGCGAATGGCCTCATTATACAATTCGGCGCTGAACCAGGTTTCCGCAAGGGCAAACATGCTGTCATTGGCCGTGACCGGATTGCCTTCCGCCTTGGTCAGCTGGCCGAAAATCTCGCGGGCCTTTTCCATGAACCGCTTGGCGTCGTCCTTGCGGCCGGCTTTCAGGTAATCAAGACTCTGCTGGCTATAGACGCTGGCCAGAAGATAGTTGGCATCCTGCGCCGCGGAACTGTTCGGATACAAGCGCATCAGGTTTTTCAGATCGGCTTCGGACTCGGTGAACTGGCTGTTCAAAAAATAAGCGTACCCGCGACCGTAAAGCGACTGCGGGATGTTCGGGCTCTTGGCGTTCTGGGCCTGAAACTCGGTATGGAGTTCCAGCGATTTTTTGATATTTTTTTTGCGGTCGGCGTTTTTTTCTTCCTGCGTGGCGGCCAGCCGGGCGTAACAGTCGGCCAGCAGGAACAAGGCTTGGGCCTTGATCACCGCGCTGGGCGCGCGGACACTGGAAAGGTCGGTGAAAAGCGGAACGGCTTTTTCAAATGCGCCGGTCAGGTAATAGGCCCAGGCCAGATCGAATTTAATGGCGAGTATGTTTTCGTAAGTGGGACTTTCCATGATTTTTTCATAGACTTTGATGGCCTCGGCATATTTGCCGGCGCGCATGTGCTCCTCGCCGATAGTGGCCATTTCGTCCAGCCGTTCCAGGGCCGGAGCCGCCGCCGCCAACCACAGGAAAAGCATGCCTGCCAGACTCATTCGCAGAGCGCGTGTGCTCATGGGTAATGCCTCCGTTCCATAGATTCTACGTGTCCGTTTAGCTGATTAGAGTTTTAAACTTTGGCATGTGGTCAAAGGCTCTCCCGCTTAATCGGGATGCATTTTCCAGGCTATACTGTATTCTGACCTGAATTCTGGCTTCCTTGCTGAATCGTTAGGATAATCCTGTTATCCTGTCAAATTCCCTTCGGATGGCTTAATGGTTACGATTCTACTTTGTAAAATCGAAATGACCAGTTTTTTTTTATATTTTATTTGACACATTGGTATAAATGCCGTTATCTTGTTTTAGTTGCATCAGTTTGGGCTGACTAAAGAAACTGGAATTCAGGGCGGAATTCAGCATTCCGTCTTTGGGTTGCGATCGGCTGGTAAGCCGTGACGGCGACGGCGGGAATAACGCGGGAGCACGATATGCGTCAACAAGGATTCTGTCTGACGGCGCTTGCGGTGGCCGGTTTCCTGCTGGCGAGCATGCCGGCTTGGCCGGAAGACGTGGTTGTGACCAGGGCGCAAACGTTCCGGGGCCGGGTTGTAGCCGTGGATGCGGCTGGAATTCGGATTCAACTGGCCCAGGGCGGGGAAGTCACGGTGCCCCGCGCCGGGGTTGTCCAATTGACGGTGGAACCGCCCCCCAGCGTTGTGCGCGGCATTGCCGCTTATGAAAAAGGCGATTTGCGTAATGCCAAGTTGAACTTGGAAAAAGTCATGATGCAGTATCTGGGGCTGGACACGGAATGGGCCGCCAAGGGCATGGTGTATTTCGGCCATACCAGCCTGCGTTCCGGTGATTATGACAAGGCCGATACAGCGTTCAAGACCTTTCTGCAGACCTATCCGGAACATCCGCTCGGCATGACGGCTTCGGTGGGTTTGGCTGAAATTGAGCTGGCCAAGAAAAACTACGCGTCCGCCCTTGCCAAGTTCCAGGAATTGGCCCAGCCCTATGATAAACAATTGAAACCCGCCCGGGACCAGTTGGCTTATGCGGCCGAAATTTATATCGGGATCGGCCAATGCCAGGAACACCTCGCGCGTCCCGCCGATGCGCTTGGCGGATATTTGCGCGTGATTGGGCTGTATCCCGTGGAACCCTTTTATGCGGAAGCCCTTTACCGTGCCGCAGGGTTGTTGGCGGCGTCCAATCAGAACGCCAAGGCCGCCGGACTGTTAACCGATCTGATTGAAAATTGTCCGGCCTCGCCGTTTGCCGCCAAGGCTATTGAACTGCGCAAAGTCCTCGGCACGCAGAGTGCGGACCAGGAAGCGGCGGCAAAACCTTGAAGCGCAAAGGATCCGGATGTCCGGAGCGGGGGCAGTGTCTGATTTTGGTAGGAGGGGCGCTACGCGCCGCGACCGTCGCCGCATCCGGCAGTTGCCGGACGCCTCCCACATAAAAAAGAAAGTCAATGATTCGAGGATGTTAACGCGTAAATGAAACGCAAGTTATTCAGGAGGAATGTCATGCAGACACGATGGTTTCGTTTTTTAATGGCGACGATGGTAATCGGCCTGTTGCTGGGCGGGACGGCGCAGTGGACCGGCTTAAGCTTGACGACGACGGCCTACGCGCAGGCGCCGGCTGTAACCGGCGGGGGCGCCGGCTCAACCGTGGATGAAAAAAATAAGAAACCGGAAACCTTCCTGGATTATTGGCGGCAGGGCGGCCCGACCATGTGGCCCCTGCTGGGCACGGCCGTGTGGGCGACGGCGATCTTAATCGAATTGCTCATGAAACTGCGCGTTCGTGTTACCTGTCCAGCGGCGATTATCCAGCAATTGTATCAAACCCTGTTAGTCAAGGATTACCAGAAAGCGTGGAAGATCGGCATGGAGAATCCCAGCGTGGCCACCCGTATTTTATGCGCGGCGCTTGAAAAACTGCCCAACGGCCGGGAGGCTTTTGACACCGCCGCCTTGGAATCCGCGGCGAACGAAACCAATGTGTTCAAGAGCAAGAACGCGTATATCAACCTGAACGCCACGATTTCGCCCCTGCTCGGCCTGTTCGGCACGATTGCCGGTATGATGGGCGCCTTTAACTCCATGGCTTTCAGCGGCGCCGTGGGCGATCCGAGCAAGCTGGCCGGCGACATCGGGACGGCCCTGGTCACTACTTATGCGGGGTTGATCATTGCCATTCCCAGTCTGTGCGCATATTACATTCTCGGCAATCGCATCAAGAAGATCATGGAATATGTCCAGGGCCGCTTGACCATGCTGTTTGATGAAATTGATTTTGACAATATTCCGGCCGACCTGGTAATCGTAACCAAGGAGGCGCGCATGGCTTACCTGGGCGGCGCCAAGGCCGGCGCGGCGTCTGTCAAGGCCAGCACCGGCGCGGCGCCAAAGGCCGCTGTCCCGGCCGCCCCGGCCAAAGCACAGCGTGTGGCCTGCCCGAATTGTTCCAAGGAAGTTACCGTGGGCGATAAAAAATGTCCGCATTGCGGCGCGGAACTGGACTGGGAGTGAACGCCGAGTGAAAAAAAAATGGATGGCCGAAGAGGAAGAAAACTGCGCCCTGCAGATGGGACCGATGATGGACTGCGTCTTCCTGCTGATCCTCTATTTCGTATCGGTCAGCACGATTGACATGGTGCGGATCAGCAAGAAAGTGCATCTGCCCGGAACCCATCAGGGTGTTGTGGAAAAGGACGAATCCGGCCGGTTCATCGTGGATATCGAATGGGATGAAAGTCTCTATGAACCCACGTATAAGGTCGGTGTCCTGGTTGTCGGCGACCCTCTGAATTTGACGCCGCTGATCGAAAAAAGCGCCAAGTTAAGCAAGAGCACGAGTTTTCGGGTTATTCTGCGCGCCGACCGGCGGGTGCCCTATGAGTTTACCCAGCAGGTTATGGCGGCCGTGGCCGCCGCCAGCGTGCCGAACATGCTGTTTTCAACCGTGGAAAAGGAAAACTAAGCATGATTAATTTAAGGTTAAGGAATTTCAAAGTTGTAGCCGGGGTCGCTGACCCCGGACCGGCCTCAGCGAGGCCGGCTACAGTTATCAGTTGATAAAGGACTAATTCAACAGTCATGAAATTCAAGGAAGAAAAAGACGAAGCATGTGAACTGCAGATGGGACCGATGATGGACTGCACGTTTTTGCTCCTCCTGTATTTCATTGCCTCGTCCCAAATTAAGATTGAAGAAAAATACCTCGGCCTGCTGATGCCCGGCAATGTCACGACCGCGGCCAAATCCTTGCCCGCGGAGCTGACGCTGGCCATTGCGGAAAACGGGCAGGTGTTCTGCAATCAACAGCCTGTCGGCGGCGCGGATGACAAGCTTCTGCCCATGTTGCAAGCCAAGTTGAAACAATGCATTGATCTTTTCGGCGACAAACAGCCGGTGGTCATTCACCCCCAGCCGAAGGTCCGCCAACAGCGGATCATTGATGTCCTGGCGGCCTGCGCGTCCGCCGGCGTGAAAAATCTGTCATTTTTCGCCAACCAGTAAAAAGACCATCAGCATGCCTCTCGATCTTGAACATAAAGTTGAAGAACTGGAAAAATCGGCGGGGACCCACAAGGGGCTTTGGTTCCTGGTCCTGCCGTTGCTCCGGAGCCGGTATTTCCTGATTTCGCTGGTTTTCTATCTCTCGCTCCTCATGATTTTTGCCGGTTACAAGATTTCATCCTATATCGCCATTCACGGTTCATTTGATGAAGGCGCCGTCCTGGTTCTGCCGCCGTTGGGACCGCCCCCGCCGCCGATGCCCAAGCAGGAGACGAAAGCTGAAACCAAGGATGTCAAGGTGAGCACCACGGCGGCAACCGTAAAAACCGCCGTGACCCGTATTACCGTTGCGTCGCCGGCCGATTTCGTCCGCAAGGAAACATTGAACGTTATGCCGGTGCTGAAAATGGCCGAGGTCAAGGTGAAGACGGATATGAGCCAGAAAATCGAGGGCGCCCGCATCGCGCGCCTCCAGGGCGTGGCCAAATTCCAGAAAGACTGGGGCGTCACGGGTTCAAAGCGCACCACCAAAGCCAAGTTCACGATCTTTCAGGCCAAGTATCAGGATGGCGACTGGTATTGCAATTCGGATACCACGATGGGCGGGCCCTGTGTCCCCGGGAACGGGTCCCTGCAAAACATGATGCTCCAGATTCGTGCCTGGTCCCGGGACCGGATTGACGCCCAGGTTGTGCCGGAGGTGCTGGATGTCGGCACGGACAAGCTCTTTACGCTCAAGCCGCCTTTCGTTTATCTTACCGGTCACAAGAATTTTTACTTCAAGGATAACGAGGTTAAAAACCTGCGCGATTACCTGACGCTGGGCGGCGCCATCTGGGCTGACAGCGCCCTGGCCGGCCGGCGCTCCCGTTTCGATATTGCCTTCCGGCGCGAAATGAAGCGCGTCTTGCCGGACCGGGAATTTGAGCTTGTCCCGGAAAATCATGAAATGTTCGATACCTTCTTTGAAAACATCGGCATGCCCGCGGGCATGAATAATTATCAGGAGCAGATTGAAATGATCAACATCGGCGGCAAGCTGGCGGTGCTCTATACCCTGAACGGCTACGGGCATTTCTGGGAGGCGCGCCTGAACCGGGACGGCAAGATCGAATGGGGCCTTGCCAACATGGCGGCGCGCGGTGAAAAGCCGGTCTGGCGCCATGTCTATGGTCCGCACCTGTATCCCCCGCGCAGTGAAAGCGGGACCATCTACCGGAATATTACCGATGAAACTACGCGCAATGTTTACAAATTCGGCATCAACGTCGTGGTGCACCTGCTGACCCGTTATCAGCGCGATATTATGTTGTTGCCGAAAGAATTGCCCACCGGCCCGAATGCGTCAACGAGCCGGACCCAGCCGGCGCCTGCCGGCGCAATGGCCACCAATGCGCCGGCATCCACCAATGCGGTTAAACCGGGGGCGTCCAAGTAGGGCGGGAAAGTTGCGGCGTCTGCCGCCTGATTGAACAGCTATGAAAAAATATTTCAACAGCATGGGTCCGTTGATCCCGCCCCGCATCATGGCGGCATTAATGGTCCTCTTGGCCCTTTTGGCCTTGCCATGGCTGGCGTCGGCGCAGACCAATGCGCCCACGACGGGCGGGGTGACCACGGTGTCCGCCGGGCTTAACATGCTTCCGGCGCAATTTAGCGGGGAAACGACGACCAATCTGGGTAATTATTGGGACGGCGTGGATGCGGATAACAATTTGCGCGTCAATGCGGCTAATTCGCTCGTGCTGGATAATGCCGGCCGAATGGTGGATACGCTCATGTCGTCCTGCCCGAACTTCGTGGACATGAATGATGATGGCTTGAAAGACCTGGTGGTCAGCGACCCGCAGGGATTTCTCTGGATTTACCTGAACTCCGGCGAGAAGGGTAACCCAAAATTCACCACCGGCACGTTTATACCCACATTCATTGGCTGGGGCGCTAAAATCCATGTATGCGATTGGGATGGCGACGGGGATAATGATGTTTTGTTCGGCACATTCACCGGTGATATCGGGATCCTGGAAAACAAGGGCACAAGCAAGCAGTGGCTGTTCACCCGGCGCATGGGCATCCCGCGTTATGTGGATCCGATATTCGGCGTGGCTGATCCCCGGGATCGTCTGCCTACGCTGATGCTGGGCAAGCGTCCCATGATCCTGGGCAACTATATGGCCCCCTTCGTGACTGACTGGAACAAGGACGGTAAGCCGGACCTGATCCTGGGCGAGGGCACCTATTCGGCCAACAGCGTGCGCCTGTTGTTGAATGCCGGCTCGCGCAACAAGCCGGTGTTTATTGAAGATCGCATGTTCTTTTTATGCTATGGGGAAGGTTTTGAACAGCTGACCCCGGCGGTGGTGGACTACAACGGCGACGGCATTGACGACCTGATCGTCGGCACGCGCACGGGGCAGATCCGTCTGCACAAGGGCACCAAAAAGGCGGTTGAAGGCAAGGACATGGTGGCCGCCATTCGCGGGATTCTGTCGCCGGCCGTCCTGGAATTCGACGGCTTTATTAAAATTGCCGGCAAGGAAATTTTTGACACAATGTCGTTTGTCTATCCCTGCGACTGGAACGAGGACGGGCTTTTTGACCTGTTGTTAGGCTCCCCGCAAGGCAAGGTGTTCATTGCGCTCAACCAGGGATCCAAGACCGAGCCGAAGTTCCCGAAGGCCGAGCCGGTCAAGGGCACGGACGTTGCCAAGGATATGCTGGCGCCGGCGAACTGGATGAACGGCGTCATCCGGGTCTTCTGGCAAAACTTCATCGGCGGCTACTGCAATTCGTCCCTGCTGTTCAGCTCGGAAAAGGAAGTGATACTCAAGGCCGGCGAAGCGCCGATCCGGCCGGTGGACGGCAACACCTTCATGTATTTTCGATACGTCAACAATTACCCGGGTTTTACCCGCAACCATATGGCATATGTTCTGCCCATCAATAAAAGTCCGGCGGTGGAACACGTGGTCGGGGCACGGGTCATTTCGCCGCTCTGTCCGTTCAGACTTAAACTTAAGCATCAATATGAAATATCCTTTTCCGCCATCGTGGTAGGCAAGCCGGCTATGTGGATTTTCTGGACGCGCGAATTGGTCAAGCCGGGCACTGACGTTATCGCCGATGAATATGACAACCAATATGCCTTTAATGTTATTCCGCCCTCGGTTGGTTGGCAGAAACGCTCCTACCGCTTCAAGTGCCCCAGCGTGACACAGCCCAGCTGTAATTATCATCTTTTTTTCCGGATGCCGGAAGGGGACGTGAAATTTCTGCTGGATAATCTGAGCGTGAAGGAAATCACGCGCTGACCGAAAAGAAATGCAGAATGCCGAATGAAGAAACCAATTCTTGACATATTCTCAATGGCATCCCATAGGTGCTCAGGCTGAAGGCTGAAGGAGAACGAGCATCTCAAGCGCCGGATCGGAAAACACAGTTCCGGTTTTCGTTAAGGCCTTTTGGGTGCTTTTATCCTACAGTCTACAGTCTAATAACCTACAGCCTTGGCGTCCCTGTGGGACGCCAGTGATTCTGCATTTCTTATGACCACGCCTTTTGTCCATCTGCATTTGCATACCAGCTACAGCCTGCTGGACGGCGCCTGCCGGATCGAGCCGCTCATGGAGGCCATTCAGAAACACGCTCAAACGGCCGTGGCTATGACCGACCACGGCAACATGTATGGGACGGTGGAGTTTTACAAGGCCGCCCGCGCCAGGGGCATCAAGCCGATCCTCGGCTGTGAAGTCTACGAGGCGCCCGGCAGTCGCAAGGATCGCAAGACGGATGGGCCCCGGGCGACAGCGGCGCACCTGGTCCTCCTGGCCGCCGACGAAACCGGCTATGCCAACCTGATGCGTTTGGTCACGGCCGCGCACCTGGAGGGCTATTATTATAAACCCCGCATTGACCGGGAAATCCTGGCGCGCTACAGTAAGGGCCTGATCGGTCTCTCGGCCTGTCTGAAAGGCCGTGTGGCGGAGCGCCTGTTGGCGGGTGACGAGAGCGGCGCCGCGCGCACAGCCGGAGTATACGCCGAGATCCTCGGCAAGGATAATTTCTATCTGGAAATCCAGGACCACGGTTTGCCGGACCAGGCGATCGTCAATCAAGGCCTGCTGGCGCTGGCAAAGCGCATGCGCCTGCCATTGGTTGCCACCAACGACGTGCATTACCTGGAAAAGAGTCATGCCGCGGCGCATGAGGTCCTGCTTTGCATCCAGACCGGCACTCTTCTGAGCGATCCCAAGCGGATGCAGTATGGTTCGCCGGAGTTTTATCTGAAAAGCGGCGAAACAATGGCGCGGCTTTTCGGCGAGGTGCCGGAGGCGCTGAGCAACACGGTGGAAATCGCCGGCCGCTGTTCCGTGGAACTCAGCCTGAACCAGGAACCGCATTATCCCGCTTTTGACGTGCCGGCGGGTTTTGATCCCAAGAGTTTTCTTGTCCATCTCTGTTGCGACGGCCTCCGCCGGCACTATGGGATTGCCGATCCCGGGCAGGCCAGGGACGCGCGGGAGCGCGGGATCGTTGCGCGCCTGCATTACGAGATTGAGGTGATCGAAAAAACCGGGTTCATCGGCTACTTCCTGGTGGTATGGGATTTTGTGCGCTTTGCGCGTGAGCAGAAAATACCGGTGGGACCGGGGCGCGGTTCGGCCGCCGGCAGTCTGGTGTCATATTGCCTGGGCATTACGAATGTTGATCCCTTGCGTTATAACCTGGTCTTTGAACGCTTTCTTAACCCGGAACGCATCAGCCCGCCTGATTTTGACATTGATTTTTGCCAGTTCCGGCGGGCGGAAGTGATTGAGTATGTGAAACGCAAATACGGGCGGGAAAACGTGGCCCAAATCATCACTTTCGGTTCGCTGGGCGCCAAGACTGTGATCCGTGATGTCGGCCGCGCCTTGCAAATCCCCCTGCCGGAATGCGATCGCCTCGCAAAAATGATCCCGGAAATTCCCGACCTGTCACTTAAAGATGCCCTGGAACGGAACCCGGAATTGAAGAAAATCGCGGCGGAGAATCCGAGCGCCAAAACAATTCTGGGCCACGGTTATGTCCTGGAGGGGCTGTTGCGTAATGCCGGCGTGCATGCCGCGGGGGTCGTTATCGGCGCGCGGCCGCTCGCCGAGCTGGTGCCGCTCTCACGTGACAAAAATGGCGAAATTATCACCCAGTTCAGCAAGGACCATGTCGAGGCCCTGGGCCTGCTCAAGGCGGATTTCCTCGGCCTCAAAACGCTCACCGTCATTGATGAAACTGTCAAACTGGTTCTTGAGACCCAGGGCGTTGGCGTGGACCTTGAGCAGTTGCCCATGGACGACAATAAAACCTACGACCTGCTCCAGCGCGGCGACACCATCGGCGTGTTCCAGCTGGAAAGCGGCGGAATGCGGGACCTGGTGCGGCGGATCGGCCTCGATAAAATCGAAGACCTGATTGCCATGATCGCGCTCTACCGGCCGGGTCCCATGAACATGCTCGACAAATACGTGGAAAGCAAGGCCGACCCATCTAAAATTGTCTATGACGATCCGCTCCTGAAACCCATTCTGGCGGAAACCTACGGGATTATGCTCTATCAGGAGCAGGTCCAGCAGGCGGCGCATCAGCTGGCGGGCTATTCCATGGGGCAGGGCGATATTCTGCGCCGCGCGATGGCCAAGAAAAAGCCGGAGGAAATGGAAAAACAGCGCGCCGTCTTTATTGAGGGTTGCCGTAAGACCTGCAAAATTCCGCCCCGCAAGGCGGAAAAAATATTCGATAACATCGCCAAGTTTGCCGGATACGGATTTAATAAGTCCCATAGCACCGGGTATGCCGTCATTGCTTATCAGACGGCGTATCTGAAAGCCCATTATCCCGAGGAATTCATGGCGGCCCTGATTTCCAGCGAAATCGGCAAGCCGGAAAAAATGCCGGTTTTCATGAATGAAGTCCGCGCCATGGACCTTGAAATCCTTCCGCCTGACGTCAATGTCAGCGCGGCGCGTTTTGCGCCGCAGAAACGCGCTATTCGTTATGGGCTGGCCGGCATTAAGAACATCGGCGAGCAGGCGGCCGAGTCCATCGTCCGGGAGCGGCAGGCCAACGGCCCGTTCCATGGATTGGTTGATTTCTGCGTGCGCATGGATAACCGCGTGGTTAATCGTAAAGTGCTCGAAACCCTGGTCCGTTGCGGCGCCTTCGATGCCTTCGGGGCGCATCGGGCCCGGTTGTTCGCCGCGATCAACTTGCTCCTGGCCCGCGCCGCGGCCATTCAGAGCGATCGCCAGACGGGGCAAGGCAATCTCTTCGCGCAGACGGAAGCGCCCGGGGGCGGCGCATCGGAAGACCTGCCGGACTGTCCGCCTTGGCATGAGAACGAACTGCTGGCCGCGGAAAAGGAGTTGCTGGGAATTTATATGAGCGGGCATCCGCTGACGCAGTTCGAGCCGCTCCTGCGGCGCTACCGGCTGGCAACCGTGGTGGAACTGATGTCGCTGGAAAACGGAACCATTACCCGCGTGGGCGGGCTTGTGGCCAGGGTTGATAAAAAATTTACCAGGGCTCGCAAGGAGCCCATGGCCGTGATCCAGATCGAGGATATCGAGGGCGTCCTGGAGGCGGTTGTCTTTCCGGCGTCCTATCAGGAATACCAGGCCCTGCTGGTGGAAGGGACCCCTGTGTTGGTCTGCGGCCAGGTTGATAAAAAGGAGGACGCCGTCACGCTGAAAATCCATGAAATGTATGCGCTCGACCAGGCGCCCCGCTGGTTTACCGAGCGCATCAGCCTGCATCTGCCCGCCGCCCATGTTCAGCCGGAAGTTCTGACGACCATCAAAAATCTGCTGAAAGCTAATCCCGGGCCTGTGCCGGTTGTCTTCTGTTTGCAGTTTCCAAAAGGCGCGGAAGTGTTTGTGAACACCGAAAACGCTTATAACGTAAACCCGTCCGAAACTCTAATCCGGGATCTCCAGCGCCTGCTGGGCGAAGAAGGCGTTTACGCGGCGGTCTCTAATCGCCCCTGCCGCAAGGCAATCAACGGCAAATGGAACAACGGCCGGTGAAAGAAGGCTGAAGGCTGTAGGCCGTAGACTGAAGACTATAATCAGATTGAAGTTGCGTGGTAAAATTACAGACGTGATCCATACTTCGTAGCCGAAGCACCGGACTTCGATGGACAAGCTCTAATTACAGACCCGGATATAGTCAAAGTCGCCCCGCTACGGGACCTAATTCTAGTCCACAGTCCACAGCCTTCAGCCTGCTTCTCACGGTTGCGGTATAAAAAGCTTTTGGCCCTTCAAAAGTGTGTCAGGGCTTTGCAGTTTGTTGGCTTCGATAATGGCGCTGGTCTTGACCTTGTAGGCCGCGGCAATTGCCGAGAGCGTGTCGCCTTCCTGGACGACATGCTCATAACCGGTCATGCCGGTGGCGCCGGCGTTGGCCTTGGCCGCCGCAGATTTGCTTTTTGGGCTGGATTTACCGGTGGTTCTGTCACCCATGATATCGGCCATTTTTCCGCTCAATTGGTCCACAATCGCCTGCCGATCCTTGGCCCGTGTGCCTTCCAACACGCTCAGCCGGCGCTCCAACTCATCTATCCGGGACTGGGTGGCGCTCGTTGCGCCTTTGGAACCCGCCGCCGCGCCCTGCATGGCGTCCAACTCACGCAAAAGGCGCTGGTATTCCATCTCCAGCGTTTCCAGCTTGCCCTTCGTGCGGTTAAGGTCCTCCTTGAGCAGTAACATGTCCTCCTGCTGTTGCGTTGCCTCGCTGGAATCCTGCATGGTGACACAACCCGGCAGGCCAACGAACATTGCCATAATAGCCGTTATTACGATGGTTCGCTTCATGGTTACCGTCCTGCTATTGTTATATGATTTCCGATTTCCGATTGCCAATTTCCGATTTCAAAAAAACTGCTTGGCGGATTTTCTTGAGGTAGCCATAATGGCCGTGAGTGCGTTCGCTTCCTGAAGCAATGGTTCAATTAATTTTTTTGCCATCAAACCGGCTTCAATAATTATTTCAATCCATTAGCATCCCACAGGATGCTTTGGCTGTGGGCGGTTGGCCGTGGAAAAATCCTAATAAAAAAGGGCGCATTATGCATCACCGCGTCAAAACCTCGGTTCCGGTTTTTTCCATATGCGTTCATGCTGTTCTGATCCACAGCCTTCGGCCTACAGTCCACGGTCCATGGTGTTCCTATGGGGCACCAGTGCTCGTCTTTATTCATTAAATCGGAAATCGGCAATTGAAAATCGCAAATCAGCAAATTGGGAACCGGCAATCAAGTTTGCCGATTCCCAATTTGCGTTTTCAGCCACTCAAAGGCCATGCCGCTGGTCTGGCCGCCGTTCACAAATTCATCAAATGGCGCTTCCCGGCCGTGCTTCGCCATAGCACTTCGCGCTGGTCCGTTCAGCACGGCCATCGGCACCGGTTCCGCCGTGTGATTGCGCACGGCCACCGGCGTGCGGTGATCGGTGGCGATAATCAGGCGGTATGGCTTGCGCATGGCTTCCAGTCCCCGCCAAATTGGGCCGACAACCTCACGGTCGAAAGCCTCAATGGCCTTGAGCTTGAGTTTCAAGTCGCCCATGTGCCCGCATTCGTCCGGCGCTTCCACGTGCACGAACACAAAATCATCATGATCCAGCGCGCTCAGCGCGGCCTTGACCTTGCCCGCATAATTTGTATCCAGAAATCCGGTGGCGCCCGGCACGATTTCCGCTTTCAACCCCGTTAATTTTCCAATGCCGCGCACCAGGTCCACGGCCGAGATGACACTGCCGGTCAGGCCGAACAAGTCGCGGTAGGCCGGCAGGGTGGTCCGCCGGCCCTGGCCCCACAGCCAGATTTGGGTGGGCGCCGTTTTGCCCGCCTTCAGACGCGCCCGGCAGTGCCGGGCCAGGATTGGTTTGGACTCTTCCATCAGGCGCCGGACCTCGTCCTGCCGCGCACCGGTCGGCAGGTTTTGTGCCGTTAGTTGCCCCAGCACATCGTGGGGCGGGGTGGTAACCAGGTCGCAGGGTCCGTTTTCCCAGATCACTAAATGCCGGTAACCCGCGCTGACATAAAAGGCAAGCCCGGGCCGGCCCAGGGTTTCATTCAATGCCGCAATGATCGGGCGGGCTTCCGCGGTGGTGATCTGGCCGGAGGAATGATCCTTGATGCGTTCTTGTTCCACGGCAATCAGGTTGCATCGGAAGGCTACGTCGCGCGGACCCATGGCGATGTCCGCGCCGGCCGCCTCAATGGGCGCCCGGCCGGTGTAGTATTCACGGGGGTTAAAACCCATGATGCTCAAGTTGGCCACGTCGCTTCCCGGTGACATGCCGGCCGGAATGGTATTGACTAACCGCACGGCGCCGGTCCCGGCAATGGCGCGTATATTCGGGATGGCCGCCGCCTGCAGGGGCGTCTTGCCGCCCAGCTCCGCCAGAGGATAATCGCCCATGCCGTCGCCGATTAAAACCGCAATTTTCATCCGGTGTCCTCGTTTGAATTGACCTGACCTATTGATACCCTCAAATCAGCGATTGGTCAAACACGAATCGCGCGCAATATTGCAGATGGGAATGATTGAATTCACTGAATGATTGAATTCACTTGCCCTGTCTTGTTCAATCTGATAACCGATCTTGGCTGATAACTGCTTGTTGCTCGCTAAGCTTTCCATGGCGAGGTGACCGAGTGGCCTGCCGAAGCCCGTGGCCGCGAGACGCAAGTGAAAGTGATTGAGTTTCTGCATTCTGCATTATACATTCTTCATTTGTTTAGGGAGAGGTGACCGAGTGGCCGAAGGTGTACGACTGGAAATCGTATGTGCCCCAAAAGGGCACCGCGGGTTCGACTCCCGCCCTCTCCGCCACGCTTCGCCCTGACGGGCTACGCGTGGCACAGCCATTTTATGAGGCGAAGCGTGCCCGGCATAGTTGAAGTAAAGCAAAACGCAGCCGGGCAATGCCGGACGCCAGTGATATGAACAGAATATTACCAATCCTTGTGGTGGGAGCAGGCGGTTTCATTGGCACAATCCTGCGTTATTTGCTCAGCCTCGCCGGACAGAGATTCTCATTCACATTTCCGCACGGAACACTGTGGGCGAATCTTCTGGGGTGTCTCACGCTTGGTGCCGTGACCGCCCTTGCCACAGAGACGGAAACTCTTTCGCCTACGACGCGTCTGTTCCTTGCAACGGGTATTTGCGGTGGATTCACGACCATGTCCACATTTACTTACGAAACATTTCAATTTGCCCGGGATTTAGAGTATTTGTATGCGGCCATGTATTTCGTCGCGACCATAGCGGGGTGTGCGGCGATGTTCTATATGGGTCTTCTTGTGGTGAAATTTATGATGAAAGGATCGGTGTAATATGGAACTCAAAGGCGACGCCAAATTGCTCCGAATATTTATCGGAGAATCAGATAAGACGGGCCATGTGCCCCTTTACGAAGCCATAGTCAAAGAAGCCAAAGCGGAAGGCCTCGCAGGGGCAACCGCATGGCGGGGGATACTTGCCTATGGGCCAAACAGCCGGATTAAAACGGCAAAGATTCTGGACCTGTCGAGCGATATGCCGATCATCATCGAGATTACGGATGAGGAGGCAAAGATCAATGCGTTCCTTCCCGCGTTGCATGATTTGTTTGAGGCGGCAAGTTGCGGCGGTCTTGTTACCATGGAGCGAGTCCAGGTCATAAAATATTTGCATGGTAAAAAATAAGACAGTCCAACAAGGCGAATGGCCCTTGTCCAAAAGTAGCGTGGCACAGTCACGCCGATCATGATAAAAATATGTTCACTGGCGTCCCACGGGACGCCATGGGCTGTGGACTGTAGGCTGTAGGCTGTGGGTCGGAACAGAATAAAAACAGATGGGGAAAACCGGAACTGCGGTTTTGATAATGGTCCTTCATAGCCCTCGGTTTTATTGGGGTTTTCCCACAGTCAATAGCCCACAGCCCTCAGCCAAAGCATCCTATGGGATGCTACTGAAATATGTTCAAAAACAACATGCGCCCAAATTCTATCATGCCGCAACGCCCTTTGCGGGTGGTCCTGGTTCAGAACAGCGCCGGGGCGGACGTGGAGCGGAGCCTGGCCGGCATCGAACGGCGGCTTCGTCGCGCACCGGCCTGCGACCTCATTGCCCTGCCGGAAGTGTTTGCCATCCGCGGTCGCGACGCGGATTACCGCGCCGCGGCGGAGCGCCTGCCGGGAACGGTTGCCCGGCGCCTGATGGCCTTGGCCGCACGCCGGCGCGTCTGGATTCTGGCCGGCAGTGTGATCGAGCGTTGCCGAGGAAAAATCTACAACACGAGCGTGCTCATCAACCGCCAGGGCCGAATCACTGCCCGTTACCGCAAAATCCACCTGTTTGCGGCCAATCTGGAAAATGGACAAGTCGTCCGGGAAAGTGATATCTATGCGGCAGGCGTCCAACCCGTCATGGCTGAGATTGAAGGCTGGCGTTGCGGCCTGGCCATCTGCTACGACTTGCGCTTTCCGGAACTGTTCCGATATTATTCCAGGCATGGCGCAATGCTTTTTTTCGTGCCCTCCAATTTTACGCAAAAAACCGGCAAGGATCATTGGGAAACGCTCGTTCGCGCGCGCGCGATCGAGAATCAGGCGTTTGTCGTGGCGCCCAACCAGTGCGGCGTCAATCCGCGCACCGGCATTGCCAGCCACGGGCACAGCCTGGTGGTGGGACCCTGGGGCGATATGCTCGCCGTTGCCGGCGGCAAGGAAACCATCCTGACCGTCATGCTCCAGCCGGGCGAACTGCGCAAAACCCGCGCGCGGATCCCTGTCCTCCAGCATCGGCGGCTGGGCTGAACGAGAGTAAATCAGAGGTCAGAAGTCAGAGGTCAGCAAAACAGATGACGGACGACAGGCACCAGACCACGCCCCACGCTCTCCGCTTACCGCTCAACGTGCTGTTCATCGTGCTTGAGTTTTGCGCCGGCATGAGTTATACATTCCACAACTACGGAACAAGCGGCGCTTGTTATGACGAAGGGAAAACTGATAATGAACGACACAAACTCATTGGCAGAGATAAATGCAGTATTTGCCCTCAGCGATCTCAAGAGGCGTGAACGTCTGTTGAGAATTATCCGGGGTAAACCGGCATGGAAATATTATGTGGTTGGAGCTGTCTGGTTTATTCTCATCGTCTTCATCTCCCACGCAGAAAAAGCAAACAATATGGTGCTTTTCGCCTTGATCCCTTTGCTGTTTACCATCGTTGGAGCTTATGTGGACTGTTCCCGAAGGATGGATGCCCTCATTGAACTCATTGGAGAGGAAAAACTTAAAAAACCCAAGACGGATGCAGGCAAAGTTTGACAGCGTGCCTGATCCGCATCGTTATAAACGCAACATCAACCGAAGGAGAACACATCATGCCGGAAATCAGTCATGTAGTCGGGCGCGAAATCCTGGATTCGCGCGGCAATCCCACCGTGGAAGTCGAAGTGCAATTAACCGGCGGAATTATCGGCCGCGCGGCGGTGCCCTCGGGCGCCTCCACGGGCGAGCATGAGGCGCTGGAATTGCGCGATGGCGACAAGAAGCGTTACGGTGGCAAGGGCGTCCTGAAGGCGGTTAAAAACGTCAACGACGTCATTTTTCCGAAGATCGTGGGTTTTAACGCTCTCGACCAGGTGGGTTTGGACCAGGCCCTGATCAAGCTGGATGGCACACCCACCAAGAAAAAACTCGGCGCCAATGCCATCTTGGGCGTATCCCTGGCGGTCGCCCGGGCGGCGGCTGAATTCCTGGGCTTGCCGCTTTACCGCTATATCGGCGGCACGAACGCCAAGGTTTTGCCGGTGCCCATGATGAACATCATGAACGGCGGCGCGCATTCGGATGCCCCGGTGGATTTGCAGGAATTCATGATCATGCCCAAGGGCGCCAAGTCCTTCCGCGCGGCCCTGCGCATGGGCGCCGAAGTGTTCCATGCCCTCAAGTCCATTCTCAAGGACATGCAACTCAGCACGGCGGTGGGGGACGAGGGTGGATTTGCCCCGAAATTAAAGAGCAATACCGAGGCGCTGGATGTCATCGTCAAGGCCATTGCCAAGGCCGGCTACAAGCCCGGCAAAGATATATTCATCGCGCTCGATCCGGCCGCCAGCGAGTTTTATGACACCGCGAAAAAGCGCTATGTGTTCAAGAAAAGCGACAAGTCCGAGCGCACCTCCGAGCAGATGGTTCAGTTCTATGAGGGGCTTGTCAGGAAATATCCGATTATCAGCATCGAGGACGGCATGGCCGAATCCGATTGGGGCGGCTGGAAGCACCAGACCGATAAACTGGGCGCTAAAATTCAGCTTGTCGGCGACGACGTTTTCGTGACCAACACGGCGTTTCTGAAGAAAGGCATTGCAATGGGCGTGGCCAACTCGATCCTGATCAAGCTCAACCAGATCGGCACGCTTACCGAAACGCTGGACGCCATCCGCATGGCCAACGCCGCCGGTTACACCGCCGTGGTCAGTCACCGTTCCGGTGAAACCGAGGATACGACCATTGCCGACCTGACCGTGGCGGTCAACGCCGGCCAGATCAAGACCGGCTCAGCCTGCCGGACGGACCGCGTCTGCAAATATAACCAGTTGCTCCGGATTGAGGAACAACTGGGCCAAAACGCGATTTTCGGCGGTGTGATTTAAAGAGTGCTTATGAACGTCTGGATGACGATTTACAGGAGCGCTACGATCATCTTTGTGGCGATGGTGATTGTCGCCGTCGTCAGTCTGTTTCTGCCGAAGATTCGCCAGAACCAGGAACGCCAGCGCAAGCTGGCTGTCCTGGAAGAGGAAAATCGCGCCAAGGAAGATATGGTCCGGCAGTTGCAGTCACAGCAAGACCAGTTCCTGTCGGATCCGCGTTACGTGGAGCGCGTTGCGCGCGAGGAGTTGGGCAAGGCCAGGGCCGGCGAAACCATTTTCCGCTTTACCGAGCGCAAGACCAATGCGTTCCGGGTCCGGCCCTGATTCAGAACTTTTGTTGCCGCAAAAAGGCGCAAGAGAACAATTACGGTCTGATCTAACGCGGGCCGTGCCCACAACTCAAAAATTCCAAGTTCCAAATTCCAAGGAATA
>JBDRJR010000066.1:0-35256 GCA_043814705.1 Verrucomicrobiota bacterium | reverse complement strand
CTTCAGGCGAACGTCAGCGTTTTTGCAGAATTCCTTCATACCCCGTTGGGTTAAAAGGGAAAGTGGTGCAAAAAATAATTTACACGCCATTTTTATTGAATAAAAACCATCATAACGCTGATGTTCGTGCAAAATTAAGGTCGAAACAGCTCAAGATTAACCCGCCTTAGGCGGGTTTATACTTGTCCGTGAATTTTGTCCGTCGCCTACCATAAATAATGTCAGGTATATCATAAGAAATGACCACTCTACCGTAAAAAATGTCATTTCCACCATAAGGAACGGCATTTCCGCCGGTTGACTTCTCCCCTCCTTTTTCTCACAATTCATTACAAAAGCGAGAATGTTATTTCGCTTAATAAGAAGAAAGGGGGCTTTAAGTCATGAAAAAAATATTGATGGGATTAGTTCTATTTAGCGGACTTCTTCTGAATAACGTCTTTGCCGCCACGTTGACCACCGCTCAGTGGCAGTATCCGTTGGATTCCCGTTATGTAAGCACCCTGAAGACGGCCGGCATCAACTCTTTTCACATGTTTCCAGACCAGGCCGTAGCGCCGTCTTGGATGAGTTACCTGGAAGTATTTGATATAAACAGACAGAACAAGAATGTTATCATTGACTTTTATAAAAACCATATGCAAATGCAATTAAGCTTGTTGGGACCTCATTACAAAAGTTGGGTCTTTCGTTGGGGGTGGTGTGACGCTGTTCCTTATGATGCGCTTACGGACGACAACGGGAATCCTATTCCCCGCGGGAGTCTTGATGCTTATAATGGATCCATTAAATGGGTGCCGGAATTGGATACCGTGCAGAAATACAGCGATTTCTTATTAGAAAATTATATCAAGCCAATGATTAAAGGCCGATATGAACAAGGGGTATATATATTTGTCGTAGAAGGGGAAGATTACTGGAAATTGCCATGGTTTGTGAATAATCCACAATATACATTGAGTAAATTTTTCCCTTTCCATGACTATCATGAATACGAGGGGCTGAGTCTTGCGGACAAGGAAAAAAGAATGCGGGAAGTGGTCATGCTGTTCTACAAAAAGCTGTATGAATGGAAAAACGAGAATTATCCTAAGGTTATTCTGATCCATTCCCTGGCATTTACGCATTCAAATGAAAAAATGCTGGAATCCATTCGGGATATTCCCTGGGTGGATTGGCTGGCGCATAACGGCGGAGGTTCCGATCCCATAGTAGGAACAAGTTCTAACGGACCGGAAGCCCATGTTTGGGCGCCCGGCACCGGCAGTCATTATCCGGTATTCAAGCAAATGATAGAGACAAATTATTTTGAATATACGAATGCAGACGGTGTAACGGAAACTCGTCAGAGCAGGGGGTGGGGAGTCGCCAATACCGAGACAAGCTGGGCGTCGGAAGCGCCCGGCACGCCGGAACAATTCCTTAAACTGCCGGAACAGTACTCGGATACCAGATATTATGACTACAGGATTAAAGCGCCTGATACATTTTATGTCGGCCACAACGTTTTTCAAAAATACATAAGCGAATATTCCGCGCTGGATAAGGGAAATAATTACATAAAATATCATTCGTTCATTCATTTTCAAGTTAACACTATCAAGTCGTGGATATATGAGTGGCAGTGGCTTTATCCATCGTCGTTCATTGATGCGGATTGGCCGGTCGGCCAAAGATATTTTACGGATCAGGACGTTGAGGATAAAATTGAAAATACTGTGCAAAGCGGGCAAATATGGGTTGATAATTTTGTTTTGACCACCAACGGGGTTTCTATCTGCCGGGAAGGCGATTTTGAAACCATGCCTTCTCTGGCGTGGAATATAAATCAAACCCATGGATCCGTTATCACCACCAATCGTGTGCGACAATCTTATGTGCCGAATGTGTGGGTGTATACGGTGGTAACTTCGGCGCCGCCGCGGGCTTACCACGCCCAAGGCATTGGCGTTGACGGCGGCGGCGGGATCGTATCTTCAAACACATTGCGAATTGCCTCGCAAGTCTGCGGGAGCGGGCTTGGAAGTACGCGGCTGGATTTCTCCATCATGGCCAAAGGATTCCGAACGTTGGCGGGCAATAACCCCATGTTGGGGATTTATTGGGAAGGCTATGATTCATCGGGGAATATTCTGGAAAAAGGGAAGGCGTTGAACGATGCTACTGTTGACGGAAAGTTCTGGTATGTTCCACTTACCAATACTTTTCAGAATTTCGACGGTTACATTTTGCTCAATTATCCGGATGTGGATCATATCAAGATAGCCATATATAATGCGTTTCCGCTTGAGAAGGCGCCTTTTGGTCAGGGCGCAAAACTTATGGCGGCCGCCTACTGTTTCAACGGGCCATACGGGCATGATGAAACGACCAACCGCTTCACATTCTGGAATAAAATCACCCAATCAAACGAGACGGCCACAACCAGCAAGTATATGTTTTTAAGGGATGAAATGATGACTCCCGGAGGCAAACTGTATGATACCTGGGGTGGCGGTGGAACGCAATGGCCGCTCGTAATTAAAAAAGATGGTATTGCTTATGATCCTGATACCGGCCGCATCACAGTCAACCTGAGAAACATGTGCGCCGAGAATGCATTAAGCGCGCCCATCCATGTTTTCAGGCGGGCCAAGGACGCCGGTCCGGCCTGGAACACGAACCTGTATGTCAAGGCCACACCCGCCAATATAGACAATTCCCTGGTTTCCGCCGACAGGATCGCTTATGTCGGCTTGAACAGTTACTCGGTTCCGGGGCCATCGGCCTCAACCACTAATCCCTTGACCAGCGGCGATAACAGCCTGGAATTAACGATCGCGCCCACCAATCCGGTCGCCAACGGGCAAAGGATTTATGTTTATATTCAGGATACGGAGAGCGTCAAAGGCTGGACGGCATTTAACGATTTGCCGGAGTGTTCCGGCGCCCTGCAGGAAGGCGCTCCCGGCCAGATAAGAATAACAATTAACTCTGCCGATGAAGACGGCATCAAGAACACGGAATTAGAATATTCCATCAACAATCAGAATATTTGGCATCCGCTGGACGATGCCGGCACGAATTATCTGGAAGCATATTATGATTTGGGCGCAACGCCGCCTTATGCGATCACCTTCCGGGCCCGGGCCGTGGACGCGCATGATTTATCATCCAATTGGATTTACCTGAAATATTACACCCGTCATCTGGATGAAATATATGTGGATCCGGGCAGTACTAATGAAATTGAAATGGGGACGGCTGATGCGCCCTTCCGGAGCATTCAGGATGCGATGGACGTGGCCGAGCCGGGCATAAAGGTGTTCCGTCTGAAGAAGGGAATATATAATGAAAACCTTGTCTTGAAAGACGGGGTTGAACTTATCGGAATTTCTCCGGACCTGGTGAGGATAACGGGGTTTGTGGTTCTTAATTCTGTAAGCAACGTGGTCATTCATAACATCATGTTTACGGGCACGAACGGGATCAGCCTGAATTCTGCGCGGAACATCCAAATCAAGCGGTGCATTTTTGCGGTTCAGAATACGGCCGTGGAAATGACGGGGAATTCGCAGGCAAATATTGAAAGGATAACGGTCGGGAATGCCCAACTGGGGATTCTGGCGAAAGATAATTCGGCCTTAAATATTACGCACAGCATCATAACGGCTTCCAATGGCATTACCTGCTCAAATAGCGCCGTCTGTGTTTCCACATACAATAATGTATTTTGCGCTAATCAGAATTACAGCGGAACAAGCGCCGGCGCCGCCTGCATCTCCATCAATCCGTTATATACAAATATTGGCGATTACTCATTAAAAGAACAATCGCCCTGCTGGACCGCCGGATACATGCAGTTAAGCGTCGGCTGGCAGTTGATTAACCTGGTTGAGAATAGCGGGTTTGAACTGGGCATAAACGGATGGTACTCATCCAAAAACGCGGTGCTGACAACAACCCTGGAATCAATGACGGGGAAAGGATTACAAGTCACCATGCCCGGTGCGGCGGTTTACGAAGGGTTTTACAGCAGTACCCGTTGCCAGGTGGAAAAGGGGAAAACCTATACCGCCAGCGCCTATGTAAAAGGCACCGGTCGGGGGCGGATCAGGATTTGTCTGTATTCGGCATGTGACGGCTGGACGTATGCCAATCAGACGACGGAACTTACATGGGGATGGCAAAAGATCAGCGTGACAAAAACCATCACGGCAACCAATGATTCCTTGCACATCATGATATATACCTGGGATGCGCCGCAGGCCATCAGTCTTTATGTGGACAACGTTGAGCTTGTGGAATCCAAAAATTACCAGATGGTTTATAATGGTGGTTTTGAACTGGGCACAAACGGGTGGTACTCATCCAAAAACGCGGTGTTGGCGGCAACCCTGGAGTCAATGACGGGGAAAGGATTGCAAGTCACCATGCCCGGTGCGGCGGTTTACGAAGGGTTTTACAGCAGTACCCGTTGCCAGGCGGAAAAGGGAAAAACCTATACTGCCAGTGCCTATGTAAAAGGCACCGGCCGTGGAAAAGTCAGGATAATGCTGTATTCGGCATGTGACGGCTGGACGTATGCCAATCAGACGACGGAACTTACATGGGGATGGCAAAAAATCAGCGTGACAAAGACCATCACGGCAACTAATGATTCCTTGCACATCATGATATATACCTGGGATGCGCCGCAGGCGATCACTCTTTATGTGGATAATATTGAGTTAACGGAAGTTAAGGATTATAAAATGGTTTACAATGGTGATTTTGAAATGGGCATAAACAAGTGGCTGACGGCTAAAAACGCGGTGCTGGCGACAACCCTGGAATCAATGTCCGGGAAAGGATTACAAGTCACCATGCCCGGCGCGGCGGTTTACGAAGGGTTTTACAGCAGTGCCCGTTACCAGGTGGAAAAGGGAAAAACCTATACCGCCAGCGCTAATGTAAGAAGCTTTAGCGGAGGGCGAGTCAGGATATGTCTGTATGCGGAGAGCGGTGAATGGACTTATGCCAATCAGACAACAGAACTCAACGGCGGATGGCAAAAAATTAGCGTGACGAAACCAATCGCCGCAACTAATGAATCCTTGTACGTCATGGTCTATACCTGGGATGCGCCGCAGGCGATCACACTTAATGTGGATAATGTTGAACTGAAAGAAAATAATGACGTGGGTTGCTGGAAGCTTGACGAAGGCGCGGGAACGACCGCCCATGATTTTTCATGGAGAGGAAATAACGGGACCCTGCAGGGAAATCCGCAATGGACAGGGGGCCGGATCAACGGCGCGCTGAGTTTTAACGGAAGCAATGATTATGTTGATTGCGGCAGTAACAGCAGTTTCAAGGTTTCGGCGATTACCATTGAAGCCTGGGTCTATTCACCGACGGCGAATTTTGCGGGCTACAATGGCATTGCCGGAGCAGAAGGGGCTTATGGCTGTGATATATGGAATAATAGAATAGCTGTTCATATTAACACCGCCAATCAGGGGTGGCACTGGTGTCAATATTCAGAACCTCTCACCTGGGACGGCTGGCATCACGTCGCGTTTACCTATGACGGGGTGAATACGGTGAAATGCTACCGGGACGGCGTCTTGATATTAACGGACACGACCAGTTCGTCCGGAAAGCTTCAATGGGCCGCCTGGGCCACGAAATTGTGTGTTGGCCAGGTCAACACCGGCGCATGGCCGTCAAACTTCAAGGGGTTGATTGATGAAGTCAGGATCTACAATCGTCCGTTACGAGATGATGAAATCAAGAGTGACATGCAATAGTCTCTGCCATCTGGTATACATTACACGGGCAGACTCGTTTTTGGTCGTGACGTTATGCGGATGGTTGCTGATGGCGGCCAGCGCGCTGGTGTCGGCCGAAGTGTCCGTGAACACCGTCAGTTATTCGCCGGCAAAAGAAAACAATAATATCCAATCATTCCAGTCAGTCAGCAATCCCGTTGCGGCAGAAAGCTTTACCGGTCGGCCGGGAAGCAACCGGGTCTCTTCATCGCCGTGCGGCACGGATATTTGCGCGATGACGATTTGCAACCGGGCGATAGTTGCGCCAAAAATAGATGGTAATTTGGATGATGAATGCTGGAAATATTCGGTTGAAATGACTCCCTTCCTGCCGGCCAACGGAAAAGAAAAGCCGCATAATCAGACCATTGTCCGTTTGTTGCATGACGAAACCATGGTTTATATCGGGATTATTTGTTACGAGTTTTTTTTAAATCCCATCCTGCAGAGAATGCACGAGGTAAAATTCAACGCAAAGAACAACGATGGCGATGTTTTGGCGGATGATTGCGTTGAAATATTTCTCCGGCCGGAACCGCAGGACGATTCGTATTGCCATGTCGCCGTGAACGGAATCGGGACCGTTTATGACGCTTTTTATAAAAATTCCGTCATGGACAAAAAGTGGTCATCGGGGGCGGTGGCGAAAGGGACTTCCAATGAAAAATATTGGATGGTGGAAATGAGCGTGCCTTTGTCTTCGCTGGGCGTCAAACCAAAACTTGGCGACCAATGGCTGATCAATATCCGGCGGCATGAAAATCCGGAAAATGAAATTTCATGCTGGTCTCCCATCCAGTCAAATCTCAATAATCCCAAATCTTATGGAATGATGCGGTTTGAAAAGATGGAGGTCGGAACCAGGGAGTTGTCCTGGTTGAGCGACTTTGGCCAGAACAATATTCAAAATGCCGGCCTTATTCTGACGGGCAGGGGGTTGGCCACTTTTTCGGTTCTGCGAAAGTACGCAAGAGGACCATGGATATGCTCGGCCAAGGAAGTTATATTGGCTGAAAATGCGGACGAGAAAGCCGAGATAAAATATATATTATCGCGCGACAACTGGTGTTTTTTGCTCGAAGCAAAGCCTGAAAACAAGAAAGACACTTTTTCTTTTGGTTCGGACAAAGTCCGGGTTGAACCGGGCCGGGAATATGAAATATCGGCTTTTGTGAAAGCCGAGAATTGGACCAATGGCGCAAAGCCCGCCGCTTTTTTCATCTCCTGTTTTGATAAGGAGGGAAAGGCAGTGCTAAATTATTTGTCGGTGGTTAAAATTCCGGACGGAACGTATGATTGGCGAAGCGTTAAGGGACAATGGACCGCTCCAAAGGACGCGGCAACGGTTATGCTAATGATGGTAAGGTGGGGAGATGGGGGCGGGACGGGCCGGGTATGGTTTGATGATATATGGATGCGGCCGCCGTCAAGCTGGATAAACATGATTCCGAATGGAAGCATTGAAAAGAACGAATATGGTTCAATACCCGCTTGGCTCGGGAAATTGCCGGTAGTTACCGGTTATGCGCGGGGAGAGTTTGCGGATGTCCTGTTCCGGGTGGAAGACTCCCGCGGGCTTCCCTTATATTCAAGTCCTGCCGTCGGGGAAAACTTGACGACAAATGTTTCCCCCGTCAGAAGTTTTCTGACGGTGAAATCAGGCTGGCACAGGACATCAAAGGAACGCTGTTTTCTCAGGGAATTATATGTTGCCCAAGGGGGATATTTATATCTGCCTTTCGTGCTCAGCAGTTCAATCAGGTCTTCCGCCGGCGTCCAATTTATCCTCGAAATCCCGGCATTTTTAAATTTAATTGATCCTTATCCCGCGGCTGAATTAATCCGTTTTGAGAGATGTTTCCGCGATAACCTGCCTTATAAACGCTATACGTTGCAGTATTCCGACGCCGACATCAGTCCCCTTGAATACAATCATTATTCGGCGGTCGTTAACAGCCTGATCCTGGAATGCGGGCCGCTTTCTTCGCCGGCAAACCAGTATAAAATTTTTTACCAGGCCGGCCTGCGATCCGAAGCCAAGGAAATCAGGGAGGACACAAACACCGCGCTTTTGACGGTAATGCCTCCCCTGGGTTTTCAGCGGACAAATTATGTTCCGATGATCGCCTGGCCGGACACTTTTTTCGGCTTGTATTTCAAGGACCTGAATCCCTCTGAAAAAAACCTGGTTCTGCGGTCCTGGCGGCGGGCGGGGATTAATCAGGTCGGCGCCAGCGAGATGAAAGACGATCTTAAGCGCACTGATTTTATTTCCCTCTGTCATGTACCGCTTATGATAACCCCCTATCATTCATTCCCCGGCACGAAGGAATATTTGGCGTTGCATCCGGAGGGGCGGGCCATTGATTTTGCGGGGAACAAGTGTGACGAAGCGTTTTGCCCGACATTTTTCTTGAACATGAACGAGAAGGAACTTGATGTGATTAAACCGTGGTTTGAGGAGCATGTTTCCGCGGCATCCTGCCTGATATGGGACCTGGAATGTACAGTGACGCGTCCCAACTCAATCTGCTTGTGCGAAAGATGCCAAAAGGCGTTTTTGGATTACGCAAAAATGACGCCGGCCCAACCCTTGCCGGCCAAGACAATTTTGGAAAAATACAGGAAGGAATGGATTGATTTCCGGTGCTATCAAAACGCGGAAATTGCCCGCGTGTTCCGCGGGATAATCAAGCGCATAAACAAGGATTGTATGTTCAGCGTATATTCTTCCTACCAGGCCGACGGAATGAAAGAACTATACGGAATAGACTGGAAATATATGAGCCGCTACCTTGACCTGGTAATGTGCGGGTATGGGAGAGACGTTGTAGCGCGCGCGGCCACCCATAAAGACATCAATCACCGGCCTTTTATCGGCGGAGAACTGTTTTGCTTTGAAGGGCGTTACCCGCAAAGCTATAATCTTATCAAAGTTAATTTATACCGGCATCTGGCGGAGTGCGGCTCCGGCACAATGGGGTATTTCGATTTGGTCGCGGACGACCGATACTTTGGCGCTTGCTCCGATATTGCCCGGCTGGTTGAAAACTTTAACGTCTTTTTCCGGAAAGACGCGAAAAAAGAGAAAAAAAACAGTCAATGGATGGACCTCATCCGGCGTTATTTCAAGAAGGCGGATGATAAAGACGTTTATTATGTAAGCCGCTACAACCGGAAAGATGAACTGCTGAAAACGCGGGGTCAGATTAACACTAATGATGTTGTTGTGCTGAATTACGGTAAAGAAAGATTGATTTTCCTTTTTAACGGAAGCGGTTTGAAAAGGAGCGGCGAGATTGAGCATCTTGAATGGAATGACAAGATGTTTTGCGTGGACTATCAAACCAAACAGGTTTATTCCAGCGTCGTTCCCGTTTCGGTGCCGCCAAAGGACGTGTATGTTTTGCATGTTGCGGAACAGACTGGAAGCGACCAGCCGGAGAAACCAGAGCATATCTCGCCTTTAAATGATGAAATATTCAACGCTTCTCCGTTGTTTGCCTGGCGGGGCAGGGGCGCCCGGCCGGCGGACCAGGCGTATACTTTGGAAGTCGGTGAAAAACCGGATTTTTCAGGAAAACTTTCAGCAAGGGTAACAAATATCACCGATACTGTTTATATTCTTCAGAATAAAAAATTAGCCGCCGGGAAAAAATATTACTGGCGGGTCAAAGGCCGGGATGTCGTTACCGGCCTGGAAGGCCCGTCCAGCGAATCCTCCGCTTTTTCCATCTCCAAAATCCTTGATAAAGCATGTTTTCCCGAAGTTTTCAGCCCCAATAACGACGGGCGGTTGGATTTCTTTAATTATAACTTTCAACTTGGCGCGAACGCCCCGTGGCAAATGGAATTAAGCGATGAAAAAAACAATAAAGTTTTTGTGACGAACGGAGCGGGCCACGTAATTGCCGGCCGGTGGGACGGCAAAGACGTCAATGGCCGTCCCGTGCCCGAGGGTAAATATTGCTATAAATTGGTCGTGGATAATGAAGCGACGGAAAATGGTATTATTCAATTGGATATGAAGGCCGGATTGGAGCATCCGGGATTCAAATATTTTCGCCGGTTCGGAATGCGGATTAATAAAGGTAACATTCTATTGCTTAGAGATTATCAAATCAGGCGCGGCGGACCTTATTCGCTTTGCCTTGATTCTGTCGGCCGGGAAAGTATGGGCTATTGGAGTAATTACCGGATGGGTGCCTTGGCCGATGGATTGGCCGTTGTGCCCGGTAAAAAATACAGGTTCAGCGCCTGGGCAAAAAGCAACTTGAAAGAAGGCTCAGGTCTTATTAGCATGACCTTTTTTACCATAGATAATCACTGGACCGCACCGGATGAAGTAAAGAATAAATCCGGCCAGCCGAGCGGCACTATTGCCGGAACAACCGATTGGACAAAACTGGAAGTGACGCTCGTTGCTCCGAAAGACGCCGTCAACGCGGTTTTAATGTTCCGTCTGGACCAGGCTTTTGGGAAAGTTTGGTTTGATGATGTGGAATTCAGCGAAGTTAATTAACTTTTAAAGAAGGGTGGAAAATTTCATAGTGCGTTGTGTGTTATGGCGAATGGGATTATACTTGCCAAACCAATAAAACACAGTAGAATATATTCAGATTTTTATTGTGTAAATCAACGGCGGATAACAATAAGTTCGGAACTTTGTTGATATTACCTAACCTGAATGCTTCATGAACGATCATGAATCATTCACCCTTTGGGCTTCGACTACGGCCTGAGCTCGGGACGAAGGCGGGGTTTCCGTCATAGGCGGATCCGCCTCGGGTGGAAGCCTTGAGCAAGGCGCCTTGCGCCGCGTCGAAACTTGCAAATCATACAATCGACATAATTGCATGATTTGCAAGTGACTATGAATGGAAACGAAGTTTTCATGAATAAGTCGGGCTAAGGTTGTTCTTGGGGAAGCATGTATCAAAAACCGTTCAAACAAGCGGTGTTGTTTCGTTCCCTCTCCGTTCCCGTCTATGTCGGCTGGACACTTCAAAAAAATCCGCGACCGTACCCCCTGGCTTACCATCCCGAGTACGAATTTCAGTTCATAAAAAACGGGCAAGGCGCCTATTATCTTCAAGGGAAAAAGTGGCGTTTTAAATCACGCCAGTTGATAATCATTCATCCCAATCAGATCCACGGTTTTATTCCAAGAACCGGCGCTTGGCTGGAAAAGGCGCAGGTTCTTTTTCAAAGCCGATGGCTGAACGAAACATCGCGATCAGCGGGTATCGGCAGGAATTTCCCTCCGGTGCTTAACCTGACCGAAAGCCATGCCGCCGGTATAGAGAACATCGTGAACCGCCTGACGGATGAAATTTCCCGCCGGGAAAAGGGATGGGAGGCAATGACCCGCGAGCTCTTGTATGAATTTTTACTGTTTGTGCGCAGAGCAAAAGATCATCCCGCTGAAGCGGAGCCGGAAAATCGGCTTTTTACGCAATTGCGCGATTATATTGAGATAAAATTCGCGGATCCGCAGTGCAATACCACGTGGATTGCAAAACAGTTCGGTTACTCATTGCCATATTTGTCTTCACTTTTCAAGGGCACAAGCGGCGTGGGAATAAAACAATACCTTGTTCAACATCGAATCATCGCCGCCCGACAACTGTTTGACAAGGAACCCATGCTGAAGGTGGAAGAAGTCGGAAGGCGCGTTGGATTTCTTCAATATCGCACTTTTATCCGTGATTTCGTGGCGTACACTGGAATGTTGCCCGCTGTCTACCGAAGAAAACGCTGTGCATTTTGCAGGAAATGAAGTGTCCTTCGGTTGATTTTTCCCGGCCTTTGTGAAAAAATCAGCGGTTGACACTTCTTTACAACTTACGCAAATCCCATTACCTATGGGAATATTATCAGCTTGACGGATGAATACCGTCTGATATGGTAATAGGAGATTTTGATATGGCGCGATAGCCAAGTGGTTAGGCACGGGTCTGCAAAACCTGTTACACCGGTTCAATTCCGGTTCGCGCCTCCAAAAAATTGGAGCGGGTGAAGGGAATTGAACCCTCACAACCAGCTTGGAAGGCTGGGGCTCTACCATTGAGCTACACCCGCCTACGCTAAAGCTTTGGCGGGCAGGCCCGCTAAAACCTTGAATAGACACCGCTAATCTACATGGATTCAATGCTTCGTCAAGCAGATGTGCACGTCCTGCCCGTGCAAATTACCGCCAATGCACATGCCGGATGCTGAATGAAAATCAAAACATTACACTTCAACAATCAGCCCGTCGTAAGGAATCTCAATGCCGGGGGGCAGGGCTTGGGCTGTGGTTTCATGGTCCAGGTTGTGGGTCATGTGGGTGATGAATGCGCGGCGCGCGCTCAGGCGCTTAAGTTCGGCCACGCTCTGATCTAACGTGAAATGGGTGGGGTGGGGCTTACGCCGCAAGCCATCCAGAATCATGCAATCCAGGTTGCGCAGACGCTGAGCCACGGCCTCGCTCAACCGATGACAATCGGGCACATAGCCAAGTGTGCGCCCATCCGCTTCCAGCCGATATCCATAAGTTTCAATCCCGGCATGTTCCACCGGCAATGGTTCGATGCGCACGGAGCCAATCATAAAAGGCGCCACGACCGCCTGGAAATCTACGCGTGGATAAGAAAGCCCCGGCTGGGCCGTCTGATGCACGTATGGAAAAAACTGGTTCATGGTCACCATCGTGGCGGGAGAACCATAGACCGGGATGACGGCATCCTGAATTTCATTAAACCGGCGGATATCATCAAACCCGAAAATATGGTCGGCGTGAGCGTGGGTAATCAACACGGCATCCACGCGGGGCACGCCAAAGGTCAGCATCTGATCACGGAAATCCGGCGGGGTATCAATAACAATATGTTGTCCCGCGGCTTGTACATAGATACTGGACCGCCGGCGCTTGTTGCGCGGATCATGGGACCGGCAGACCGGGCATCCACACCCGATAACGGGCACGCCGCTCGAAGTACCGGTGCCAAGAAAGGTAAGTTTCATTTTCGCATTATTCCATGACAGGTGTGGCATTAATCCGTTTTATTACATGTTGGGCGCAAAATATGCGGCTATGGATGAAATGTGGCAGGAAGGGCATTTGAATTCAAGGGAAAAATAATAATGACAAGGCGAAACATCCCAGCCTTCGTAGCCGTGGCTACTACGGCGGAGCAGACCCGGCTATGCTAATACACCGTCACCCTTGCCGCCCACGCGTTGCGCGTGACAAGCTCGCGTCCTTGTGCCGCCTCCGGCGGCATGCGCCAAACTAACGCGATGCAAATGCCAGCTTTGGCCTCCTTGACACTATTTGTAAATTTGCCTATATTTCCGGTTCTTGTCATGTGCCCGAAGTCCGAAGTCCATGCGTTTTTCATGTTTGGCCGGCTTTAAGCGGATTGGCCAATGGCAACGAATGCGACTCGGCACGCAGTGATTTTTTGCTTGCTTTCATGCCGTGGATAGATAACTTTTGCCGAAAACGTTTGTAAAATGTTACGCGTACTTGTGGAATTTTTTCACAATTATTGGAGGATATTATGTCATTTGTCTGCGCTTATGCGTTGTCGAAAGGTTCGTTGGAGCGTTCCAATCCGCAGGGGCGGGCGTTAAGTCAAAAGGGGATTATGATAAAAAAAATGATCGGTGGAATGATCGGAATGGGTGTCTGGTTGCTGAACGCGGGAATAGCCGGTGCCGCTGAAATTGCGGAGTCGGCAACCGTCCGTGCGCCAATTCCCGCTATCTGGTGGTTGGCGCCCGCGGGGGCATTATTGGCGCTGGTGGCGGCAGCGGTCTTCTATATCTGGATGAAGAAACAATCCGAAGGCGATGCGGCCCAGATCAAGATTGCCGCGGCAGTTCGTTCCGGCGCGCGCACCTATCTCAACCAGCAATACAAAGTGGTAGCAATCGTTTTTATCGTGGTTTTTGCCTTGCTTTTGCTGATGGCGGTAATATTCAAGACGCAGTCGGTATTAGCGCCGTTTGCGTTTCTGACGGGCGGAATTGTTTCAGCATTGACCGGTTTTCTTGGCATGAAAACGGCAACCTATGCCAACAGCCGCACCGCCCATGCCGCCAAAAGTTCTCTGAACGCTGGCCTGCGACTGGCTTTTCGCAGTGGCGCCGTCATGGGTCTGAACGTGGTTGGTTTCGGACTGCTGGCGATTTCCGGCTGGTTTTACGGTCTCTATACTCTAACAAATCTGGATATTGTGTCGCTGACGACTGTGTTGCTGGCCTATAGTTTAGGCGCCAGCCTCCAGGCTTTGTTTGCGCGCGTGGGCGGCGGTATTTTTACCAAGGCCGCCGATGTCGGTGCGGACCTGGTCGGCAAAGTCGAGGCCGGCATTCCCGAAGATGACCCGCGTAACCCGGCTACGATTGCCGACAACGTGGGCGACAATGTCGGCGATGTGGCCGGCATGGGCGCGGACCTTTACGAATCTTTTTGCGGCGCGATCCTGGCGGCTTCCGTGCTGGGCGCTTCGGCCTTTGTGGTCGAATCCGCCGGCAAGGCCTTGAATGCGGCCATCCTGCCGATGGTCATTGCCGGGCTGGGCGCCGTCCTGAGCATCGTTGGCATCCTGATCGTGCGAACCAAGGAAAATATCTCGCAGAAAGCCTTGCTGAAAGCGCTGGGCCGGGGTATCAATCTCAGTTCGGTGTTGATTGTGATTGTTGCGTTTTTCGCGGTTCGCTGGCTTTTGCCCGGTCAAACGGGACTGTTTTGGGCGATTGTCAGCGGGTTAGTCTCCGGTTTGGTGATCGCGAAAGCGACTGAGTATTACACTTCCGCGGAATACGCTCCGACAAAATTCATTGCCGACCAGGCGAAAACGGGTCCGGGCACCGTAATTATCGGCGGTTTGGCCATTGGCTTCATTTCGACCTGGATTCCTGTGTTGGCTGTTTGCCTGGGAATTATGATCGCATTTGGAGTTGCGGGCGGTTTTACAAATCTGGAATGGGGCCTTTACGGCATTGGTTTGGCGGCCGTTGGAATGCTGTCTACCCTGGGAATCACCCTGGCCACGGATGCCTACGGCCCGATCGCCGACAATGCCGGCGGTAACGCCGAGATGAGCCATCAACCGCCTTTCGTGCGTGAACGCACGGACGCCCTGGATGCCTTGGGCAACACGACCGCCGCCACGGGCAAAGGGTTTGCGATCGGCTCGGCGGCCTTGACGGCGCTGGCCCTGTTGGGTGCCTATATGTCGGAAGTCCGCGTGAGTATGATCCGCCTGATGGACAACGTGGATATTGCCGCGGCGCACAAGATCATGACCGAGCCGCTGGCGGACTTTGTGAAGCAGTTTGACATCTCTTTGCTGAATCCCGCCGTGCTGACGGGCATGTTTATCGGCGCGATGCTGGTATGCGTGTTCTGTGCTTTGACCATGCTGGCGGTGGGCCGCACGGCGGCCAAAATGGTCGAGGAAGTGCGGCGTCAATTCCGCGAAATCGTCGGAATCATGGATGGCAAAGGTGAGCCGGATCACGCGGCCTGCGTTGCGATCAGCACCCGTGGCGCTCAACAGGCCATGGTATTGCCGAGTTTGCTGGCGGTAATAGTGCCCGTGGCGATCGGATTGGTGCTGGGCGTGCCCGGCGTGATGGGTCTGCTGGCCGGCGGATTGAGCACCGGATTCCTGATTGCCGTGATGATGGCCAACGCGGGTGGCGCCTGGGACAATGCCAAGAAGTTCATTGAAGGCGGTAATTTGGGCGGCAAAGGCAGTCCTGCGCATAAGGCCGCCGTGGTTGGCGACACCGTCGGCGACCCCTTCAAGGATACCTCAGGTCCGGCGTTGAACATTCTCATCAAGCTGATGAGCATCGTGAGCGTGGTTGTCGCCGGCATGGTGGTGAAATTCTCGCCGATAATCGGCCAGTGGTTGCACATGCGATAATGCGGACTGAAACTGGCTGGTATTGATTGCATACAGAGCGGGGCTACACGCCAGTGTAACCCCGCTTTGCGTTCCGGCATGATTTTTCCGCTTGGCCGCGTCAACGCCTCAAGGTCCCCACACGCACCAGACCAGCAGGCTGGCGGCGGTAACGGAAACCAGCGTGAAGGGAATGCCGATCCGGCTGAATTCCCAGAAACTGACCTTGTAGCCGTTTTTCTTGAGTAATCCCATGGTGACGATATTGGCCGAGGCGCCGATGGGCGTGATGTTGCCGCCAATGCTGGCGCCCAGCAGGAGCGCGAACAGGAACAGGGTTGGTTCCACGCCCAGATTGCGCGCGATCAGGATGGTCACCGGCAACATGGCGGCCAGGAAGGGCACGTTGTCAATAAAGGCCGAAAGCAGGACCGCCACGGCAATCAGGAACATATATCCCAGTAGCAGATTACCCCCGATCATCTGTGACATGGCCGTGGCAATGGTTTCGGTCCAGCCGGTGAGGGTCAGACTGCCCACCAGGACAAACACACCAACGAGGAAAAAAGTGGTGTCCCAATCGAGCGCCTTAATCCGATCCACGAAGGGATTGCGATGGTAAAGTATGTCTAAGCCAATGCCAAGACCAGCGGCCGTCAGGCAAAGTATACCGGCCAGATAACTGAAATCAGCGTCGAAAAACGAAGACAAGGCCAGAGCAATGATCAGCGCAAGCAGGAGTACCATGGGGAACCAGGTTTTAATTTTTTCCGATAACGGCAGTGCGGTCTTTCGCCGATGCGCCCGGAAGAGCCAAGCCAGGTAAACCAGGGAGGCCAGCGCGCCCAGTTCGACGGCAAAAAACAGGCTGGGCCGGCCCTTGTAGAAAAAGAAGTCCATGAAATTCATCTTGGCGAACCCGGCCAGGAGCATGCTGGGCGGGTCGCCGATCAAGGTGGCCGCGCCCTGCAGATTAGATGAAACCGCAATGGCGATCAACAGTTGGACCGGTGAGATTTTAAGCTTTTCGGCTAAAGCCAGCGCAATAGGCGCGATGATCATGACCGTAGCCACATTTTCAACAAAGGCCGAAATTCCCCCGCTGAGCAGGCAGATGAACAACATGGCCGTGCGTGTGCTGGGCGCACGTTGCACGATCCACTCGGCCAGGAAAGCTGGCATTCGGCTTTCAATGAACAGGTCGGCCAGCACCAGGGTGCCCACAAAAATCCCCATGACATTCCAATTGACGGCCCGGAACACCTGGACGGGCGTCAACGTGCCGGTGATTATCATCAGGAGCGCCCCTGCGATAGCTACCCAGGCCCGCCGGCGCGGCAGGATAATGAATAGACTATAAGTCGCGATAAAAATAATCAGTGCAATCAGTTTGGCATTCATAAACGTGCGTTTTTATTACCGGCTCAAAAATTAACACTACTGTAACAAGCGGGCTGAAATAATCCACAAAAAATGGAATGTGCTTTAATTTGTTGGACGAAACCGGAAAAGCGATATAGTATTAATGTTGTCTTGCATATTTGGCAAGGGGAGGAACAAGCATGTCTATCAAAGTAAATATCACCCAAAAAAAAGCAGGGCACTTTGTGGTTGTTATCGAGGGCCGGCTGGATTCGGAAACCGCGCCGCAATGTGAAGCCGGGATTAAACATTTACTGACGCCATCCATCAAGGTTCTGACATTTGATTTGAAGCGTCTGGACTACATCAGCAGTATGGGCCTACGCGTTATTATGGGCGCCATGAAAGCCGTTGCCAGGCAGAAGGGCCGCACAGTAGTGCGTAACGCCCAGCCCCCGATTGCCAAAGTTTTCGAGATTGCCGGACTTATTCCGGGTGACATTGCCGGAAGCGAACGCTCGGCCGATATCTTTCTGGATGCCATCCAGCGTAAGGAATCCGCTAAAAAGCGGGATGTATCCGACTGAGCGATACACTCCACGCTCTACGCTCAATTTTCACTGCGCGCGGGGAATGACCAGCACCTCGGCGTGGGGAATATCCGCTTCCAAGTTACGCTTGATGGTGTCGGTGATTTGCTGGACTTCCGCCAGTGGGCGGTGGGGGTCGAAGCCCATGAAGATTTCAATGAAGACGTTTTGGCCGGAATAGCGCGAACGGACGCTGTCCAAAGAAGTGTATTCGTCAAAAAACCCGACTAACTGCTTGTTAATCAGCGCCTGCAAAGGTTCATCCAGCGAGCGGTCCAGCAGGTCGTGAATGGAATGCCGGATGAGTTGCCAGGCGCTCTGGCACATGAATCCCACGGTGATGCCGGAGGCCAGCGGATCCAGGTACAGGGCCCAGTGGTAATCCAGGGTAAGGCTGAGTACGAACGTGAGGAACATACAGGTATTACCGACGGTTTTAACCGCGAAAAGCCGGCACTGCGCATCCACGATCGGCGAGGGCTCTGCCCGCTTGTGCCGCAGGCTCTTGACCCACAGAATAGCGTTGAGCGTGCCGAAAATCAGCGTGCAGGCAATGCCCAGCCAGACCCCGAAGCCCTGAATGCGCACAAGGTGTAGCAGTCGGTAGCCGATCAGGAACGTCATGATCAGGATGCTGACCAGCATGAATGCGCCGATAAAAAGGCTGGAAATATTTTCGATTTTGCCCAGGCCGTAATTAAAAACCGCCCGGTTATCCTTGCGTAGCGCGCGCAGGGTCAGCCATGAGAGCGCGATCGAAATGAATTGCAGGAAGGAATTGAATAAGTCCGCCATCTGCACCAGCGAGTTGGAGAAGATGACGGAGATAATGATGAGCAAAAGCCCGAGCCCGCAGGTGATGACCCCGGTGAAGGCGGTCCGTTCCGTTTGCTCTCTTTCGGTGAGTGCCATGCGGTTTAAAATAGGGGTTTAGCCGCCATTTAGCAAGGAAGCGCTAATTTGCGGCTGGGAAGCCTCAGCTTTCTTCCCCGCTCAGGCGTTCCAGGATGCCAAAATCTTCCAGGGTGGTCACGTCCCCGGTGATTTCCGTGCCGGCGGCCACCTGCTTCAGCAGGCGGCGCATGATCTTGCCCGAACGAGTCTTGGGCAAAGCTTCGGCAAACCGAATCTCATCGGGCTTGGCAAACGCGCCCACTTCCTTGCTTACATGTTCGCGCAGAGCTTCGCGCAATTCCGGACTGGTCGGCTGGCCTCTTTTCAGGGTGACGAAGGCCACCAGGCCGGAGCCCTTGATGTCATCGGCGCGGCCCACCACCGCCGCTTCCGCCACGGCGGGGTAACTGACGAGCGCACTTTCAACTTCGGCGGTTCCAATGCGGTGGCCGGACACGTTGATTACATCGTCAATGCGGCCCATGATCCAGAAATAGCCGTCGGCATCGGTGCGCGCGCCGTCCCCGGTGAAATAGTTTCCAGGAAAATCCTTCCAGTAAGTCCACTGGAATCTTTCCGGGTCGCCCCACACGCCGCGCAACATGCTGGGCCAGGGGTGGCGTATGATCAGTTTACCGCCCGCGTTGGTGGGCACCGCCTGGCCCGCTTCGTTGACCACTTCCGCCTGAACGCCGAAGAACGGCAGGCCGGCTGATCCCGGTTTGGTGGCCAGTGCGCCGGGACAGGTGGAGATCATGATGGACCCTGTTTCCGTTTGCCACCATGTATCAACAATGGGACAGTGTTTGCCTCCGATGATCTCGTAATACCAGATCCAGGCCTGCGGATTGATGGGTTCCCCTACGGTTCCCAGCAGGCGCAGGGACGAGAGATCGTGTTTGGCCGGCCATTCGTTGCCCCATTGCATGAAGGCGCGGATGGCCGTTGGCGCGGTGTAGAAAATGGTGACACCATATTTTGCAATAATACTCCAGAACCGGTCCGGCTGGGGGTAATTGGGCGCCCCTTCATACATGAGCACGGTGGCGCCGTTGGTTAACGGTCCATAGACAACATAACTATGACCGGTGATCCAGCCAATATCGGCCGTGCACCAGAAGATGTCAGTGGGGCGAATATCGAAAATGACCTGGTGGCTGAGCGTGGCGCTCAACAAGTAACCGGCGGTGGTATGCAGGATTCCCTTGGGTTTGCCCGTGGATCCGCTGGTGTACAGGATAAACAAAGGATCATCACTCTCGACCATTTCAGGGGGACATTCGGCGTTCACATACTCCAACTCCTGGTGCCACCAGACATCGCGGCCTTCCTCGATATGCACATCCAGTCCGGTCCGGTGTAAGACAATGACTTTTATTACGGATGCGCACAGCGGATGGCCTTCGGCATCCGGGCATTTCAGGGCGTCATCAACATTTTTCTTTAACTGGACCACAGCGCCTTTACGGTAACCGCCATCGGCGGTGACAACCACTTTGGCCTGGCAATCATTGATTCGCTCCGCCACGGACTGGGCGCTGAATCCGGCAAAAACGACCGAATGAATGGCGCCCAGCCGCGCACAGGCCAGCATCGCCACCACGGCCTCGGGCACCATCGGCATGTAAAGTAGGACCCGGTCGCCTTTGCCGATACCGTTGCGCTTGAGCACGTTGGCGAACCGGCACACCTGATGGTAAAGTTGCTTATAGGTAAGCACGCGTTCCTCGCCGGGATTGGTGCTGGAATCGGGTTCGCCTTCCCAAATAAGGGCGGCTTTGTTCGCCGTTGGTGTATTCAGATGCTTGTCCAGACAGTTTGCGCTGGCATTCAACCTTCCGCCGTTGAACCAGGTTGCGTGCGGCGACTTCCACTCCAGGACTTTATTCCATGGTTTGTCCCATACCAGTAATTTACCGGCCTGTTCCGCCCAGAATTCCTCCGGCTGTTCCACTGATCGGCGATAGGCTTTCAGATAATCGTCTTTGGAATTTAAACGCGCCTGGGCCGCAAAAACCGGCGGAGGCGGGAAGACGCGGCTTTCGTGCAACGTGCTTTCGATGTTGCCCGAGGGGTCATGTAACAGCTGTTCCAGTCCGGATGTCCGGAAAAGGTCTTTGACGAACGGACAGGCCTTGACAACGGAAAAATTGCCGTGCGTCACTTTTTTGGCGGTTAACAACACAATGCGTAAAAAAACAGAGGAGACATACGGCGCCTGCTCGAGATCAAAAATAATTTTCAGCGTCTTAGCGGGCATCTTGGCGGAAGCGTCCGGAGCCACTTCAGCTAATTTTCTGTCAATCAGCGGCGCCATGCCGGCGCAGGTCTGACTGTTTAAATCGCCAGTGAACTTGCATGTCAGCGTTTTTGTCGCCGGGTCAAAAACAAAGTCTACCATAATAATTTCCTTCTTGGAGGGATTGACATGGCCTTAATCCGTTGCAATGAATTCATCCATTCCGGCAATCTTCAGCAATTGGATGGTGGCCGGCGAGGCATGAGTGATCCGGAAATTTCCTTTGCGCGCCTTTTTGGCCGTGCTCAGGCAGATCCGGAAGAAAAAAGAGCAGATAAAGGCGACGTCCTGAACGTCAAAAATAACCCGCAGCGGTTTGGGTAGCGGCGCATTTGTTTGCACTGTCCGGACATCCATGGCGCCGTGAATTTCGGTCTCCAGCGGGCGGCAATGGAGCGTATCCAGATGGCCTGTAAAAAAGAAGGTCAAAGTATGCGCGGAATCATCGTATTTTGAATTCATGGCGATTCCCTAATAATTGCGATTATAAATCGCCGCCATATCATCGGCCGAAAGACGTTCATCCAAATAATCATCGCCGGAAATGCTCTGCCAGCGTTCATTACGGCGGCGGCGGCAAATGCGCTTGATGGTCAGCAATTGTCGGATCGAAATGCTTTCGTGAACAATGTGCTTGCCGTCCGGACTACTGCTTAAAATAAATGTCGGCTGTAATTGGGTGAATACCCCGCCGGCAATTCCCAGCGCCACCGGGGTGTTGACCATCAGGTAGCCCACGTTCATTAGCCGTGCAAATGTGGCAATGACGTTGTCGTTATTAGCATAAATGCCGGCAACCCGCCCCAGACTGCCCTGGCTGTTCAGTTCCAGGCAGAGGCTTATGGCGCTGTCCAGGTCCTTGCGGATGCATAACCCAATCAGCGGCGCCAGCTTGACGCCATTCAGTGACCGGCATGAACCAGGCTGATCCATTATCGCCAATAACAGACGGGTTCCGGAAGGCACGCTAATGCCGGCGAGCATGGCCAGTTTTTCGGCGGATTGGCCCACTGCCTCCGACCGCAAGGCGCCATCCTCGGGATTGAACAGGCTGGCCTCGACTTTCATCAGTTCCTGGGGTGCGAGAACGTGACTATGCTGTTTCTTGAATTCCTGGATAATGGCGTCGGCTGTCTGGGATTCTACCACGATGGCCTGTTCGCCGGCAAAAAGTGTGCCATTGTCGAAAGTTTTAGAGGCCATGATGTTTTGAACGGCAAAGGGAATATCGGCGCTGGCGTCAATCAATACCGGAACGTGGCCGGGAAGGGACAGGATGGCCGGCGTACCAGAACTGCGGCTGGTTTCCACCAGATCGGCGCGGCCCATGACCAGAATCAGGGCCAAAGCCGGATGGGTCATCAAAGCATAATCCATCTGCCGCGATGATTCACCCAGCCATTGGATGCAATCTTCGGGAGCATCAGCTTCCAGTGCCGCTTGATAACAGATATGGGCGGCCTCCGTGCAGGCTTTAAGCGCGTGCGGATGGGGGCTGATAATAAGCGGATTCCTCGTCTTCAGGCAGATTAATGTGGTGTATAAAATGGAAGCTGTTGGATTGATGTCCGCAACCGTTGCCAGGACAGGGCCGATCGGCTCGGCGATTTCGGTAATGCCGCCGTCATCATTCCGGGAAATTACCCCGACCGTTTTTTCGTGTTTGATGCTTTCGTGGAGGATCTGGGTGGCAAATACATGCTGGAGCGTTTTATGCTGCCAGATGCCCTTGCCGGTTTCTTTCTGTGCCATTTTGGCCAGCGTGACCCGGTGATTGAAGGCGGCTTTGTAAACAGCTTCGACAATCCGGTCTACCTGCGCCTGGTTCAGTTGCCGAAACACCGCGGAAGCAAAGGCGGCTTTTTCCATGATGGCCTTCGCCTGAAAAAATTCCTTAGTCATTACGGCACCTTTGCCATAATCCGCTTTTTTTTCGCTAAATGAGGCCATGCGTCTCCTATAATGATTCTCCCGGCCGGATCGGCCCGTGTCCGGGGATAAACAGATTCCATCCATGTAGGCGCTGATTGTATCGCCCGAAGGTCGGGCGTCAATATTATTATCCTGATTTTCGCGAATATCGGTGTTCTGTTGATTTTTACGGCTCCTGAGGCATCACTGGGATGCGCTACTTTTTAGTTTCATTCCAGCTTCAGTCTGGTAGAGTCCATTTAACGCGGGACAGGTTTACAATGAATGTTTGCTTATTGGAAAAAGAAGCGCACGGCGATAATCTGAAGGGACTGTTCGCTTTCGTGGAACAGGCCTTGACCAGTTTAAACGTGCCCGTGCCGGAGCGGGACAAGATGATGATGGCCTTGGACGAGGCCCTGACCAATGTGGTGCTTTATGCCTATCCCGAAGATCGCCGGGGTATGGTGGGCATTCGTATTTGGCGCAATGGCAATACGATCACGGCGGAAGTCGTGGATCACGGCAAACCATTTGATCCCACGGCGCATCCGGCGCCCGATATTACCCTGCCGATCGAGCAACGCCCCATTGGCGGTTTGGGTATTCACCTGATGCGTAACATGGTGACCAGTCTGCGATACCACCGCGCAAAAGGGGCAAACCATTTGGAGCTAACCCGCACATTTCACACTTCGGCGTAAAATGTGCGCCCTGTGGGCTTCGACGCGCCCCAAGGAGCGGGGCTTGCTCAGGATTATCCTTTCGGCGCGGCGAAGGGTTAATCTTGAGCAAGGTGCTCTTGCGCCGCGCCGAAACTTTGGCCGCATTATGTTGCGGCCAAAGCGGATATTTCACGTGCGATCTTAGGCTGTGAAATATTCAGGCTAACCACATCCTTGGAGAAAACCATATGAGCGACACGATATTATTCATTGACGAAACTCGCCATGATATTACCCTTGTGCATGTCATGGCTCAGCGTCTGCTTGATCCCCAACAGGCCGATGTCCTGGGCCGCCATTTAAGCGGGTTGTTTGATTCCGGCGTGTTGTGTGTCCTCGTGGACCTGGGCGGCGTCCAGCGTTTGTCCAGCATCTTTTTCCGTTCATTTATCATGGCCGGCAAAAAAGCCGGCGAGAAAAAAGCCCGGCTGGCCTTCTGTAACCTTTCGCCCGTTATTCAGGAAGGCTTTACCATCACCGGCCTTACCGATCTCTTTCCGATCTACAAGAACGAGAACGACGCGCTTGCCAAATTGGCGCTGAAATAGGATTTTTTTCGAGTAAGCTCAGGCCATGGATCGCATAAAATCAACCATGCAGATCTCACGCGCAGGCGAAAATCTGACGGGCATTTCACATCGGCATGCGGCGGGCAAGCAATTCCGTTATATATGTTGGTGGTTGGCCGTCTTCGGGATCAGCATGGGCTATTTTGAAGCGGCGGTGGTTGCCGACCTGCGCGCCATCTTTTGCCCCGCCGACAATCTTTTCCCGTTGAGCATCAAACTCAATCGGCTGGGGCTGATTGAAATCGGCAGAGAGTTCTTTTCAATCGTGATGTTGGTTGCAGTTGCGTGTCTGGCAGTGCGGGGAATCAAGGCCAAGGTTGCGTGCTTTGTTATTCTTTTTGGAATATGGGACATTTTTTATTATATCTTCCTCAAAATCATTATTGACTGGCCGGCGTCGCTTATGACTTGGGACTTGTTGTTCCTGATGCCGGTTCCCTGGGTGGCGCCTGTCATTGCCCCGGTTCTGGTTTCGCTCGTTTTCATTGGCGGCGGCTTCCTGGTACTACGGCTGATCGCGCTGGGCATTGAATGGCGGTGCAACCGATGGTGCGCTGTCGGATTTCTACTGGCGGCCGGAATTCTGGTTTGGTCGTTTTGTGTGGACTGGCGTCACATTGCCGGGGGCGGCTTGCCCCGTTCCTTTCCCTGGGGTATCTTTTGGGCGGGGGAGTTTCTGCTAATCGTGGTTTTCGGTTTCTTTTACCGGGGTAGCCTTAGCCGGGCATCGCATGAATCTAACCACTGATTTTCTGCAGGACGAGGGGGCTGATATGGTCACGCGCCGTCTCATTTTTGCCACGCTGGCTCAAGCCTTTGTGGTGCTTCTGGCCGGGTTAAACTTGTGTTTAAAATTGTCGGCGCATTACGTCGGTCCTTTTGATTTGGTGCGTTGGCGGGAAATTTTTTCGCTGTTGGTGATCGTGCCCGTTTCTGTGGGCATCATGTTTCAGGTTGCCTGGATTCTCGAGCAAGGGCGTCGGGATGCGAAGTGGCCGATTACACTCATGGGAGTGTTCGCATGCCTGCTGGGCATTTCCATGGGGGTTCATGAGCCGATTAATGCACTGCCTCATCATCATGGGCTTCCAGTCTTGGAATTCTGGGATGAGATCTTCAGCCATGGCGTCTTTTTTCTGGCGTTCGCCGGTATTTCGCTGTCGTTGCTCTGGAGCCAGATACGCAATCCTTTGCCCGCAGTGATGAGTCTCCGGACCACCGCGGTGTTCGGGTGCATTGCGATCCTGGCCGGGGCGGGAATCTTTTTAACCCTGTTACCCGGCGGGTCCATTGGGATTGATCTGGCGATTATCGCCCTGGTTCTGTTTGCGGCGGAATGGATGCGAAAAGGCAAACCCATGCGGCAACTGCCCCTGGCAATGGTCATCGAGTGGCCCTGCCTTCTGGCTTTTATCGGATTGGTCGCGCAGAGATTCCTGTCGGGACGGTAACAGGCGGCAGGCGCGCTCGGCCTGGGATTAGTCCATGTTAAGGAATTTCAAAGTTCATACGGAAACGCCGCCCGGAGGTCGGCGTCCACCTTGGACAATGATCTCTTAAGGTGGCGGCCGGCGTCCCTGCCGGCCGCTTTGGGGCCTAACTTGATGCTAAGGAATTTCAATGTTTGTAGCCGCGCCCGTGAGGGCGTGGACTCGTCTGGCAAGCTCGTCTGGCGGCCGCCGAACATGGCCGCCGAGCGAGATTCCTTCGGTGGCCACGGCGTCACCGCCGCGGCTACATGAAACAGTTGCCCGGCAGCTGCCGGATCTAATCCAGAAACCCGACAACGCCGAACGAGTACCCGCGCCCATTGTCTTGCTCCAGCGCCTCGATGGGTATCGCTTGGCCCGGCTTGATTGGTCCCGCCAGGGTGCGGGTGTCGCCGGTGCCGCGGGTGAAGGGCACTTGCGCCGCCGCGGGGCTGTACAGGCCGATCAGGTCGCCTTTCTCTACCGCCACGGGGGTGTTGAAGGCGACGCTCGAAAGGCCGGTTTTTGGAATGGCGGATACTTCGGCCATCCATACCACCACCAGGTCCTTGCCCCGCGGCCGGAGGATGCAAAAGGCAGCATCGGTCTTGCCGTTCACGAGTAATTTGCCGCCCAACAGGATCCCGGCCGACGGCATGGGATGTTGCAGATCCACTAAGAGCAAATTCTTGCCGCTGACATGGGCGCGGGCGATAAGCTCGCCGCCGACGTAATCGAGGAGGGCCTTGTTTTCGGAAAAGTCGCGCAGCGCCTGCATTTGCGCCTTGACGAAAGAGCGCACCTCGCGCCGGACCGCGGCGCCGTCTTCAGCGAGTGCCTGCTTTTCCAGCCGGAGGGTCTGTTCGATTTCCTTTTGACTGGAAAGATCCTGCTCCAGCGCCGCCTTGCTGGTTTCAATATCCTTGATTTGGACGTCTTTTTCGTGGAGCAGGCGCGAGACCCGGGTGCTGGTGCATCCGCATAAGGCGGCGGCGATCAACATTGTGCAAACGGAAGTAATGATTTTCATGGAGCGTCTCCTGATGGGGCTTTTATTTCGAATGACGTTTCCGCCAGAACCTGTTTCCCGCTGAAAAGCCTGACGGAGTATGAGCCTTGATCCCATCCCGCCGGCTGGGCCAGAATGCGGAAATCCAGGGCGCTCTCCCCGGGCGGAACGAGCAACGGGATGGCCAGGATGGCCGCGGATGCCGTCTCGCGGAACACCTGCGCGTTCAGCAGTTGAGCGGGGGGCGCCCCTTGCCACGAGCAGTGTCCGTAAAGCGCCGCGTCCGGGGTGAAAATGTTGTTCCCATCCCGCCGGCCGGGCGCGTCGGAAACGGTCAATACGACCGATACGGCCTGGGTTCCGGGCGGCGTCTGGCCGGGTGGGGGCGGGGGCGGCTTCTGGATTTGCGGCGGCGGGGCAGCGCCGGGAACGTTGTCCAGCGGTTCGTTCATATCCACCGGGTCCGTTCCGTTCACCAAAGAGACACCCTGGCCGCCGGTCAGGAGCTTGCCCTGGGGCTTGGCGGCGGTGTCCCAGTATTCCACGCCCACGCGCCCCTCCCGGGAATAGACGGCGACATTTCCGTCCCGGACGCGAACGTCGAAATCGGTGTCAAGGTGCATGATCCGCGCCAGGGGCGAGAACAGCAAGTCGCTGGTCTCCGTTCCCGCCAGGATTTCCACACTGCTCTTCTGGCCGCCCAGCATGACGAACCGGGCCTGTCCTACGTAGATGTGGACGCGCACACAGCGAATATCCGCGTGGAAAATCTCAAGCCGCGTGTCGGCTTTCAGTTCGATCCGGGCAAAGGGGATATACGTCTGAAAAAAATGGATTTCCGCGGAGCTGTCGGGCCCGGTTTGCACCCGATTGCGCCGGACGCTGTCACCGACCTTCACGGTTTGCCAGTGCCCATACTTCCAATGTTGCGCCGTTCCCGCGGTTTGCGAAATGACCGCGTCGCTGAGGTTCAACTCTACCCGGGGAATATCGCACATCAGCAGTTCTTCGATTTTTTGGAACACGGGGATGTCTTCGCAGATATTGTCATCTTTCGGATATACGGCTTTGATCGCGCCGCTATGAAGCGTGCCGTTGAAGAGATAGGCCGGCACGCCGTTCAGGAGCGCGGAATCCACCGAGACCACGCCGTCGTTGGGATAGTAGCTATCCGCGGCCCACAGTCCCCATAGCCAGTAGTTGCGCCTTTGGCCGTAGAGTACGGCGTATTGCACTTCCGGGCGCAGGTGCCCCCCAACGGCCTCGTTTTTGTTAAGCTCAGTGATGATGGCGCTTTCCCCATGGAGTTCATTGGCAGCCTTGGAGTGGGCAAAGCCGGCGAAGAAGGAGGAAGCGTTGCCGATCCACTTTTCGGTCAGGCTGGCGCCGTGATTGGGCGTCGCCACCATGATCAGTTTCCGGACGTCGCCGCCGTATTGCGCGTAGGGGGCGGAGATGTAATAGCGGCTGATAAGCCCGCCCATGCTGTGGCAGACGATATCCACTTTCAGTATCTTGACATCCTTGTCCCGGTAACGGTACTTGATATTCTGGATATTCGAACGCAAAAGCTCGGCCTGGTCGGCGATGCCCTGTTTGCCGAAATAATACTCGTCCCGCCGGGTGTCCCATCCCTCCCGCGTCAGTTTGTTGTCCAGCAGCTCCCATGTGCTCAGGCCGCCCGTGAAGCCGTGGACCAGGACAACGGGCGGGCGGAAGATGCGGAGCGGTATATCCACCTTCTCTTTTTTCCCATCCCTGGTGGCGTAACTGAAGCTCAAAATTTCCTCGGCATACCGGATATCCGGTTCGTCCTTGGGATGGATCGGGGTTGTCTGTTTCAGCGTGTCCTGCCGCAGGTAGTCGGGCGGGCGATAACGGAGCGCGGCGTTGCCGGTTTCCGTCAGCGGGATATTGATGGTTTTGACGGGATCCCATCGGTTGCCCAAAGGCTCCCAGGCGTCGCCTTTCCGCTGTTCCAGGACGCCGAGCTTGATGCCTTCAACCTTCACGCCACCGTCGGCCTCCGGGATGAAAATGGAAATGGCGAGGGTGTTGGAGCCGTCGGCCACCAGACCGGCATACGGCCGATGCGTGTCCGGGTTGTTTTCGACGGAGATGGCCGGGACGTCCCCGCCCAATGCCCGGTCGTAAGCCAGCGCGATCGCCTTGCCGGCCTCGTGGATGCCGACATCGAATTTCCCGCTGCCCGGGCCGCGGGTGACCATGATCGAGACGATATATTTGCCGCGCTTGAAACGCACGTCGTAAAAATGTTGCTTGGGCGACAGTATGGAATACTCGCCCACGCCGGCGGAATTTGCCTTCCGGAACAGGGGATCGTAGGCCCCGATCGCCTTCATCCATCCGTCAGGATCCTCCAGGTATTGGATCCCGCTGATTACCTGCAGGATGGCGGACATGTTTAAATCACGCATGGCAAGCGCCTCGGGAGATTCTTTTTCCAGCTTGGCGAGCGAATCCGTGGCGGACTGCAGGGCTTTTTCCGCGTCCGCCAAATCATCGGGATAGGCTTTTTCCAGGCCGGCTATCTTCTCGCGGAGCGCCGCGGCCTTGTCTATGTATTGTTGCTGCAAAGACTTGTTATGCGCCTTCTGCCTGGCATAGGATTCGGCCTTGGCCAGGTCGGCGCGCTCTCTTTTCAGGGCGGCTGCGTGTCTGGCGGGCAGTTTTTGCAGATAGGTTTGGGCGTTTTCGACGGCCTTCTTCTGTTCCGCGAGCACGTTATAAAGCTCGATATAGCCGATGGAGCACATGCCGGACGAGACCGCGCGGTCTTCCTTGTGCACCTGGTCGGTGGCGAGATTGCCCTTGAAACGCCGCCACTTGAGTTTGCCGAAGGCCGGCATATCGGACACTTTTGGGAAAAGCGGGTCGAGGCGGATTGATTCCAGGGCGGGCGCCCGCGCGGGCTGAGCCTTCGCGTCCTGGCCGCGGGCCTCGCCGGCGCCCGTTTGCAGGCAGGCCGCCAGTGTCAGCGCAACATATAACGCGCAAAGGCGGCCGGATAATTTTGTGGTCCGCTTCATGAACGGGCAAGGAATCGCTACAGCCTATGCGTCCCTTGTGGAAGACGACTGAGTATAATATGCAAAAACCGGACAGTAATGTCAATCGCGAATTGAAAACCGACTGAACTGATCATTGTATTTCGATCATGCCTTGGTATTCTAACGGCAGTTAATTTCGCAATCCGTTATGACCGCACTCACAAGATTTAACAACAGGGAATAATTTTAAAAGCAGTCTGACCGTTGCTAAATTGACGAAACATTTCAAATAATCCACATGAATATTTCATTTAACAATCGGAAGGAAATGCGCCTTGCCATTATCTTTGTACTGATCGGCATCGTCTTGGGCGGCGCCTTGTCCTCGTTAAACAGCGGGCATGTTTCTCAGAAGTCGATTGTCACCGGCGGGCTTATTGGATTTTGCATAGCGTCCATTTGTGCCGTTGGCCATTTCGCTTTCCTTTATCGGCTCCGGTATCTTCCGTTTACCGCTTATCTGTTTCTCAGCACTGCCTATTACACGTTCGTGGCATCCGCAGTTATGGCGCTTAAATCCATTCTTTTTGACCGGACCCATGAAATAACCAAATGGACGCATAATCTTGTTTCCGCGACCCTCTTGACCCTGGGGCTCAGCTTCGCCGGCGCTTTTGTTTTAATGCTTCGGCGCATGTTGGGACCCAACGTGTTGCTGAATTTCTTTACCGGCCGCTACTACACGCCGGTTGAAGAAGAACGCATCTTCATGTTTGTTGATATTGTCTCGTCCACGACAATTGCCGAAAAAATCGGCCACCTGAACTTCCACGTTTTCCTGAACGATTATTTCTATGACATTACCGATGCCATCCTGTCGGCCGAAGGTGAAATCTACAAGTATGTCGGCGATGAAATCATCGTTAGCTGGAGGGTTGCCGACAGCATCAGCAACACCCGGAGTATTCAATCGTTTTTTGAAATCAAGAAGAGCGTCGAAAAGAAAAAACAAACGTACCTGAAAAAATTCGGATTCTTTCCCTATTGCCGAGCCGGCCTGCACTGTGGCCCTGTCATTGTCGGTGAAATGGGGGATTACAAGCGGGAAATTGCTTTTCTTGGAGATACGGTGAATACCACCGCCAGGATTCAAGAAGCCTGCAAGGAATACGGAGTTGATTTGCTGGTGTCCGCGGAATTGCTTGGCAAGCTCCAGATACCCCGTGGTTATAAATTGACAAGTTTGGGAAAAATTCAGTTAAAGGGCAAAGATAAACCGATGGAATTATTCGGCATCGAAAAATCATAAGCTGAATTGCCGCAATAAAGTCGACAAGAAGCCGCGGCATAAGAACAAGGTCGGCGGGCCGATGGAGGAGAGCAGAGGCAGGCAATGAAAAGTGGATGGCAGATCAAAATAGTTGGCGTCCTGATGATTCCCCTGTTGGTTGGATGTGGCGGGACACGCTACGGCACACAGGATGCTTTTTCCAGTGGGGCGCAAATCATCACGGGCGCGACCCTCGATGCTGAAACCTAGCAGAGACTTAAATGGTGTATGTCTGGAATCGCAACGGAAGACGGGCAAACTGCGGTTCCCCCCGTTTTTTGGACAGGTAGCTAAGCGAGGATTTTAGTAAGCTACTGACCATAAACGGGAGGGAAAAAGTATGGCTGGGAAACGGAAGCAACATACGGACGATTTCAAGGCGCGGGTGGCGTTGGAGGCGATCAAAGGATTCAAGACGATGAGCGAGTTGAGTTCGGTGCATAGCGTTCATCCATCCGTGATCGCGCACTGGAAGTGACAACTGCTGGATGGTGCGGCGGAGGTGTTCAGCCGTGGCATGGGTGTAAGCCGGACGGAAGAGCAGTTGACCGCGCCGCTCTACGAGCAGATTGGACGGCTGAAGATGGAAGTGGAGTGGTTTAAAAAAAAGCTATAGCGGTGGCGCGGGAGGATCGGCGGAAATGGATCGACCCGGAACAGATCGGCTTATCGGTGAGTCGGCAGTGCGCGTTGGCAGGGCTGGCACGGTCCTGCTATTACTACGAGCCCGCCGAAGCAGAAAGCTCAGAGAACGAGGCGTTGATGCGTCAGATCGACCGGCTTTATCTGCGGCGGCCATTTTACGGGTCGCCGCGCATGACCGATTGGCTGGGCGAGTACGGCTGGTAAGTCAACGTGAAGCGGGTGGCGCGGCTGATGCGGGTTATGGGACTTCAATCCGTATTGCCGAAGCCGTATACGAGCTGGCCCCATCCGGAAAACCGGGTCTATCCATACCTGTTGCGCGGGTTGACCATCCGGGCTCCGAAGCACGTCTGGTGTGCGGATATCACATATATTCCCCTGCGCCAGGGACATCTGTATCTGGTCGTTGTGATGGACTGGTTCAGCCGGTACGTGCTGGCCTGGGAATTATCCAACTCGATGGAATCGGAGTTCTGCATCCAGGCGCTGAATCGCGCATTGGCGCGTGGCACACCGGAGATATTCAACACCGATCAGGGCGCTCAGTTCAGCAGCGCGGGCTTTACAGACCGGCTGAAGGCCGCTGGCGTGGCGATCAGCATGGATGGCCGGGGCCGGGCATTGGACAACGTGTTCATCGAGCGTCTTTGGTGGTCGGTCAAATACGAGGAGGTGTATCCAGGCGACTACGCCAACGGGTGGGTGGCAAACCAACGGTTGGGACGGTACTTTCAGTTCTACAACACCGAGCGGAAGCATCAGTCGTTGGAAAAACGGACTCCCTGTGCGGTGTACTTCGATCGGCAGCCGGCCGCCGAAGAGAAATCGAAGCAGGAAGAGGAGGCAACAGGGCGCCAGGCCACAGCCTAAGAAGGAAGAGCCCCGCTCCCCCTCCGATCCTCCGACGAGCTATACAGCCCATTCTCGGATCGGAGGGGAAGCGGGGCGGAATCCAACCACACCCTCTTAAAATGACCAGCGTGGGGAACCAATACCAAGCGTGGAAACAAGAAGAAAAAGGAGGTGGACATACGAGAAACTATCTCTTATTTTAACCGGAAACCTGTCCAATGGATGGGGGGACGGGGCAAACAACAATGCCGAGCACGTCATCAAACGGATCGCCAAGACGAGAAATAGGATGAAGGGACTAACCACATCCCGAGGGATTCGTGAGTACCTCGTTCTGTTGAGCATTTGTGAGACGCTGACGCTCAGGAATGTAGCACCGCTCAAATTCTTTGTGTCTGGTTGTAGGGACATTGATGCTTATCTAGGAAAGAAGCAACCGTGCAGTTCCATTATGGAAGATTCATTGTCACCTGCGGACTCGAATAGACACGATGCCCAGTTATAGGTTCCTAGGGAAATGGTGGATAACCGTGGGCCGCACTTCCTACGATCGGGCGAAAAAGACATCGAGGTGTTTGCCCGGACGAGGCGGCGGAGAAGAGGACGCGGCAACCTTTAATAGCATCGATGCCGCCCTGGGCGCGCAGATCAGATTGATCTTGTGAGCCTTACTCCGGTCTGGTAAATTACTAACCATGACAGCGTGGGCGGAAGGTTGGCATCAAATGATTGACCGTAATGGTAAATCAAAGTTTTGATATGCGTATCTACTTGGATAACTGTTGCTTTAATCGTCCGTTTGACGATCAAATGGATGCCCGGGTTCGGCTTGAAACGGAAGCCAAATTGCAGATTCAGGAACAGGTGCGAACCAAACAGCTTGAATTGGCTTGGTCTTATATTTTGGATTATGAAAATAGTAAGAATCCATTTTTAGAACGAAAAATAGCTATTCAAGATTGGCGCGACCATGCAGTGATCGAAATTAAAGTATCGCCCGATCTGATTAAGAAAGCACATGCTTTGTATCAAAAAAATATTAAGGCAAAGGATGCCTTGCATGTGGCTTGCGCTATTAAAGCAAAATGTCGCTATTTTATAACAACGGACGATGTTTTAATTCGACGCCTCGCCGGTCTTTCCGAGATCGGAGTCGTTAATCCAACGTCGTTCATCGTGAGGGTAATTCCATGATTACAGATACGGAAATTAGAGTCAAAGGTATCAAGGCCTTAACCCATGCGTTGGGCGACGTGCAAGCGGAACGTTTTATCACGCTGATCATCCGTGAGCCTTTTGATTATACAAAATGGCAGCGTGATTTATGGACGGATAAAAGTGTCGAAGAAATAAGTCATGACGCGATGCGTCACCAGAAAACATCCCGGATACGGAACCTTCGCCGCTCCAGATAAATTGGTTGAAAGTTTTCTTCTTGGTTCCTCACTCATGCCCTCTAAAATCCATTCTGGTGCCGTCTTTTGCGTTGATACATACCCCCCTTCGCTTGAAATAGCTACGGCAGATAAGTCCTGTTGAAATCGAGGTCATAATGCTCGCCAAAGTCCATTCCGGCGCAGTCTACGGTGTTGATGCGTATGCTGTGGAAATCGAAGTCAACACGGGCCGGGGCGATCCGCAGACGGTTATCGTTGGTCTGCCCGATGTGGCGGTCAAGGAAAGCAAGGACCGGGTCAATACCGCGATCCTTAATTCCGGGTTCGAGATGCCGAAAGATCGCCTGACGATCAACCTGGCCCCGGCAGACATCAAGAAGGAAGGCCCGATTTTCGATCTGCCCATCGCGCTTGGCGTTCTGGCCACCGTGGGCGATGTCCCCATGGAAGCGCTCGACCATTTTGCACTGGTGGGCGAATTAGCTTTGAGTGGGGAAGTGCGCCGGGCGCGCGGAGTGCTCCCCATTACGATGGCCATGCGCGCAAAGAAGCGTCCGGCTATCCTGGTGCCCTACGATAACGCCGACGAAGCCGCCGTGGTGGAAGGCATTGATGTCTATCCGGTAAAAAACCTGCGCGAAGCGGCGGATATAGTCGCCGGCCGGATTGCCGTCCAGCCTTACCGGGTGGATGTGGCTAAGGTGTTTGAAACGCACTTGATCTATGAAGAGGATTTTGCCGATGTCAAGGGCCAGGAACACGCCAAGCGCGCCATTGAGGTGGCGGTGGCCGGCGGGCACAATCTCCTCATGATCGGACCCCCGGGCACGGGTAAGACCATGCTGGCCAAGCGCGTGCCTTCGATCCTGCCGCTCATGTCGTTGGAAGAAGCTTTGGAGACCACTAAGATCCACAGTATTGCCGGCGCCCTGCCGCCGCGTCAGGCCCTGGTTACCCGGCGCCCGTTCCGTTCCCCGCATCATACCGTGTCCGACGCCGGCCTGTTGGGCGGCGGCGCGCATCCCATGCCGGGCGAAGTCAGCCTGGCGCATCGCGGGGTGCTGTTCATGGACGAACTTCCCGAGTTTCACCGCAACGTGCTGGAGGTTCTGCGTCAACCATTGGAGGATGGCACAGTGACCATTTCGCGGGCTTCGGCCAGCTTGACGTTTCCCTGCGAGTTCATGCTGGTGGCGGCGATGAATCCATGCCCTTGCGGGTATTACGGCGATTCAAAACACAACTGCCGCTGCACTCCGTTGCAGATTCAGAATTACCGCAACAAGATTTCCGGGCCGTTACTGGACCGGATTGATATTCACATTGAGGTGCCGTCCGTCCGCTATCAGGAGCTGGCGTCCACCGGCACGGGTGAGCCCTCGGCGGCCATTCGCGCCCGCATACTCGCCGCGCGCGCGGCCCAGCAGGAGCGCTTCAAAGGCCATGCCCTGCTTGCCCGGCATAGCTCTTCGAGCGGCGACGGGAACCTGTCGAAGGCG
>JBDRJR010000065.1:0-8729 GCA_043814705.1 Verrucomicrobiota bacterium | reverse complement strand
CGTTTGTTTTCCTACAGTCAACGGTCCACAGCCTTCAGCCCAAGCATCCCATGGGATGCTAATGTATCATATTTGTGAATCTTGTGCATTTTTGTGGCTAATCGTTTTGTCAAAGTTGCCCGGCAACTGCCGGGCCTAATTAAAAAACGTTTCTTATGAATTACTTGATACCATGTTTCGTGGTCAGCCTGCTGGGCAGTGCATGGCTCGCCGCCGCCGCCCCGCCATCCAAGCCAGGTGTTACGTCGTCTGCCCAGCGGGACCAGGTCGTTGCGCGCGAGGCGGATGATGCGCTTACGTTAAAGGACCCATTCAGTCCTGTCGGATATCGTCCGCCCCTGGCGGCATGGCAGAGGTCAGCGGCCGTTTCCAATGCCCCGCCGCCGCCTGACGATCTCAAGGCCAAGGCCAAAGCTCTGTTGCGAGTCAGAGGGATTGTCAAGCGCGGGAATACTTATGTGGCCAATATTAACGGCGCCATTGTTCAAGCCGGTGATGAGGTTGGTGTCACGGTGGACGGGCATACGGTGGTGTTTATTATCCGTTCCGTTTCCCTGCAACGGGTTCAGGTTGAGTTGCGGGAGTAGAAGCTACACGTAAAGCGTGGAGCGGTGAGCGTAGAGCGTGGGTCGGGACGACAGACGGAAGATGGGAGACCGTGGGCGGTAGGCCGCGGGCTGATATGAAGACGCGACGACAGAGGACGGAGGGTTGACCTCTGATCTCTATCTGCTGATCTTTTTCCTTGATGTAATAGCTGAAATTCATTAACTTTAAACAAGTAAACGTATGGCAGGGGGGGACTATGAAAATATGGCGATCGGGATCGTTGGGTAAATTGGCGATTGCCAGTCTGTCGTTTGTCGGCCTGGCCATGCTTCTGGCCTGCAGTGGATGTGAGGGCACAACTGACGAGGACAACAGTGGTGTGGACGCTTATCTCGCCGCCCATCCGTATGCGTCCGCGTCCCGTGATACGCCTTTGCCGTCGGAGTTGACCATCAGTCCCGTCCAGGCCACCGTCAGTATTGTCGGCCAGAAAATTGCCTTTTCGGCCGGAGGCGGGGACGGCACTTTCCACTGGGGGGTATCCGATTCTATTGACGGCAAAGTTGAGTCAAGCGGCGCCAATTCAGCGCTCTACACCTGCCTGCAGGTGGGTAACAACAGTGTGATTGTCCAGGATGGCAGTGGTCATTACGCCGTTGCGCGTATTTCACCGGTGGCGGACACCATGGCCATTTCCCCGGCTTCAGCCATACTTTCCGGAGGAGCGTTGAATGTGTCGTTTGCCGTAAGCGGAGGGACCCCTCCTTATTACTGGACTTCTGGAAATACAGCGCTGGGCACCGTTTCTTATTCCACAAGCTCCAGTTATGTGGCGGCTTATAAGGCCGTAGCCGGCGCCTATGGCCAGAATATCATAACGGTAATTGATGCCGAAGGCCGGACGACCTCCGCCACGATTACGCAAGAGCCATAATTAACGGAAGAAATTAACGCCAAGGCGCAAAGCGCGCATGATTTTTAAATTAAACTTGGCGCCTTGGCGCCTTGGCGTTAAATAATGTCCGAGGCTTTTTTCAGTTTTGTGGCGTCGAGTCGTATGCGTTGATAAATTATTCAGGTGGGGACATCATGAGAAAAGTTTCCGCAATCAGACCAGTGCTTATTGCCGGCGTTGTCTTTTCGTTTGTCGCCATCTTTTTTTTGGTGGCGCAGGAGGATCGGACGACGGGAAGGCGTGTTGAGCGTGATGCGGGAAACGAAGAATCCGCCGTGGCGGAAACGCAGAACGACGAGCGCAGAACGACGAACGATATTTCATCAGCAATGCCGCCTGCCAACGGGCGGAACGGTAATGCGGACGGTATGATGGAAATCATGGTTGCCTCTCAAACCGGTGCGCCGCCGGAAGGCGCGAAAGCAGAAGGCGGTAACGGCGGCAACCTGATTTCGGTGGCGTTTGATAATGTGCCCGTGCAGGACGTGGTGAACATGTTTGCCCAGATTTCGGGCGCCAATATCATTATGGCCGGTTCGTTTACTAATTTATTTATCACGGCCAACTTGAAAAACGTGGGATGGAAATCAGCGCTGAACCTGGCGCTGGGATCAGTGAACCTTTCCATGATTGAAGACCCCTCCGGCATTCTCATGGTCGTTACCTCCGAGATGTATCCCAAGAAACTCCAGGAAATCGAGGCTACCAAACCGTTGATGACCCGCACCATCATTCCACGCTATTTGAACGCGGTTGATTTGGTGGAACAGATCAAATTGTTTAAAATTCTGTCGCCGCGCGGTTGCATTGCCACCAGCCAAAGCGCCAAACAGGATATATTCAGCCTGAAATCTTCTGAAACCAAGGCCGCTTTGATGATCCAGAACCCGAGCATTACAACGGCCATTGTAATCACGGATATCAAGGAATATGTGGAAAAAGTCGAGGCCATGATCCGGGTGCTGGATAAACGCGAGCCGCAGGTTTTCATTGAGGCCCGTATTATCAACGTGGTTTCCGGTGACAGCAAAAAAATAGGGGTTGACTGGAGTATGCTGGATTCTTTCGGCGTCCAGGCGGGGTTAAACAATTTGAATTGGAATTACAATGATTCGCATGCCGTGCAAAACAGCAAAATCAACAAGCAGAATCAATATGACCGGCGCAGCAGCCAGGATGACATCAGCAAGCTCTATGATATTGATGGCAAACAGTACCAGGAAACGGTGATAACGGATCGTGAATCGCCGCCAGGCTCAGGGCATTATATCACAGAAACGAAGGTAACCCCCACGCGCACCATTGCTGATAAAATCGGGCTGGGGCAGGATATAACCGCCGATAAATCCGACACTATTCTGGATGCGGTCACGCAGACCCGAACGGCCACCGCCTTCATGAACATATCGCAGGTTTCGCTCTTCCTGAGTGCCTTGGAAAAAAACAGTAATGCGGAAATGATTTCACATCCGCAGATTGTGGTTGGTAACCGTGTGGAAGCCAAAATTCATGTTGGGCAAAAATACCCGGTGTTGCCGACTTTAAAAACCGACAATACCCAGGCCGGTTCAGCCCCGAATATAACGTATTCGGATGGCCCCGAGATCATCCTTGACCTGGGCCTGACCCTGTGGGTCATCCCCGAGATTGATTTCCAGAACAATACCATCCGATTGACCGTCCGGCCGGAAACGGCCACTCACGACGGCGAAGTCAAAAACCCGCAAACCGGCAAGACTTATCCCATTGTGTTGTCACGCGATATCGTCACGCGCGTTAATGTGCCCAGCGGTCATACGGTTGCCATCGGCGGCCTGGTGGAAAACAGGACATCCAAGATTGAAAAGAAAGTGCCGGTTTTGGGCGACATCCCTTTACTGGGCCTGTTATTCCGGCATACCGAGGATGCGGTGTCAAAAAACAACCTGATCATCCTGATAACGCCCACGATTTTGGACGACAGCAAACCGTTGACCGGCTTGGAAGCCGTGGCCCAGCTGACTATTGATAAATACGAAAAGATACCGCTATCCGCTGTTAAGGCGGTTCCTTCCAATACGGTATCCGACGTGACCATCGGCACCAACGCGTCTACGCCTTCAGCTGGCATGGGCCGGATGACGGACGACAGACTGTCCACCGACCTGTCCGGCGACTTGTCCGGCGAAGCCTTGGCGAAGACGGAAGCCCTTCGAGCGAAGGGGGAAGCCCCTGGGGCGAAGGCGGGACGGCAGACGACAGAGGGTGGAGAAGCGGCAAAGCCGGCGCAACCGTGAATTTTAGGCTGTAGGCTGAAGGCTGTAGGTTAGGAAAATCGCTGTTTTTCGGACCAATTTACAAAACAATAGATATGTTTCGTGTTTTACCTAACAACCTACAGTCTAAACCCCTACAGTCTTAGCGTCCCGATGGGACGCCAGTGATCCTGAACATGACCTTCCTCCCCAAAAGCGTGTGGCGTTATGCCATCCTGATTATCATCCTGTTTGCGATCGTTGCCGTGGCCTCCGTGACGATTATTTCGTATCTCCAGGATCAGATTACGGAGCAAACTGCCGCCGAAACGATTAAGCAATTGAGTATTGCCATCTGGGCGCTGACGATGGGATGCATGTTCATGGCCGGCGCCCTGGGCTTATGGGCTATTCGGTCAATCGCTGAAATCGAAGGCCGCCGCCGGATCGGCCGGTTTGTGGATACAATGGATTACCTGAGCGATGGTTTATTGGCCGTTGATGGCAAGGGCCTTGTGCGTGGATCCAATCCGGCGGCCCGGAAGTTGAGCGCGCATGCCCTGCCGGCTAATAAGGCGGTCATGTTCCGCGACGTTTTTACGTGCTTGACGGAACAAGACGCGCATCAACTCCTCAAGGCGCTTCAGCCTTGTGAAATTGAAAAGGATTGCGTTTATCGTCACGGCCTGCGCACTTTGCGATTTCGGTCCCAGCCATCGGAAGGTTTGATGTTGATTCTGATCAGCGATATCACCGCCCATCATTCCCGGGAAATCCGTAAACGTCAGATTGCCCAGTTTCAGATTATTGGGCGGCTTGCGGCGGGGGTGGCCCACGATTTCAACAATATCCTGTGTGCAATTTCCGGGCATGCCACGCTCCTGCAACGTTTTGGGATGGATCCGGAGAATCTGAAACGGTCTGTAACGGTCATTGCCGCGGAAACACAGAAAGGCGTAGTGCTATCCCGGCAGTTATTGGAATTGAGCCGCTCCGGGGCGGAAGGCCGCCCCAGCGAAAACCTGGCCGGTAATGTGGTGGAGGCGGCCGCTTTATTACGCATTGTGCTGTCCCAGGAATGGACCGTAAAACAGACCGTTCAGGGTTTGCCTGCCTCATCGCTTCGCCATGGCGCGGTGCAGGAGCAAGCCGGCCCAGCCGTCGGTAACCGGGGGTCGTATCCGGCCGTGCCGTTGGCGCCGGCCCAGATCGAACAGGTAATCCTGAATTTGGGTCTTTTGGTTGCCGATGCGCAATCGCGCCCCGGCACGGTGACGATTTCCCTGAACCGGCCGGGACAAGGGCCTTTGCTTGATGTCGGCGACCAGTATGCGGCCGTCATTTTGATTTCCGGCGAAGCGGCGCCGCCGGCAGTGTCGGTCTCGCCGATACAACAGATGGCGTCGGTGACGGACGATGGGGGTGTCATTTCGTCGGTGGTCAGAACGATTGTGGAAGAGGCGCATGGTCGCTTAGATCAGCTTGCGGACGCCGGCGGGTTGTGTGTCTATCGCGTCTGCTTGCCGCATTTGGATATACGTTCGGATATGATGTCCGCCGTCCGGCTTTCTGCCGATCAAATCGCGGATTTGCTGGCGCAGTGGCGGATCATGCTGGCGGGAACGGGAAGCGAGATTGATATACTCGAAACAAAACTATTGAGTATCGGCGCCCGGATTGATCGCAAGGCAAGTGTCGTTTCGATTCTTGCCAGTATGGAACGAATCCGGGAATTTGATGTTCTGGTCATGGCCAAAATCATGCTCAATGCGGATGTGCGCAATTTGCTGAAAGCTCTGCGTGAATTATGTCCCCGACTCGGTATTGTCGTTCTTGGCCAGGATCCGAAGCAAACGTGCTGGCCGGAAACGCCGGGCATTATCTGTGTGCCGTGCGATAGTAGTCCCGAACATTGTCTCCGTCATTTGATCGCGGCCAGGTCCGCCGCCATTCACGCGGCGATTTAATCATCACGATCTCAAGTCAGCCAAGCGTTACTGCACCGGGGTCCAGCTCTGCCCGCCCAAAACACCTCCGTTGTTAAGGATTAATCCATTTGCCAGCGAGAAGATGGACCAATAGCCGTCCCGGTAAAAGGCCAGGTCGGATTTGCCGTCACCATCATAGTCGCCGGACACCGGGATGCAATCCGGCCCGCCCCAAACACCGGCATCGAGGGCAATGATTCCGTTGGCCAGCGAGAAGATGGACCAATAGCCGTCCCGGTAAAAGGCCAGGTCGGACTTGCCGTCACCATCATAGTCGCCGGACACCGGGATGGCATCCGCACCGCCCCACGCGCCGCCGTTGATGAGAATCATTCCGTTAACCAGCGAGAAGATGGACCAATAGCCGTCCCGGTAAACAATCGGGTCAGACTTTCCATCACCGTCGTAGTCGTTCTGCTTGCCGTACACGGTCAGGCTGAGGGTGAATGCGAATGAATTGGTGGCGCTCACGGCAATGGCATAGGTGCCGTTGGAGGCGCAGGTCCAGGTGACCGGTCCATCGGCGCCGGAGGCAAGAACCATTCCCTCGCGATCGGTAATGCGCGTGAAGTAATTCTGGTTGGGCGCCGTCAGGCGCGCCCGGTATGTTTTTACGGCCTGGCCGGTGAACCAGTACCACTGTGTGCCGTTGGCAAACGGAATCGAACCGTTGGTGATCGTGGCAACCGGCAGGGTGGGGATGGCGGCCTCATCCAGGAAACGGTAACTGGAGTATTGCAGGAGCTCAAAGCCGTTGGTGGTGGTTACCTGGACGGCGCCGCCCTTGCGGTAATGCGTGCCGCGTTGGAAAGCCAAAAGGTCGTCCTGTGGCTCGATCACGAACTCACCGAGCAGCCAATCGGTCAATAACGCATTGTCCTTGATATGGAATCGCAAAGTCTTGATATACGGAGCATTAGATATCCAGAAATAATCGCAGGGATGCATGTCCACCATGCGATAAACAAGATTGGTCCGGCTTTGCCATGTTCCCGGCGGTTCAATCGGGAGATAGTGTTCTCCCAGCTGGTTGACCTCCATAAACGGGCCGCTGACTGAATGAAGCACCAGCATGTCGTGGCCGGAAAGATTGGTGAAGGCAAACTGATGGTTCTGGGAATTGGTTGGGGAAAACCAGCCATGGGCGCGCGGGACCAGATTGCTGAAGCTCGAAGGCCTATCCGTGTTCGCGTTCAAATAAAAATTTAATGAACCGGGTGCGGACTCGATTTTGTTGAAGCCGGAGTCGCTGACGTATAAACCGGCCAGTGCATCGAGTTCCTCCTGGGGCCGGTTGGTAACCGGCGAAGGGTCCGGAACAAACGTGTTGGTCGGCCAGTGATTGGTGGCTGTTTTGTCCAGGATTGCCCAGCGCAATGCCTCAATGCCGATGGCATCGCATTGACTGCCGGCGGTATTTTGAATTACCGCCACGCCAAGCTTGAGATCGCGCGAAATTGCCAGGAATGCGCTGTGCATGTATGTGGCGCCGTCTTTCCAGAAGACCTTCCCGGCATAACGCAGGCGATAGTCGTTGACATCATCCCAGCCCAGTCCCTGGGGATTGTCCGTCACATTCAACGGCAGGTTGGTCAATTGCGGTGTGGTCATTGTATCAATCCCGTTCGAGCTGATCAGGGTTTGTCCATTGTACTGGCCGTCGGCCAGGATCATCTGGATGTATTTTGTCAGGTCATTGGCCGAGGAATACATACTGCCTGAACCAAGGGCGTTCAAAATCTCTGCTGGCATACGCTCGCCTTCCGTGCTGTAAGATGCCGCCAGGCGGTTGGAGATGGCGGCTTTGTCCGGCAGGAATGAACTGGCCTCCATGCCCAGGGGGGTAAAGATCATGGCGTCCGTTGCCATCGTAAAGTTCGTGCCGGTGATGCGCCGGATAACGTCGCTCAGCAAAACAAAGCCGCTATTGCAATAATAAGCCCGCTCATTGACCGGTGCAAAGGGGTAGTCGTTCTGCAGGCAATTGATCAGCAAATCCGGGTAATCGTTGATCGCGCGGGTTGTGACCATGCCGTTAAAGAAATCGCCGGGCAGTCCGCTATGGTGATTAAGCAGGGAGCGGATGGTGACCGGTGCCGAATTTGTGAAGCGCGCAAGCATGGAAAACTCGGGCATGTAGTGGGTGAGATTGGTTTCGATATCCACCCGGCCTTGGTCCAGTAACTGCATATAGGCCGTGCCCAGGAAGGCTTTGGAAACGGAACCGACATGATAAACCGTGTCGGCATCCGCATCAACCCGGCTCTCGCGGTCGGCACTGCCGAATCCGGTGGCCCAGACCACAGTCTGGTCGTCCACCAGGGCGATGGATAAACCGGGGACATTATTAGCGGCCATCTGGTCGGTGATATAGGCGGTCATCTGGGCGATGGTATTGGTGTAGAGCGCGTCGGCCGACGCCGGGCGGGTGAATACGAAGGCGGCGAGAAAGGCTGTCCAAGCGAGGCGGATGGATAAAAATAATTTCATGGCGTTGTCCTTGGCTTAATCCTCAAGGGTTCGTTTCCCGGCTGGCTTTTGGAAAAATGTAAGGAAATATACGGGGAACGTCAAGCCTATGGAGACGCAACGATGGCGGTATCATTAACATTTTCTGAACTCTGCCAGGCCTGCGGCAAATCGCAGGTCTACGTGCGGAATTTACTGACCAGCCTGGGTTTATCCGTGCCGGCCAAAGATAGCCGATATTCTTCCGCCTATGCGCGGTTTGTTCAAACAATCATCGCCCTGCGGACATTCAGCGTGCCGCTGACTGAAATTGCCGATCTTTTTACCAAGGAGCAAATCGTCCTGCGTCTCTTGAAGGTTGATGCGCTTGGCGCTTCACCCACATGGTTTCTAGACCAGTGCGCTGACAAGGGGCACAAGGACCGGCGGTTACTGCTTACCGGCTATGATGTGGGCTTTCCCATCGACAGCAAGGTCATCCAACCCAATCTGGATTTCGGAGTTCGGAAGAAAGAGTTATTTTCCGGCAAGGAA
>JBDRJR010000064.1:0-4697 GCA_043814705.1 Verrucomicrobiota bacterium | reverse complement strand
CGTTTGTTTTCCTACAGTCAACGGTCCACAGCCTTCAGCCCAAGCATCCCATGGGATGCTAATGTATCATATTTGTGAATCTTGTGCATTTTTGTGGCTAATCGTTTTGTCAAAGTTGCCCGGCAACTGCCGGGCCTAATTCAAAAATGTGTTTGGTATTTGAATCGAAAGCCGCCGTTATGGCAGAAAACATCGGTATTATTTCAACCCGGCTTGCCGGCACGGATGGGGTATCCCTGGAAGCCAACAAGTGGGCCAACGTGCTGGAAGCCGAGGGCCATCACTGTTACTGGTACGCGGGGCGGCTTGATCATGCGGCCGCGCGCAGTATATGTGTTCCGGAAGCATTTTTTAATCATCCGGAAAACACCTGGATAACTGAACGGATATGGGGGAAAACCGCCCGTTCGCCCATAATCAGCCATCATATCCGGGAGTTAAGGGCATATCTCAAGGAAACGCTGTATGATTTCCTGCAAAAGTTTGACATCAAGCTCATGGTTCTTGAAAACGTCCTTTCAATTCCGATGCACATTCCGTTAGGCCTGGCATTGGCCGAATTAATGGCTGAAACCCACCTGCCGGCAATTGGGCATCATCATGATTTCTACTGGGAACGGACCCGTTTCTCGGTCAATGCCGTCAGTGATTATCTCGACATGGCTTTTCCGCCGCGCGACCATGATCTCCAGCACGTGGTCATCAATCATGCGGCCCAGGAAGAATTGGCGCGGCGCAAAGCGGTTTCCTCAATGGTGATTCCAAACGTCCTGGATTTTGAAAATCCGCCCAAACCGTTTGACGCCTATGCCGAGGATGTCCGTGCTGAAATCGGCCTGGCGCCCGACGACAAATTTATTTTACAGCCAACGCGCGTAATTCCGCGCAAGGGCATCGGCCATGCGATCAACCTGGTGCAAATGCTTGGCAACCCCAAATACAAACTTGTCGTTTCCCATGAAGCCAGCGACGAAGGACCTGAGTACAAGGATATGCTGGCGGGTTTTGCCCGGCGGTCCGGCGTTGACCTGCGGTTCATAGTTACCCGCGTGTCGGAAACCCGTCATGTCAACGCCGACGGCAAAAAAACATTTACGCTCTGGGATATCTACCCGCACGCTGATTTTGTCACTTATCCCAGCATGTCCGAGGGCTTTGGCAACGCCTTTCTGGAGGCAGTGTATTTCAAAAAACCCATTCTGGTAAATCGTTACGAGGTTTTTGCCCGGGACATTGAGCCGCGCGGCTTTCGTGTCCCGATCATTGAGGGCTACCTGACGCCCGAAATTATTGATGAAGTTCGCCGCATTATTGAAGACACCGATTACCGCCGGGCTATGGTGGAACACAACTATGAAGTCGCCAGGCGTTATTACAGTTATGCCATTCTGCGCAGGAGTTTGCGCACATTAATTGCCAATGTCCGCGGCTTGCCGGTATGAAAAATTATTATTTCAGCCAAATCATGGGGCGCGTTCAAGATCGTCTGGCGCATTTGTATGGTTCCGCGGCGCCGCGCCTGCTGGCGCGGCTCGCCATGATGATCGGTCGTTACGAAATCAACGTTGAATCGCGTCCGCCAATGCCATTGGCGGATCAACGCGCCTGTTTGTTAATCACCTATGCCGACACGGTCCGGGCGCCGCAAACGCCTTCACTGGCGGTCATGAGCCGGTTTCTGGCGGCCCGGGCCGGAAAAGCCGTGACGCATCTGCATATTTTGCCGTTTTGCCCCTCATCTTCGGATGACGGATTTTCCGTGATCCATTTTCGCTCGGTTAATCCGCAGTTTGGCCAATGGTCCGACTTGCAGACCTTAAGTCAATCCTATGACTTGGTGTTTGACATGGTCTTAAACCATGTGTCCAGTCAAAGCGGCTGGTTTCAGGACTATATCGCCGGGATAGCCCCGGGGCGTGATTATTTCATCGAAGCCGATCCCGCGCATGACTTTTCCGGCGTTGTGCGGCCGCGCCGCAGTTCACTGCTCACGCCCATCCAGACATACGCGGGCGTGAAAAACGTCTGGACCACTTTCAGCGCTGACCAGATTGACTTGAACTATACCAATCCGGACGTTTTGTTTGAAATGCTTGATATCATGATGTTTTATATCGCCATGGGCGCGCGGGTCCTGCGCTTAGACGCCGTCGCATATTTATGGAAACGGCCTGGAACCAACTGTCTGAACCTGCCGGAAACCCACGAAATTGTCCGCCTGTTGCGCGATATGCTGGCGCTCAATGCCCCCGACATCCGATTGCTCACGGAAACAAATCTGCCGCACGCCGAGAATCTTTCTTATTTCGGCGATGGCGACCAAGCGCATTGGATTTATCAATTCAGCTTGCCGCCGTTGTTGCTGCACGCGCTGACCAGGGGAACCGCGCGCTATTTAGCCGCTTGGGCCGGGAAACTGCCGCCGCCGCCGGCCGGATGCGCCTACCTGAACATAACGGGCACGCATGACGGCATCGGTATCCGGCCATTGGAGGGGCTGGTTCCGGAACCGGAGATTGCCGGACTCGTTGATCATATCGTCAGGTGCGGCGGACGCATTTCCACACGCCGCGCGGCAAACGGCGCCGACGCGCCCTATGAGCTTAACAGCACCTGGTTCGACGCGCTTGGCGGAATTACCGGCGATACGCCGGAATCACACCTGAAACGTTTTTTGTGCGCCCAGACAATCCTGATGACCCTTCAAGGCATTCCGGCCGTCTATTTCAACACGTTGCTCGCCGCTTCCAACGATCAGGCGCTGGCCGGGCAGACCGGCATGAACCGCTCGCTTAACCGGGGGAAATGGCAGTTGACCGATCTGGATGCCCTGCTGGCTAATCCGGCCTCAGTGGCGTCCCGCTCGCTCGCGGCACACCTGCGAATGCTGAAAATCCGGGCGGAACACCCGGCATTTCATCCCGATGGAGCGCAGATCGTTGCCGCCGTGACGGACAGCGTGCTTGGCATCGAACGCGCCGCGCCGGACGGAACGGAACGGATCCTTGCGCTGGCCAACCTGAGCAATCAGCCGGCGCGTCTGGCGCGCGCCGGCCTGCAACCCCATGGCTGGCAAAACCATGGGCCGACAGATCTTTTGACAGGGCAAAGCATTGCTTCCCAAGATAATTCCATAGCGCTTGAAGCGTATGCCGTTGCCTGGCTGTTATTATCCCGCTGAGAAATATTTAAATCGCTGCACTGCTCAGTATAAATAGCCCCACATATGCAGGCGGTCTGAATCTCGAGGCCACCTGGCGCCGATATCGGTCCGGTAATACATGTTTTGGAGAATGATATTATTTACTCTTGAATAAACCTGTTTGCGTGTTTCTTCCACGGTTATTCCGGATCCGGTAATCACCAGGACATACCCTGAATCGCCCGCCACGGCCCAGGTGTCGTTCACTATTTTCACATCGCCAAGATGAACGCCGTCAAGATTCGGTTTCCTGAAAAGTATCGAGAGATCCTGATAGATTGCGGCTTCCCGCTTATCTTCATAAGGAAATGGCGGGACAACAATGACGACCCCAATCTGGAAGCCTTTCTTGATTTTCAGCTCCGGCTTTTCTTTCTGCGCGAGCCTGTAAAGGAAATTGCCCCATTCACTTGAAACGCCTTCCATTTGCACGCTTATCGTGGGATATCCGAAACGCGACGTGAACTCAAGCGGGTAGATGCCCTTTGCGTTCGCGATGCAGTTTATGTCAATATAGCCGATATATCCTGATTTCGCCAGCTCCGGCTTTATTTTCAACAGTGTTTTTCTAAAAATCTCGTTCTCGGGCGACCAGTACATCAAAGTGCCCATTTCGCCGGTATACGGACCCAGGTCGCCGGGAAACAGCTTTTTATGCTCGAAGTTCACATTGACAGGGCTGATAAAATCCTCGCCGTTAAAGAACGCGCCAACCGCCACTTCCACTCCTTCGGCCATCTTCTGCAGCTGGAATTTTTTTATTTTCCGCGCCCAGGCTTTTTTGTTCTGCTCAAGTATTTCGATAAGGTCCTTGCCGTCCTCTTCCTGACCGAGGAATAATATGCCTTTCTGGTCGGAAGGCGTGTTTCCCGAAGGCTTGAAAACATATCGGCCCGGATTTGATTTTATGAAACTTATGGCCGAGTCAAAATCCGCGAAGTCCCAATGCGCCAATACGGCCATGCCGGCTTTCTGCATCTCGTTCTGGCCGAACTCCCGGTCCGCCTCAAGTTTGTCGGCATACCTGCTTCCGCCAATTACCAATTTTCCCGAAGCGCGCAATGACTCGGCGGCATCGCCGAAGCCGATATCGTCAAAAACAATGACATCGGCCCAGTCCGCGTGCTTTTTCCAGTCATCGGCCCTGTCAAGAATTCCGCCGTAAACATCCTTATCCGAATCTTTCTCGATGAACACCCTGACTTCGTGCCCCTCTTTTTGAATCTGCCAGGCCAGGTCGCCGCTCAGGCTTTCAAAAGACACAAAAAGAAATTTTTTGCGGTTTTCGTTCAAATGATTTTTATTTCCGTTTTCGTTCATTTTTCGTAACTGCTCAGGTCGCCAGAAATCAGTATGATTAGTACCTCAACCATCAGAAACCGTTAAGAAAAACAAGAAAATACTAAAACCGATTAACCACGAAATACACGGAACACACGAAATGGATAAAGATTAGATTCTGTTTTTCATTACCCAAAAATAACTTTCGTGTCGT
>JBDRJR010000063.1:0-5562 GCA_043814705.1 Verrucomicrobiota bacterium | reverse complement strand
GGGAAGAATTCACCACAGAGACTCGGAGACACAGAGAAGAGATTGCTTGCAATCAGGTTTTGCCAAAGGCAAAATCTGATTTCAAGCAAGGGCTTGTATTGGAGAAGGAGGGGAGCCAATTTATCATGATTGAACGAATCGCATCTCTCGTCTTTTTCCATAATACAGACAGTTTTGGCAAAATTGAGATTGGTCCGGCAACTGCCGGGCCAATCTCAAGTTTGCCAAAACCTCTGCTTTTTTTCATCTCCGTGTTTCCGTGCCTCCGTGGTGAGTTTTTCTCTTTCAGCAAGGGGTAACAATATGGTTACAGAAAATATAAGAGCATTTGAAGTTTATAAAGCTTGGAATGTGAATAGTTTGCGTGATTGTCTGGCAATTAATGACCCGCGAATTTTGCGGAGGAGCTTTTTTTATTACTTGGTTAATTTTGCACAAACATCAGCGTTACTGTGATTTTTTCCAATACCACTGATATGCAAACTAAGGCGATATAAAATTAAGATGTTAACCATTAAGCCTATGGCAAAAATAACATTTAAAAGTCGTCATTTTGATCTGGCGGTTGACACGATAAGCTCGCAAGACCTTGCCGAACTTATCGCTTGGCTAAAAAAATATCCGCGCTTGACGATGTCATCGGAAACGCGGCATTTTGAGCAGGTATGGTCGGACTGGCTGGGCGTCAAATACAGCGTGATGTGCAACTCGGGCGCCTCCGCGAACCTGCTGATGTATGCCGCCCTGGACAGCGCCGGTAAATCCGGCAACCGCCAAGTGGTTGTGCCGGCAACCGGTTGGGTCACGGATATTGCCCCAGCCATCCAGTTTGGTTGGAAACCGATCATGTGCGAATCGGATCCAAGGACATTCGGTCTTGACCCCAATTGTCTGGAAAAAATATTAAAGCGCGAGCATCCCGCCGCGGTGGTTGTGGTTCAGGTCCTTGGAGTTCCGGCCGATATGACCGGCATTATGGAACTGAAGAAAAAGCACGGTTTTGCGTTGCTGGAAGATGCCTGTGCCAGTCATGGGTCCCGGCATCGCGGGAAAATGGTGGGGACTTTCGGGGATATATCCGTTTTTTCATTTTATTACGGGCATCACATGTCAACGATCGAAGGCGGAATGCTTTGCACTGATGACCGTGAGCTTTACCATCAATTGCTGATGTTGCGCAGTCACGGCTGGCTTAAGGACCTGCCGAAAAACGATGCCAGGCGGGTCATGCGGAAATATCACGTTGATCCTTTCCATGCGCCGTTCACTTTCACGATCCCCGGGTTCAATTTGCGGCCCACTGAAATCAGCGCACACATGGGAGCGATCCAATTAAAAAAACTGGAAACAACCATCCGGCGGCGCGCAGTGAATCATCGAATTTACCAACAGCGCCTGGCCGGTATCGTTGATTTTGCCGGCGGCATTCCCGGGGATATTATCAGCAGTATTTCATTCTGTGCCGTCGCCAAATCTTCCAAAGAGCGCAGGAAAATTGTCGAAGTGTTGGACAAGCGCAAGATAGACACCCGTATTTTCACGGCCGGCAATCTGGGTCGCCATCCGTTTTGGGCCGATCGGTTCGGCGCATTTCACGCTCCGGTGGCGGACAAACTCTATCGGGGCGGATTTTTCCTGCCCAATAACCAATCGTTGCAAGACGCCGATATTTGCTTTATCTGCGATGTGGCGCGGAAAGTGGTTGAAACGTAGAAACTACTCGTCAGATTCAGCATTATTTTGCGAATCGCCCGCAAATTATTTTACATCGGTTTTATATTTGGCGGGGATGGGCGGATGATACGAGGGCGACTTCAAGCGTACTTGCGCTTGATTGCGCCTTCCAGCATTTTCCCGATTTCGCCCGGCGCTTGCGGGCCGAATGTTTTTTCAATCATGGCAAGGTAGGTTGGGTTTGAAAAATACTCCTTAAACGCATGATCGCGGAATCGCAGGACTTCCGCGGAGTTCAAATACTTTGTAGGCAACGGCAAGGTTTCATAACTCAACTGGGAATAGCCGTCCCATGAATCCGGCAGCCGAATACCCCGTGCGACGGCCTCGTCATAAAGCTTGGATCCGGGGTAGGCCATACAGCAATAAAAATTGACAAATTCATAATTGAACACCTTGGCCTGATCCAGAGTCTGTTGCATGGTTTTCTGATCATCATCCGGAAGGCCAAACATGTAATTGGCCAGGATATGAATGCCGGCCGCGCGAGTCATGCGCACTGCTTCGAACACGTCGGTTTTAACGTAGCCTTTGCGCACACCATCCAGGACATCCTGGTTGGCCGACTCAAACCCGTAACATATCCAGTTAATTCCGGCCTGCTTCATTTTCTTCAGCATGTCGGGGGTGACGGTATCCACGCGGGCATAGACCCACATGTTGAGATCGAACCCCCGTTCGATAATCAAATCGCACAGTTTTATGACATGGGCTGGCCGCAGGCCGAACATTTCATCAATGATCCTAATATTTTTTATGCCATAATGGGATACCAGCAACTGTATTTCTTCGACCACTTTTTCCGGCGAGCGGAAACGGATCGTATTTTTGCCGAAAAACGAATTGATGCAACAGAAACTGCAATTAAAAGGACATCCCAAGCTGGTGTAAATAACGCCATACGGCTGGCGATCGTACTTTCCGCCCAGACAATGCCAATTGTGGGCGCGATAGTCTTGCATTGGCAGTAAATCCCAGGCAGGCATTGGCAGGTCATCCAGATTTTTAATCAGCGGGGCACGCGGTGTGGAAACAACATGACCATCCTGCCGGTACCATAATCCGGGTATCGTTGCAAGGGTTGTCGCATTCATTTGGGCCGCTTGCAATAAACCAATGATGGTATGAAATCCCTCGCCCTGGCAGATATAGTCCACGGCTTCATCGTTGAGCGTGCGTTCCGGCAATGCGCTGGGGTGAAGGCCCGAAAGCACGGTTATAAGTTTGGGAGCTACGGTCTTAAGGCGCCGGATCAGAATGCCGGCGCCCGTCATGTTCCAGGTCGAAGCCGATGGATTCGTGCCGGAAACCGCTATCTGAACCAAACGAGGGTTGATGGCCTTGATTTTTTCGGCTGTCTCAACATGGGACCAATGCATGAATTCCGCGTCCATAATTTCGACGCGAAAACCATGGTGCCGGATATAAGCGGCCAAAATGGCCGCCCAGAGCGGGGGTTCGATACCGGTTAGTTTCCGTGCGCTGAGATCGCCGTAAAGACTTTTTTGATTTCCCGGGCGAACGATAAGGAGGTCGGTAGATGCCATGTTTAACGATCCGATGCCTTTCGGTGATCCCTCCCTTAAGTCATTTTACTTTGCTTTTTTCCTTGCAAGCTCGGCAATTTTTTTCACGAGGCTTTCGTCATCCAGTCCGGTTAGCTTGTGAATGTTAAGGCGCCCGCCGTATTCAAACAGATATTTGTGCGGCAAACCGAGATGTGCCATCTGTTTGGTGACATTGGCATCAGCCATGGTGGAACGGACCGCGTCGCCAATACCTCCCACAAGGAAGTGTTCTTCCAGGGTAATGATGGTGTTGTATTTTGCAACTGTTTTTACCAATAGATCCTGGTTAATGGGGGCGGCGCGGTATAAATCGATGACACCCAATTCGATGCCGGATTTTTTTAATGTGTCGGCCACGCGGAGTGCCGAATGTACCATAATACCGGTGGCCACAACACAGGTATTTTTGCCTTGCCGGAGATGGGCAAGGCCGGCGGTAAAATCAACCTTTTCCGGATAAATGGAAAGAAAAACTTCTCGGTCAAAACGCACATATTGTGGCTGTCGCGCTTTATAGGTGAGGCCAGCCAGCGCGGCGGCCATGGTGCTGTCGGAGGGCGTGTAGATTGTCATATCGGGCAAAGCCCGCATGATGCTGATATCTTCGGTGGTATGATGCGTTGGTCCCATGATATCATAGGAAAGTCCCGCGCCGACGCCCAAGACCGTAATTGGCAGGTGCATGGCGCATATATCGACTTTAATCATTTCATAACATCGCAAGGTGGCAAACGGTGCGATCGCATACACATAGGGGATCTTGCCGGCTAATGCCATGCCGGCGGCGACGGTTACCATATTTTGTTCTGCAATACCGACGCTGACATACTGACCGGGAAGATGCGTTCGAAACTGGTCCAGGCTGGGTGCGCCGCAATCGGCGGTAACGATTACCACCTGACGATCATTTTTTGCAATCGCAAAAAGCGCTTCAAAAAACGAATCCCGTGCGCCGCGTTTAAATGTAAGTTTGGCCATGGTTATATTCCCCTTATCCTTGCGCTAATTCCTTGCGGGCTAATTCAATCATATCACCCTCCGGCACCCGATAATGCCAAAACCGGGCATTTTCCATAAAGGACACGCCCTTGCCCTTCAATGTATTGGCAATGATCATGAGCGGTTGTTCCGTGCGCCGGGCACGCACATTCTGAAACGCGTTGAAAATCGCTTCAAATGAATGACCGTCAATTGTCGTAACGTCCCAGCCAAAGGCCCGGAATTTATCGTCCAGCGGGTTCAGTTTCAGCGAGCATTCCGTGAAATCACAAACGCCCATTTGGTTGCGGTCAATGATCGCGACCAGATTATTCAAACGATGATTACCGGCAAACATGGCCGCCTCCCAGACGGAGCCTTCATAACACTCGGCATCCCCCAGCAAGGTAACAATCTGGCGGTTCACAAAATCCATCCGGTCTGCCAGCGCCCACCCGCATGCAATACCCAAGCCGTGCCCCAACGACCCGGAAACAATCTCGGAGCCGGGGATGTCTTTGCCGATGTGCACGCTGATATGACTGCCTTTGCCCGCAAAATTGTTTAAGTCGTCCAATGGGAAAAATCCCAAATCCGCCAGGATGGGATAGAGACCAATGCCGGCTTGCCCCTTGCTCATCAAAAAAATATCACGCTCCGGCCAGTCGGGATTCTTCGGGTCCACGCGCAAAATACCCCCGTGATACAGCGCCACCAGAATTTCCGTGCAGGAAAACGATGACGTTATATGTCCATTTTTTACCCGCAAGGCCATTTCGAAGATTTGCTGACGGACCCATCGCGCCTTTTCTTTCAGTGCTGGTATTGTCATCATGCTTTTCCTCATGTTTTTTCCCGTATGCGCACTCGAAATTTAATACAAAAATATACTTATTAATATTGCCGATGTCAATGATTTTCGACACAAACTTGTTGCTATTCGAACATTGGACGAATATATTGCCAGAACACGGTGCAACCAGCAGGAGTGTATATGCCCGCGGACAAAATTGAGCGCCGCAATCAACGCCGGTAAATACAAGTTCTGTGCTTGTAAATGCATGATGCGTTGCCGTGGCAATCAGGTATTGGAAATTCTGCGTGGCAAGGATGATGCGGCAATGAAATTTAAACGGCGTCTGTTAGTACCTCAACCATCAGAAACCGTTAAGAAAAACAAGAAAATACTAAAACCGATTAACCACGAAATACACGGAACACACGAAATGGATAAAGATTAGATTCTGTTTTTCATTACCCAAAAATAACTTTCGTGTCGTTT
>JBDRJR010000062.1:0-6581 GCA_043814705.1 Verrucomicrobiota bacterium | reverse complement strand
GCAAGCGCGTCATTATTACAGGGAGCGGATCGCGCCGGAACTGGCCGGCAAGGTGACCATGGAGGATATTATCTATGGCCGGCACAAGGACATGCCGGAATTCTGGGGCGCCAAACGCAGTGGCGAACTGCCGCACCTGGTGTATCCGGACGAAATGGATATGGTCAGGATGTTGAGTGAACCCGGCAGTATTTACTCAGCTCGCCGTGTCGGCTGTAATCCGACCCTGTATGTCAATGACAAGGGAATTGTTTACTGGGCGCCGGTCCACTACAAGTACACTGCCGATAATCCGAAGTTCCTTGACTTCTTCCGGACCGGCGAAGGCGTGGCCATCGGCAACGCCTTCCCATATAACGAGGAGCTTTTTCACATGAACTGTTACGGTCTTTTTGCCGCTTCCACCATTGAGCATGCCGGGCCATTCTGCATGATGGAGGAAATTCTTGCCATGGCGCATGCCGACCCCGCCCATATCATGGTCAACATGCACGAGCCCCTGCAACGCGGTTTCCCGCAGTATGCGCGAGACTTTTCAGCCGCCTACCTGGCCCTGCCGGCAGTGCCATCCGAGGTGCTGGCCGATGCAGTGAATCCGCGGGATAACGCGATTGTCGTGCGCCAGTATAAGACCGATTACGGAACCTACCTGGCGGTTATCAACCGGGCATTTGACTTGAAGGAAAGACAAACCCGGCTAACAATCAAGGCAGAGCCCGCGTCCATTGCCTCCGTTCAGGACCTTGTAACCGGCAAAAATATTCCCTTTGAGCCGGAGGGGCAGGACCGCATCCGTTTTGTCGTGGCCACACAGCCCATGCAGTTGCAAAGCTTTGTGATCATTCCCAAGATTCCGTCTGCGGCTTTTCGCGATGTTGAATTGACGCCGCCGATGTTTTCGCCCAATGGCGATGGGCGCGCCGATTTGCTGACGGTCCGTGGGCGGACGGTTGCCCAGGTGACGGAAGGCACTTGGAGCGCCCGGATTAACGATGTACAGGGCAAAACAGTGCGCGAATTTACCGGTAACGTGCCCGAGATCCGTCTTGAATGGGACGGGAAGGATGGCAATGGCGCGCAATGCGCCGACGGTCGTTATGATCTTGTTCTGACTGCCGCCCAGTATCCCCAGGCCATGCTGAAAAAAAATGTCATCCTGAATACGACGCCGCCTTCGACTGTGGTAAATGTGCCCGGCAAGATCACAACCCGTGTGAATTGGCTGTGTGTTGAAGGAAAGGTATCCGGGATGGAAGACGGGCTGTCGTTTGTACTGGTTTGTTCCGGCCGGCCGGAAAAGCGGATTGCCATATGGCCTGACGGAACATTTCAGACGACGGTCGAAGGTCTTGACCAGGGCGATACCACCCTGTCATTTGTGCTCGAGGACCGGGCCGGCAACCGCGCCAAGCCGCAGGAAACTATTGCGCGGTTCGAGCTTGTGGCCAATGGTCTTGTCGGGTTCGACTTTGGCGCCGGCCCGATCATGAAGGACTTTAATGCCATCCGCAACGACACTTTCTTCAATGCGCGACGGGGTTACGGCTGGATCAAGTATGATTCAAAGTGGCCGGGCGACCGCGGCAAAGGCGATGATCTCATCCGCGACTATTGTAGTGGGAAGGAAGACAGGGAGTGGGCGGTGCAACTGCCCAACGGCAAATATAAAGTTACCGTGGTCATGGTGGACACCCTCTATCCTCATTTTGCGCCGGATATCTACGTGGAAGGGCGCAAGGTGGTTGATAACCGACCGATCAAGGCGAATGATCCGTATCGTCCCAGCTTTGAGGTGGAGTTAAGCGACGGACAGATGAACATCGAGTTCAAAAATCCCGACATGAAACTGCCCTACTTCGCGCTGAACGGGATCATCATTGAGCCAAAGCCATGAAAAAACCATGCCAATTAACGACCCACGAATTTTACGGAAGAGCCAAAAAACAATGCAAAGATTATCCAAATTATTAACGGTTGCCACATTGGCCCTGGCAACGTTTGCCTTTGCAAAAATAGCGCTCGCCGCCGACCTTTATGTGGCGACTAATGGAACCGGAGATGGCTCAAGCTGGGCCAATGCCACCAACAGCCTCCAGGGTGCCATAGATGCGATCAGCGGGGCTTTTACTACCAACATGGTCTGGGTCAGCAACGGCGTGTATGAAGCCAGCGGGGTTACGAATTATCCCGCCGGCACTCTGCTGACCAATAGGGTCGCGATCTGGAAAGCCATCACCGTTCGCAGTGCGAACAATGACCCGGCTAATACGATCATCCGGGGTGCCTGGGCGTCGGACGGAAACACAAACGGCGTGGATGCGGTTCGTTGCGTATGGATGACCAATAAGTCTGTGCTGATCGGATTCACGCTGACTAACGGAGCGACTTTGGCGACGGGGACCGACGATACTTACGGCGGGGGCGTATTGAGCCAAGGAAGCAGTGTAATGATATCCAATTGTGTGATATCCGGCAATGCGGCGTTCAACAATGGGGGCGGAGTGTATGGCGATGGAATATTATTTAACGACACGTTAAGTGGTAATCAGGCAAAACGGGGAGGCGCGTTGCAGTCAATAAATGGGACGGCGGTCCTGTCGAACTGCGTGATTGTCGGCAATTTTGCGAGTCTCTATGCCGGCGGCACACGTATGGCAATCCTGTATAATTGTTCGCTGATCAGTAATTCAACGCCGGGTTACGGCGGCGCGACGGATGCTTGCACTATGTATAACTGCCTCCTGAGTGGTAATTGGGCTGGTTCTACGGGCGGTGCAATACAAGGGGGGTGGGGCGGCAACCTGTATAACTGCACGATTGTCAGTAATTATGCGGTGGGTAGTGGCGGCGGCGTATACGCCGACGGTGCCGGCACGCGTAAATATAATTATTACAACTGTATCATCTATCACAATGCCAGCGCTACGGCCAATTCAAATTGGGCTCATGCGAATGATACGATTACTTTTACAAACTGCTGTACCGCGCCAGCTAAAGCGGACTGGCCCCCTGGTAATATCACGAGCGAACCGATGTTTGTTAATAAGGATTCCGGCAACTGGCGTCTGCAGGCCAAATCGCCCTGCGTCAATACGGGGACGAATGGGAGCTGGATAACGACCTCCTATCCTTACGATCTCGATTCCCACATCCGCATTCGTTATGGCACGGTGGATATGGGCGCCTATGAACGCGTTTACGAAGGAGCAATTTTTGGTTTTCACTAAGGCCTTTTGGGTGCTTTTATCCTACAGCCTACAGTCTAATAACCTACGGCCTTGGCGGCCCTGTGGGACGCCAGTAACGTGGCTTTATTAAAAAAAAAGGGGGGAAATGAGTGCGCCATTATTTGAAGTCAAGACGGTTGACCGTGAGTTTTATGCAAAACGCCTGCGCGACTGGCTGCCGGATAAGATTGTTGACATCCACACCCATGTCTGGCTTGCCCGGCACCAGGTTGCCTATCGCCGGCATATGTTAAGGGTGCAGACCTGGCCGGCACGGGTGGCAAAGGAATCTCCGATTGAAGAACTCTTGGAAACATATCGGTTGATGTTCCCCAGCAAAAAAGTTACGCCGCTGATTTTCGGGTCTGCCCTGTCACTTGATGACGATTTAAACGATGGCAATAAATACGTCAGTGATTGCGCGGCGGTCCATCATCTTCCGGCTTTGATTTGGTCTGCGCCGGAATGGTCCGGAGAAGACCTGGAGCGTAAAATCAAAGATGGCGGATTCCTTGGTGCAAAATGTTACTTGAGTTTTGCGCCGTCATATCTATCGGAGGCCGAAATCCGTATTTTTGATTATTTCCCTCATCATCAGCTTGAAGTTTTGAACAAAAACGGATGGGTTATGATGCTCCATATTCCCCGCAATGGCCGCCTGCGCGATCCGGTCAATCTGGCGCAAATGCTGGAAATCGAGGAGCGCTACCCGGATATAAAACTGATTATTGCGCACGTCGGCCGGGCTTATTGTCCGGAAGATATTGGCGATGCGTTCAAGGTTCTGGCAAAGACCAAAAAAATGTGTTTTGATATTTCCGCCAATACGAATGCCGAGGCCTTTCGGCAATTGCTGGAAACGGTTGGGCCGAAACGGGTGCTCTTTGGAAGCGACTTGCCGATTTTGCGCATGCGGACCCGCCGGATTTGCGAAAACGGCAAATACATCAACCTGGTGCCAAAGGGACTCTATGGCGATGTTTCCGCGGACAGCCACATACGCGAGGTCGAAGGGGAGGCAGCGGAAAAACTCACGTTTTTCATGTATGAGGAACTGGACGCATTCAGCCGCGCGGCGCATGCCGTTAAATTGAAAAAGGCTGATATCGAAGACGTTTTTTATAATAACGCCCGGCAATTACTCGAAAAGAGATAAAAAACAACTTTTATAAATGAACGATTCAATACCATATAAAATTTTTTGGGGAATTCTTCATTGTCATGTAAGGAGTGATTTATGCCACAAGCTGGAACCTTTCACGAAAGGCGATTTGACTCGTTTGGGTGAACAAATCAACCAGCTTTACGATTTTGTAATCAATGACCGCAAACTTGATTTCATGGTTTATGCCGATCATCATCACATGGGCAATATGATCAGGCTCGGCTACCGGGAACAGTCCCCCTGGAAAATCGTTTCTGACAAAGCGGATTCATACAACCGGAACGGCAAGTTTATCGCCCTCAAAGGTTATGAATTTCAAGATGGAATGGAATACAACGTCTATCTGCGGGATGACAAAAAATTGCCGATGGCCGATAATTGGTCGGACCTGATCAAAGGTGTGGGAAAAAATGAAAAAAACATCATCCTTGCCGCTCATAATCGTCCATGTCCAACAGACTGGCGCTTTAAAAACCACCCGAATTTTCGCATGATTGAAATTTTAAACGATGGTGGTGTTTTTGAGGGATGGGCCAATGATGGCCTCGCCGAAGGGCATCGTGGCGGCTTTTATGGGGGAAGTGACGATCATTCCTGCCAACCGGCAAAAAATGCCATCACCGGTATCTGGGCCGCTGAATTGACGACCGATGCGGTCTGGGATGCCCTCTGGAATCGACGCTTTATCGCCTCGGCCAATATACGTAACAACTTGTTTTTTCAGTTAAATGGCCATCCGCTGGGAAGCGAAATCAGGAACGAACGTTGTAAATTCCGCAAATTAGACATTTTTCACGAATATGACACCAAACCCGCCCTGGTAATCGTAATTAAAAACGGGGCAATGTTTCTTAAGCATATTCCGGAACATGGTGTTTTTTCATTTTCTTTTGAGGATAAGAATAAAGCACGTTCGGGCAATAGCACCGATTATTATTATGTTAAAGTAATTTATCCGGATGGACGGATGGCGTTTTCATCTCCGATCTGGGTCGTCAACGGTCAGGAGCGGGAACGAAGCTGTTTTCATCCTCCCGGGAAAGCATATCCGGCCATTACGGAATGGCGCAGCGCCAAGGAATGGGGCGAACGAATCGGTTATCATCGTTTTACCAATGCCGGCAATCTGGGATTTGCCAGGATTCAAGCGCCCAAGCGGATACGAGACATGGTAAGCCATGTCGGCCCTGACGCGCTTCTGGTGACAAAAGAACGGAGCATTGTTTATCCGGCCATGGATGGAATCTATGAGCGAACGGCAGACGGCAAAGTTGAAAGACTGAAAGCGTTTTCGACTGTAGAATATCACTGGCTGATTACCGCGCTTATTGAATTTGAAGACAGTATTATTGCCGCCGGTTATTACCAGGGGGAAAAACTGATATTTTCCCTGAAGGGCAAGCCCCTGGATTCAATGGCCCTGGATTTGTTTCCAATCAGCCCCTATTATTATCAGAACCGATTGGTTACCCCGCAGTATCTGGCGACGGACGGCGTGTTCATGTATTGGTTGCTCGAACGGGAATGTCTGGTTATAACGGCCAGTGGAAAATGTCTCGGCACATGTCAGCAGGATTTTCCCGCTTTCCCGTGTGCGCTTGCCGTGGCTTCTATCAATCGCATTTGCGTGCTCTCCTGCGATCGCAAGTTGATCTGTTATGACCTGAGCGCGTCACAGGAAGGCAAGGTTGCCTGGGCTGTCAATATCCCGGAATATTGTTGTTCGCTCGTCATGCATGCGGACGAAGTCTGGACTTACAATGACAAAATTTCACAGCTGTCCATTAATAAAAACATTCCCTTTTCTGTTTTTTCAATAGACACAGGCGCCTTTAAGGGAATTGTAAAACCGGATTTGAAAAATATCCGCGGAAGCAGAATAGCCTTCATGAACAACAACGAGTTTATTGCTATCCACAATCCAAACCTTAATGCCTCCGCAATTTATCGGGATAGTCTGAATGCGAAAGGTGTTCTGAAGATTTTTGCAAAGTGTTAAACGAGAACAGAAGAACCGGGCCGTGGGATTTTTCCCGCGGATTCGGAACTATAGTACCTCAACCATCAGAAACCGTTAAGAAAAACAAGAAAATACTAAAACCGATTAACCACGAAATACACGGAACACACGAAATGGATAAAGATTAGATTCTGTTTTTCATTACCCAAAAATAACTTTCGTGTCGTTT
>JBDRJR010000061.1:0-2681 GCA_043814705.1 Verrucomicrobiota bacterium | reverse complement strand
GAGTTTGCAATCCACAATGACGGATGGGGCCGGATTGTGCGCCAGGGAAGACAGGATGTTTATTTCGCCGAAACGTTGGAATCGGTTCTTAAAACACCGTCCGATCTGGACAAGCTGGTTTTTGAGCCTGCGTCGCTCGATCGGCGGTATGTCGGTTTTTCGACCGAGGTGGACCGTGAAAAAAAAGCGGGGCGTTGTGTTTTTGCCAAGGTAGGCGGCATTTACGCCCGGAGCAGTTTCATCCGGGGCGAGGAGATCCTGCTGATGGACATGGCATTGGATCAGACCTTTGCCGACGTGCTTTTTGACCGCGTGGCCGAACACCTGACCGATATGGCCCTGGAAACATTGCGCCGGGCGGATTGCCGGGATAACGGCCTGTTTATCTATGGCGACATGGCCAATAACAATACCACTATATTCAGTCCGGCCATGTTTGAGCGATATTTTCTGCCACGCTACAAGAAATTAATTTCCACATGCCGGATGGCGGGATGTAAGCATGTTTTTTTTCACAGCGACGGCAATATTGCGCCCGTGCTGGATCTTCTGCTGGAAGCCGGATTCGAGGGGTTTAATCCGCTTGAGCCTCGTTGCGGCTTGGACTTAATCAAGCTTCGGCAAAAGTATGGGCAACGCATTATTTTCTTTGGTGGTGTTTGTAATACGCGCATCCTGCCGCATGGCAACAAAAAAGAGATCGAGGCGCATGTCAGGCCCCTGATCGAGTTAGGCCGGGAAGGCGGACTTATCCTTGGCCAGGCTTCCGTTGGCAATGATATTACCCCGCAAGTTTATGATTTTTATATGTCGCTGGTAAAGCAATATGGGCGATATGAATAAAAAGCGCCTTGTAATCCGGAGTGGGGGCGCGTTATCATGCTAAACCAATGCGGGCTTACGCCCCCAACCCAATTAAATTTTTAACCACGAAACACGCGAACTACACGAAAAAATCGGCAAACAAATCTTGCATTTATTTGGAAAAACCAAACAGGATCAGATCCTCTCCATTTCGTGTGTTTCGTGTGTTTCGTGGTTAATTTTCTTGTTTTTCGTAGCGGTTCCTGATGTTTGAGACTATATATGCGCGCAACACGGGTCATAGCCTTTGCCAACCAGAAGGGCGGTGTGGGCAAAACCACAACGGCCGTCAACCTGGCCGCCAGCCTGGCCGAACGCGGCCAGGATATGCTGGTCATTGACCTGGACCCGCAGGCCAACGCCACCAGTGCGCTGGGTATTGAAAAACAGCCAAGCCATAGCGTCTATGCCGCACTCCTCAATGAGAGCACGCTTCAGGAAGAAATTATCGGCACGGTGGTAAAGCGCCTGGACCTGATCCCCTCCGAACTGGACCTGGCCGGCGCCGAGGTGGATATTGCCCGGTCTGAGCATTATCTGCACTGCTTCCAGAAAGCCTTGGCCCCGCTCCTGGCCGAAAACCATTACGATTATATATTCATTGACTGCCCGCCTTCGCTCGGCATTCTCACCAGCAACGCGCTTACGGCGGCGCACGCCATGATCATTCCCGTCCAGTGCGAATACTTGGCGCTGGAGGGCCTGAGCATGATCACCCGGATGATCGAGCAGTTGCGCGCCGGCGGCGCCAACCCCGGGCTGACCCTGGATGGCATTGTCATGACCATGTTCGATGGCCGCACCCGGCTGTCCCTCCAGGTCATTGAGGAAGTAAAAAAGCATTTCGGCGAACACGTGTACGAGACGGCCATTCCGCGCACCGTTCGCCTGAGTGAAGCCCCCAGTTTCGGCCAGCCCATCATGCTCTATGATCCGCGCGGCACCGGCGCGCTGGCATACCGGGCGCTGGCCAAGGAGTTTTTACGGCGGCATAAGGTGCCGGAAGAAAAAATGCAGAATGCAGAATGCAGAATGCAGAAAGAAGATATGCACAAGATGGAGGGTGGAGGACAGACTCCGCGCGACGCAGAGCAAGCGCCGGATTTATCCGGCTCCGAGCAGGATGCCGAAAATCCGCAATCCGAAATCAGCAATCCGCAATTGAGTTAGGCCAGACCCAACTCCATCTCCTTTTCCTTGCGCAGGCGCTTGAGTTTGCCTGCCAGGGCGATTTTTTTGACCGGCGAGACACGGTCCACGAACAGCACCCCATGCAGGTGATCCAGTTCATGCTGGATGGCGCGCGCCAGCAGGCCGCGGGCGTGCAGTTCCCGTTGAACGCCCTGGAGATCAAGAAAAGAGACTGCAACCTCAAAGGCGCGGTTGACCGGCGCCCAGATTTCCGGAACACTCAAACAGCCTTCCGTATCGCGCTGGGCCCCCTTTTTTGCCGTCAGGACAGGATTCAGCATAATCAGCGGAAACTTTACATCCGGATTCAGGCGCGGGCCATCCGGAGCGGCGACATCCGCGGCGGGCGGAATATTCACAACACAAATCTGGATGGTTTGGCCGATCTGCTGGGCCGCCAGGCCGACGCCTTTGTGGTCTTGCATGATTTTGAACATGTCGTCGGCCAGTGTCCGGATGGCGCCATCCACGCGGCGGATAATTTCCGCCTTCTGCCGGAGCACGGGGTCGCCATACGTGCAGAAACGATATTTCATGGGAAAAATCCTCAACTGTTGCATGCCATTATAATGTACGTAATGACCCGGTGCAATCCCAAACGGCGGCGCGCATCGCGCTTGCCAAAC
>JBDRJR010000060.1:0-9482 GCA_043814705.1 Verrucomicrobiota bacterium | reverse complement strand
CCGCCCGTGCACGAGCCGATATAGGCGCGGTCAAGCTTGACATCCGATAGTTCGCGCGCCGGGGCATACGCGGCAGGCGAGTGGGGCTTGGCCACACACGGCACAAAGGTGGAGGCATCATAAGTGTAATCATTGGCGACGACGCAATCCGGGGCGCTGAACAGCGGCGTAAAGGGCTGGGTCGTGCGAGCGCGAACATATTCGCACGCCTTTTCGTCTGGAGCGATGATGCCATTCTTGCCGCCGGCCTCGATGGCCATGTTGCAGATCGTCATGCGCTCCTCGACGGCCAGCGCCGAGATGGCATCCCCGCGGAACTCCATGGCACAATAGGTAGCCCCTTCGAATCCGATGTCACCGATGATGCGCAGGATGATATCCTTGCCCATGATATAATCCGGCTTGATTCCGTTAATCGTGAACCGTAATGTTGGCGGCACCTTGACCAGCAATTTTCCTGTGCCCATTATAAAACCGGCATCCGTGTTGCCGATACCCGTGGCAAAAGCTCCCAGAGCCCCGTGCGTGCAGGTGTGCGAGTCCGTGCCGAAAATCACCTCGCCGGGCCGGACGTGGCCTTCCTGCGGGAGCGCTACGTGACAGACGCCTTTGTAGGTTGGCGTGCCGGGATCGTAAAAATAGGGTAACGCCTGTTCACGGGCAAAAGTTCGCAAACCTTCCACATTGCGATGGGACATTTCGTCTTTAGTAAAGATAAAATGATCGGGAATGATAACCACCCGCTCGCGGTCCCAGACCTTGGCGTTGCGGCCAAACTCGCGTTGAAAGACACCGATCGTGCCCGGTCCACAGATATCGTGTGTCAACAGAATGTCGGCCTTGACCCAGATATTTTCGCCGGGCATTACCACGGCCTTATCCGCCGCGCGTGCCAGTATTTTTTCCGTAATCGTCATGCTCATGAATCATGTTCCTCAATTCGTCCCGACCTCTTGGAGAGTCGGGATGCGCCAAGGCACCCTGCATTCTGAAAAATACACGCACGCGCCCAAAAGCGCAATCTTAAAGGAGTTCCTTGGCGAAGTTCATCGCCAACCCAACCCCGGCAATTTTGGGCTTATCCGTATGAAGTGGTTCTTCTGCATTGATCCAATGACCATTGCGAAACATGAAAATACGCGGGTCCCGCAATGCACTCACCTCGTCAAGCCTTCCGTGGCCTGCCATATTCGACTGGCCTATCAGCAGGCCATTCAAAGACAACACAATCGCGCGCGGCAACGTTGACGGCGGCAGTCCTGCCGGCCGCTGTTTTCAACTCGATTTTCCGTGGCTCTGACTCCATGTTCATTACGAAGGTGATATGTTTGCCCCCTAACTCCCAGGTCGCAACCTGCACATTGCCTGTGCTAATAAGCTGAACCAAGTTGTCGACCTTCTTGCCCCCGACAAAGTAGTCTTCATACCTGGCCAGGAGCGCATTGGCCTCCTTGATGGGGATCGTCAATTGATCGTCCATTCCCCATATTCCATTAAATGACCAGCCATAGCTTCCAACACCGGCGACCGTCCAGATAATGTTGTTCTTTGCATTGGATAGATTATTGTACACGTTCAGTGCCCATGCCCCGCATCCCCCGGGGGACGTATCACAATAGGGGAACATTGGCACTTGGCAGAGAACTTTTGGCGGGGATTGATTTCCCGACGTTCCCTTCAACAGGGCGGGCCGGAATACATCACGCAGGTTATCCGGCGTCCAATACCTTAGCATAGCGAAATCAAGGCAAGGGGCCGCCATTGTCCAGTCAACGCCGTAGCCCTGACGGGTATAGTCATCCGCCCATCCGCTGTAGATGCCGAAAGTGGCATTCGGGTTGCCTTCTCTGGCCGCCTCTGCGCAGAGCCGCCAGAAGCGGACATTCTGCGCACATCGAAAGTCAACCCATTGTTCGTAGAATTTGTCGGCGCACTCATCAACCGTCGGCACGGAATCCAGTTTTGCGTAGTCCACGAAAGCCCGCCGGCAACGGTCACACATACAGAGGTTATTCCATTGCCGGGGAGCATCCACCTTTGCGCGCGCCTTCCTGTAGGGCGCGGCGCTTAATTCCCAGTCCCACCACACCCCGTCAAGCGCGTTGGCCCTGACGAATTCCCTAATCATGTCGTAGTAGTATGCCATCCACGGATTAGCCTTGCCGCCTTTGACGGGTGTTTGTGGGTTATCATACTTTCCCCCATCAAGTACGTACGTGATACATACCGAGACACGCGATGCGCCGACCTTTCCTCGGGGATCTATGGGAGCCGCCTCCGGATGCATCTTACAGTACTCAGAGCCACCACAGTAGAAGGCAAGTCGATTCCTGACACGCATCCCCAACCGTTTTGCCTCACGGGTCACAACATTCGAACACAGCTCCAACGTAAGCACCTGGCCGAAGCCTGGAGTTCTGATTTCGGGCTCGATCGTGTTCAAGCCCCAATCGTGAAATTTGCCGATGTAGAGCTTCTGGAGCGATGGGGGCTCCCTTTGCAGGCCTGTTTCGGCGATCCAGACGGAGGTATCAATGGTTTTCGGAGCGACGCTTTCCCGTGGGGGCAGGAGAGCTATGTCGCCGGACTGATAGGCTGCCCCCTCTCTGCCATCGATCCGCCAATGAAGCGTATTCGGCAGAGATATGTCCGACGCAATGTCGAAAATGAGTGTCCTGGTGAATAGCACTCTGTTTGCCAGGTCAGTAGATTCGCCTTTGGATGTGATATTGTCCTGGACTCCGATTCCATCGCCCTTCGCTTCACACCGGACGACATACTTCTTTCCGGGAACCACGGCAATCGGTTTGCTGTCCTTTGTTTTGAACCAGTGGGTGGCTTGTTGGCTTTTGTTCAACTTCAGGACGAGCGGTTCTTTGGGGGTAAAGTCGAAAATGACCTTACCGTCGACAGGGTCGGTGATCTGCAGTCCCTTGAGGAAAAGCGTCCCCGTATTGACAGGGTCCCACCCCCATTTCAAAACCAGTGGACTCAGGACCGAACGACCTTCCGGGATTTGAAATGTTGCGGTGAACGTCTTCCAATCGAATGTACCTGCAAAGCGAATGGGAGGAATCGTGTCCGCACCATATCCCACCATGCACAGATCCACCGCGTCAAGCGTCGCCAGATCAGGTTTGTAGGAAAACTCAAAGTGTTTTCCGGTATCTGCAGAGACTTCTTTAATGGTTTCGACTGATGGATAGATTCTAAACCACTCATCGGTGTGAAAGACTTTTTCAGCGGCGGGTCTTATTCCCGACGGGAGACTGACAATCAGATTGTAATCTTCGAGCGGCAGTCCGGGGATGTGACATAGTCGCGGGCGGAGCATGAGTTTTCCCCCTGGCGAAATCTCAATCACATCGGCAAAGAAAGGCGTATTCCCGGGACTGCCTTCGACGGGCGTTCTCGTTGATAATGTGGGAACAGACACGGCTGGCGCGGCTGTGGGAATGGATTCCGGCGTTCTACCTGCGCAACCACAGAGGAGCAGTCCTCCGCACACGATTGTTGCCGCTTGCAGACTCGTCATCCATACACGATTCATCGCTAATCCTCCATCATTGGGTTGTATTGCCACAGGTTGATGCCAAGGGCAACCTCGCTTCGCTCGGTTACGTTCTGACGGGGATACTACGAGATATAGCCCTGTATTTTATATGATCGCCATGATCGGGTTGTTCGTAACAGTTGTATTTCACGAAATTAATTTGGGAAGCATACGCTAATTTGCTACTTAGATAAAGTTTTTTATTAAAAATTTGGGATGTAACCCGGGTGTTTTCGGAATGCGCGTGTAGCACGGATACCGATTTAGAGTGACATGCAACTCGGTTACGGCATACCGCATAGATACCCCAACGCACCTGCTTAACCAAACAAGTGAGGTCGGCTTTCGTCAGCACGGAGTCGAATCGGGATTGTCTTCCACCTGATTCTGCCATATATTTCATACATGGGATACGTTCTTAAACGCCTGGCACTTGGAATTACGCTCATCGGGCTTGCCGCGGCGGTGTTACTGGTATCTGATCGTCAACATCGCCGGCCGGCGGCATATTCGTCCACCCTCACCGCTAAAGGCAAGCTCTGGCGCGTGGCCATTTTTCAGTTTTCCAGCCGTCAAATCCTTGACGAAAGCGTGCGCGGCTGTCTGGATGCTTTTGCCAAACACAACCTGATCCCGGATAAAACAGTTTTCATTCAGCGCTTTAATGCCGAATCCGATCTGCCCACCGCCAACACAATTGCCAAGACCATTGCCAGCGGCGGTTTTGACTTGGTAATCACCTTCAGCACACCGGCCCTGCAAACCATGGCCGGCGCCAATCAGAAAGGTCAAGTTATCCATGTGTTCGGCACGGTTACGGATCCTTACCAATCCGGCGTAGGATTCGATCGCAAGCATCCTGCCGCCAGACCACGCCACTTGGCTGGGATCGGCACCTTCCAACCCGTCAAAGAAGTATTCCGGCTGGCCAAACAGTGTTACCCCAACCTGACCAGGGTTGGTGTGGTCTGGTGCACCTCGGAAACCTGTTCGGAGGCCTGCCTTGTGCTGGCGCGCAAAGTCTGTCAAGAGTTGGGGATCGCCCTGCTGGAAGCGCCTGTGCAAAGTTCGGTTGAGGTCATGGAGGCCGCCCAGTCACTGGTGGCCAGAAACGCACAAGCCCTCTGGATCGGAGGCGACAACATTGTTGAGATGACGGCCGGCACCGTGATTAAGCCGGCAATGGAAGCGCGTATCCCGGTTTTTGCCAACGCACCGGATCACACTGAAACCGGCGCCTTGCTTGGATTGGGCGCCAATTATTATGAGGTTGGCCAGGCCACTGGTAATCTGGCAGTGGAAATTCTTAACGGGCGCGATCCGTACAGTGTACCGATCGAAAATGTAGTGCCGCAAAAGCTGGCCATCAACCTGGTTACACTGGCTCAATTGAGTGCGGCCTGGCAAATCACGCCGGAGATCATGCGCACGGCGGACATCATCATTGATGCCCAAGGCCGGCGCAAGACGAATCCAGCGCTGACTACGGCGTTGGCCTTACCGCGGCCGGAAACCGGCCGAACTTACCGACTTGGATTCGCCTATTTTGCTCCGGAACAGGGTTATGAAACCGCCGCCAAGGGCTTGTTGGAGGGACTACGCACATTTGGTTATATCGAAGGCCGTAACCTGGTCGTGCGCCGGATCAACGCACAGGCCGAAATTGCCACCATTCCTGCAATCATCCAAGTTCTGGACAATAGCGACGTGGATGTGATTGTCACGTTTACCACACCGGTGCTCATGGCCGCCGCCAGCGTGGCTAAGCATAAGCCGGTAGTTTTCACTTATGTAACTGATCCGATCGCCGCCGGCATCGGCAAATCCTGGAGCGATCATTTACCCCATGTAACCGGGGTAGGCTCTTTTCCGCCCTTGGAAGAGAATCTTGCTTTTATACAGCGGCTGATTCCGAATTTGACCGGACTTGGCATAATCTACAATAACAGCGAAGCTAATTCGGTAAAAGTGGTTGCCGTCCTGCGCGTTTTGTGCCGGCAACGGAATGTTCGTCTTGAAGAGGTCACGCTTAACACCACGGCGGATATGGCCCAAGCCGTCCAGGCGCTCCTGGAACGGTCAATCCACGCCGTTTACATTCCCGGTGACAACACGGTTTATCAAGGTTTCGATACGCTGGTCATGGCTTGCCGCAAGGCCCGGATGCCGCTGTTTCCTGATGATCCTTCCCAAGCCGACAAAGCCCTGGCAAGCATCGGCATTGGATATTATGAAAGCGGGCGTGGCGCCGCGCCGCTTTTGGCCCGTGTCCTAAGCGGCGAGAGCCCCGCCGGAATTCCGATGACCAATATATCGGTTAAAACCATTGTCATTAACCAGGATGAAGCCAATCGGCTTGGGATCAACGTGCCGGAGGACCTGCGCGCGGGCCAGTTTTCTACTACTGGTATCCCGATATCCTTCATCACGCCGACTTCGGTCATAGTTACGGCAACATCGGTTTTATCAACCGTGCCCAAACGCAAATGGCGCTTGTTTTTCCTGCAATATGTGCAGTCGCAGTTCGTGGAGGAAACGTGCCGGGGCTTTTTCGAGCGCCTGGAATACCACGGGTTGCAACGCAATCGTGACTACGACATTAAAATCTTGAACGCGCATGCGGATATGGCCACGCTCATGGCCATGACCAGCGCCGCCGCCGATGACCGGCCGGATTTGATTTTGCTAACTTCCACGCCCACCCTGCAGGCGGTGCTCCGGAAAGTCAGTGATATCCCCGTTGTGTTTGGAGCAGTCGGCGATCCCGTGCGGGCCGGCGCCGGCCAAAGCGTTACACAGCATCTGCCGAACATAACCGGCATCACCACTCTCAGTGATTTTGCAGGCATGGTGGCGGTGGTGAGGGAGTGTCTGCCGGACGCGCGGCGGATCGGCACATTATTTGTGCCGGCAGAGATTAATTCCGTGTTATACCGGGATGCATTGGCCGAGGCCGCCCGCCGCAACGGGCTGGATCTGGTATCGGTCGCAGTTTCGACTAGCACGGAAGTGCCGGATGCCGCCATGGCCTTAGCCGCCAAACCGGTGGATGCCATTTGCCAGATAACGGATAATCTGAACGACGCTTCGTTTCCCGGTATTGTCCAGGCCGCGCGCCGGTATCAGAAACCATTGCTGGCGTTCGTCAGTGGCCAGGCAATTAATGGCGGCGCCGCCGTAGCGGTGGCGCGCGATTACGAGCAGGTTGGCCGGGATATGGCCGACCTGGCATTACGCATCCGGCACGGCGAATCGCCGGCCACGATACCATTCCAGCCGGCCAGCCGGACGCGATTGGTGGTCAATCCGGAAAACGCCGCCCGGTGCGGGCTGAGGCTTCCGCCGGAATTGTTGAAGCGTGCAGACCAGGTAGTGGGCCAACCATGAGTGAATTATTTGAAATACAGGTTAAGGGCCGGTTGGACGCCACCCGGGCCGCTCCGCTGGAAAAGGAAGTGGAAGAAGCCATCCGCGACGGCCGCTATCATATCCGACTGAACTTGAGCCAAGTTGTCTTCCTGAGTTCCGCAGGCATTCGCGTCCTGTTGAAAGCGCATCAGATATTTCGCAAGTTAAACGGCTCATTCGGTGTGCTGGATCCATCGCCGGCAGTGCGGTCGGTTCTGGAACTCAGCGGACTTATGAGCCTTATCACCGGCGTCCCGCCGATGGTGACACCGTCTTCGGCACCGACCGCTCCGGCAAAAGCGGTTGAAAAAACATACGAGTCCCTGGAATGCACGATCTACACGCTTTCTGACAATGCCGCACTTAAGTGCCGGCTGGTGGGTAACCCAGCCTGCCTGGAGTCCCCGCCGTTTACGGGGGCGGAACCGCATCACATCAAGTTGCCGCGCGGCACACTGGCGGTGGGGTTGGGCGCTTTTGACAATGCTTTCGGCGAATTCCTGGCAGTGGGGGGCGCCGCCGCCTGTCTGCCATCAGATGGCGCCAAAATCCCGGATTTTCTGGTCACCCGCGCCGCCATGGTGCCGGAACTGCAGGTCCTGTATGCCCTGGTAGGCGAAGGCGAATTTGCCCAGTGTGTGCGCTTCGAAACCGAGGAAGGCGCCGATTACACGCCGCTCTCGCAAATCGTCTCGGCGGCATTGGCCATAACCGGTGCATCTGGCCGCAATGCTACGCACCCGCCTGCAACGCTGGCGCGTAGCGACTGCGGGCTGGGTCACGTTGCAGGCGGACCGGTTATCGGCTGGGTTATGCTGGCAGAATCGGCAGGGTTGATCGGCGCGGCGTTGAAACGCTTGCCGGCTTCGGGCGCGGGCCCGGTTACGGGCATTGGTTCGATGACGGACTCGCCGTTTGATTATCCGGCCATTCGCGACTGGCTGGCATTCACGCCCGAGCGTGAATTTGCGCGGACCCTGACGCTGGTCGTTGGGTTCGCCACCGCCGGCGAGAACCAGGCATTGAAACCGTTTGTCCGCCCGGTCGGGCGCACACCCTACCCAACGGCGCATGCCCATGCCGCAGTGTTCAGCATCAAGGCCTTGCCTAAGGGTCCATTGCCGCTGGATAGCACCATCAGCGTTTTGTTTGAGGAAGAACGACTGTTGGGGTTATTGCATTTGATCGGCGACCACCGCGAAATCAGCGGGGCCGGCGAAAGCCTGTTCACGCGCGGCACATTGTGGCTGTCACCGGTGGGGAGTTTGGAGACATGAATCTTTTACTCGGCTCCTTTACCATTGGCTTGATTTTATCCCTGCTGGCGCTGGGGGTTTATATTTCATTCCGGATTTTCAATTTCCCGGATATGACCGCCGATGGTTCCATCACGCTTGGCGCCGCTGTGGCGGCTATTCTGTTGATTCACGGTATCGCACCGGTCAACGCCACATTGGCCGGCGCGGCGGCGGGCGCCGCCTCCGGCGCCGTGACCGGCATCCTGCATACGCGCTTCCGGATCAACGGTCTGTTGGCCGGCATCCTGGTTATGACGGCGCTCTACTCGCTCAACCTGCACGTCATGGGACGAAGCAACGTGCCCTTGCTTTCCACCACTACACTGGCCAAAGAAGCGGAAGCGGTCGGTCTCGCGGCACTGGGCGGGCAGACCACCTTTAACTGCTTCGGCTGGGAAGTTTCGGTCAGCGACATGGCCATGCTGGTGTTTGCCTTTATGGCAGTGGCCGCCGTTTGCATCTGGTTTTACCTTTTTTTTCGCACAAACCTCGGCACGGCCATGCGCGCCACGGGCGACAACCCGCAGATGATCCGCGCGCTGGGCGTCAACACGGATACCATGATCATCATCGGCCTGACACTATCCAACGGGCTGATTGCCCTGTCCGGCGCACTGCTGGCACAGTATCAGGGATTTGCCGATGTACAGATGGGAATCGGCATGCTGGTCTGGGGTCTGGCCAGCGTGATTATCGGGGAAGCGCTCGTCCGTTCGCGCGGTTTGGCAATGACAATCGTTGGGGCTGTGATGGGGTCGGTGCTTTTTCGCCTGATTGTGGCCATCGCCCTGCGCTGGGGACTGAATCCGAACAATTTGAAGCTGATCACCGCCGTCTTTGTATTCGTGGCGTTGATCCTGCCCGGGCTTACCGCCCGGATCCAGCGCCGCAAGGAGGCATTTGACCATGCTTGACATCCGGAGATTGCAGAAAACGTTTAACACCGGGTCGCCCGACGAAGTCCAGGCGTTACGTGGCGTGGACTTGCATCTTGAGGCCGGCTCTTTTGTCATAGTGATCGGCTCCAACGGGTCGGGTAAATCCACGCTCCTGAACGCAGTGGCCGGTGGTTTCCTGCCGGATGCCGGAAAAATCGAGCTGGACGGCCAGAACGTCACACGCTGGCCGGAATATCGCCGGGCAAAATTGATTGGACGGGTGTTCCAAAACCCGTTCAGCGGCACCGCCCCGCGCATGACCATTGCCGAAAACCTGGCTTTGGC
>JBDRJR010000059.1:0-9167 GCA_043814705.1 Verrucomicrobiota bacterium | reverse complement strand
CGGAACAGAATAAACACAGATGGGAAAAACCGGAACTGCGGTTTTGATAATGGTCCTTCATGGCCCTCGGTTTTATTGGGGTTTTCCCACAGTCAATAGCCCACAGCCCTCAGCCAAAGCATCCTATGGGATGCTACTGTTCTTATATTACAAGCGAAAGGAACCAACATGAATAATAACGTCAATATACCAAGAACAACTGCGGTACCGCGCGATCGTATTCTGGATGTTCCGGACAGTCCCGTGGCCGATCATGCGCAAGCCAAGGCACTTTTTTCTGAGTTTCACGCCCGTTCTGAAAAATTATATAATGGCAATGGTTCGTGGGGCCACGGTTGCGCTGACCCTAACGTATTTCCGCATATTGACACCCCCTGTTCCCGCCCAATGATTCGTCAGACCGCATGGCGGGTGCGTGGTTATCTGGCCGCCGGTACAGTCCTCAACGACCCGATTTTCAGGGCGCGGGCATATGCCGGTTGCGAGCACCTTGTCCGCGAACAGCGTCCGGACGGTTACTTCCCTTATTATCTGGACGACTCCGGGTGGCCAATTACCGATTCCGATGGTATTATGTATGTCACCGGTATTGCGGTTGACGCCCTCCTTGATGGATATGAGGCCTTTCACAACCCCTACTTTCTTCAGGCCGCATTTCGCGGCTGTGAATGGGCGATGCGTTATCCCCATGTTTCCAATACCAATTATAACTCTTTCTGTGTCTTGGCGCTCGCCCGAATGGCCGTCATCCTCGCCGCCGTGCCGGAGGAACTACGGCCGTTAAAATCATTTGTATGGGCCTGGCACGAATCTTTTCGTAACATGATCAAGCCGGACAATGAGTTCGTGGAATACTTTATCAGCCGGGCAGTATATTTCACCAAGGAAGGCGTGTTTCCTGATCAGCAACCCAACGGCGGTTGGCCGGGACATAACTCCTGGGTCTGGTATCATGGCATTATTCTGCTGGGGCATGCCCGCCTATTGTGTGCGCTGACTTTATTGCCGTGCAAACATGCGCTATTAGATCTTATCCAACAACCGCTGAAAGAGAGCACCGTTGCCGCCATAAATTATCTTATTCTAAACCTGACCTCGAACGGCGATCTTTATAAAAATCACGAGAGCACGGAACCAGGTTCGCCGGCGTGGCCTTTTCTGGCATTCTGCGCGCTCCCGCCGCAAGATGTAAAAAACGGCAAGGCTATCTGGCGCATGTTTAAACTACTGTCCGCCGCCGTTGTGCGCCATTGTGCCCGCGAAAAATTCGACGCATTTGATTTGGAAAAGACCAAACTCCCCGTTGATGTACTGGCGGGTAATATGATGGCAGTGGGACACGTAATGAAACATCTGGATGGGAAGGATATTCCGCCGGCGTGAATCATATAATCGCCAGGGCCGGCCAAACGGACGATGGAATGCCTTGCAGGTGTCTCGACCGGCGGAACAGGACAGGTTTGAGCCTCTTGTTCGACCGATCACGTTGGCAAAATATGATGAAACTGATTTATGAAAAAATCCCGTTCAATGCGAATATCGTTGTTGCTGGCGGTGGTCTGCGCGATCATACGGCGGGATTGGGCAATAGGCAACTTTGATTCGAGCGTTGGGTCTGTTTATCCGGGCTTGACTTTGCCTGGGCAATACTGTAATCAATATCGGTAACAACAGAGGCAGGAGAGCACAAGGCGGGTCAGCCCCGTCCGGTGTGAACAGGCCGGTATGGAAGTCCAAGAAGGACTCCGTGCCGGTCTTTTTGTTTTCCGGGATATGGCCGACCGGCTGGTAAAACGAAAGGTAGGAACACAGATGGAACTCACATGCAAGAACGGCAAACTGATCAAATGGGTCAAGGATGTTCAGGAAATGGTTACTCCGGACAAGGTTGTCTGGTGCGACGGCTCGCAGGCGGAATACGACGCCATGATCAAGATCATGGTGGACGCAGGCGCGGCAACCCTGCTGAAGAAAAGGCGGAACAGTTGCCTGTTCCGGAGCCACCCCAGTGACGTGGCGCGCGTCGAGGACCGGACCTACATCGCGTCCGTGACGCAGGACGAAGCCGGACCGACCAACAACTGGATTGACCCGGTCGGTCTGAAAGAGACCATGCGCGGGCTCTATAAAGGATGCATGAAGGGGCGGACGATGTACGTGATTCCCTTCAGCATGGGACCCATTGGTTCGCCGATCTCGAAAATCGGCATCGAAATCACCGATTCGCCCTACGTCGTGGTGAATATGTACATCATGACGCGTGTCGGCGACCGGGTGATCGAAACCCTGGGTGAAAACGGCGAGTTCATCCCCTGCCTGCACTCTGTCGGTGCGCCGCTTGAACCCGGCCAGAAGGACGCCGACTGGCCCTGCGCCCCCATCGAAAAGAAATACATCGCCCACTTCCCGGAAGAGAACCTGATCTGGTCCTTCGGCTCCGGTTACGGCGGCAATGCCCTTCTGGGCAAAAAATGCCTGGCCCTCCGCATCGCCTCCACCATGGCCCGCCGCGAGGGCTGGATGGCCGAACACATGCTCATCCTGCGCCTGACCAATCCGCAGGGCAAGCGCTTCCACATTGCCGCCGCCTTTCCCAGCGCCTGCGGCAAGACCAACCTCGCCATGCTCCAGCCCACCATTCCAGGCTGGAAATGCGAGTGCATCGGCGACGACATCGCCTGGATGAAGATCCACCCCGACGGCCGTCTGCACGCCATCAATCCCGAATCGGGGTTCTTCGGCGTCGCCCCGGGCACCAGCTACAAGTCCAACCCCATGGCCATGGAGAGCATCAAAGCCAACGCCATTTTCACCAACTGCGTGCTGACCGATGACGGCGACGTCTGGTGGGAAGAAATGGACGTCGCGTGCTCGCACGGCATCGACTGGAAGGGCAACGACTGGACGCCGGACAAGAAGGACGCCAACGGCAAGCCCGTGAAGGGCGCACACCCCAACGCACGTTTCACTGCCCCAGCGCGGCAGTGCCCGGTCATCTGTCCCGACTGGGAAGATCCCAACGGCGTGCCGATAGATATCTTCATTTTTGGCGGCCGGCGATCCGAACTGGTGCCTCTGGTCAGCCAGGCCTTCGACTGGGATCACGGCGTCTACATGGGCGCTACGGCCGCCTCTGAAGCGACCGCCGCCGCGTTGGATGTCAAGAAGGCCATCCGCCGCGACCCGATGGCCATGATCCCCTTCTGCGGCTACCACATCGGCGACTACTGGCAACACTGGTTCAACATGGGTGAAAAGTTGGGTACCAAGGCGCCAAAAATTTTCTATGCGAACTGGTTCCGCAAATCTGCCGACGGCAAGTGGCTGTGGCCGGGATTCGGCGAAAACATCCGCGTCCTGAAATGGATGTGCGAGCGTGTCGAAGGTAAAGTCGGCGCGGTCGAGACGCCTGTCGGCTATGTGCCGCACACAGCCGACCTGGATGTCGGCGGATTGAAGATCGGCTCGGCCGAGGTCAACGAACTGTTGCGCATTGACGTCGCAGGCTGGAAGGACGAGGTGCCGGAGATCGAAGCCTATCTCAATGCGGCCGGGGCAAGGCTACCCGCCCGGATGAAGACGCAACTTGCCGGATTGAAAAAACGCGTCGGCTTGTGATGGAGTTGCTGACACGATGACCACACGACGAAAGACGGCTGTATTCCTCGACCGCGACGGCACGATCATTGAAGATCGCGGCCACTTGCGGTCGCCGGCTGACGTCGTTTTCTATCCGGACACCGTTCTCGCGCTACAGCGGTTGCAGGAACACTTCAGCCTTTTTATCGTGACGCACCAGCCCGGCGTGTCGGGCGGCATCCTGAGCGCCGGCGAAGTGGCGCAGGTCAACGCTCATGTCGTCGCTGAACTATGCCGGTACGGAGTGGTAATAGACGAGGTCTATTGTTGCCCCCACCGGAGGGAAGAGCTCTGCGGTTGCATCAAGCCACAGCCTTTCTTTCTGAAAAAGGCCGCCCGGGAGCACGGCGTGGATCTGAAGCGCTCCTTTGTCGTCGCGAAGCCGTCAACTGGATCTTCGCCAGCTACGCAATGAGAGATATGGAAACCCGCCAGCCGGGTTCGCTGGATCGCGTCGCGACCCTCTTGCGCCCCGACGGCATCGCGCGTGAGGACATCATGGCGGATCCGGTTCCTGAAACGGGACTGGGGGCAGTTGTCATGGATCGTCTCCGAAAATCGTCCGGCGCACAAGGTGGCTCCCTCGCCGGCCTATCCCTGCAAGCGCAACTTTTTACCCATGAGCATCACAACACATAATCGAAAGGGGGCATGACATGAAGACCAACGCACTCGTTTCCATCGTAATGGGAAGTCAATCGGACCTCGATACGCTCAAAGAGGCATCGGCCGTTCTCAAGGAGTTTGGCGTGCCTCACGAGGTCCGTTTGATATCGGCCCACCGAACACCCGAAGCCGCGAGGGAGTTCGCGCTTTCGGCCTCAGAGCGCGGCCTGAAGGTGATCATTGCCGGCGCCGGCAAAGCGGCCCATCTGGCGGGTGTGCTCGCCGCTATGACCGTCCTGCCGGTCATCGGGGTACCCATGACGACCAGCGATCTTGGCGGCCTTGATTCGCTACTATCCATGGTGCAGATGCCCGGCGGCATCCCAGTGCCAACGGTGGCCATCGGCAAGGCCGGCGCTAAAAACGCGGCACTTTTTGCCATCGCCGTTCTCGCGCTTGCGAACGAGGATTTTCACACGCAATTGGTCGCCTATCGCGATCGCATGGCACAGGAGGTGATGAATGCGGATCAGGCACTACAGGCAAGCGTCTGAGCTGGTTAAGGTTGGGTCTGCCCCCGCGTGCGATAGAGCCATTCCCATACTGTCTCCAGCTGCGCACGGTCACCCAGTGAAACGCATGGCCATCCTGCCGGCGGTCGTGCTCATACAGACGTGCCTGGGCGGTGTCTATGCGTGGAGCGCGTTTGTCCCGTTCCTGACAACCAACTACGGCCTGTCGATGAGCTGTACGCAGTTGGTCTTCGGCCTGGCCATCCTGACATTCACACTCGCCATGGTGGCGGCCGGACACCTGCTGAGGCAATGGGGACCGCGTGGGATCGCGCTGGTGGGCGCGTTGCTTTTTTTCGGAGGGCATCTGATCACCGCCTGGTCCGGGGGGCACCTGTTGTGGTTGATAGCCGGATACGGACTGACGGTCGGTGCCGGCATCGGCTTCAGCTATGTCGCCGCGCTCACCTCCGGAGTGCAGTGGTTTCCGCAACACAAGGGCGTGGTGACAGGTGTGGCGGTCGCGGGATTCGGCCTCGGTGGGTTGTTGCTTGCCTCGCTGGCCGAGAAATGGACACGCGATGGCTGGTCGTTTCAAGAGATGTTCTGCACCATCGGATGGGCCTATGGCACCGTGTTGGCTCTGGGCGCGCTACTGCTCTTCCGCCCGCCGGGCGGCACCGCCGAGAGGGTGCCGAACGTCGTTGCGGACATGCGTTTCCTGAAAAGCAAGGGCTTCCGTGTTCTGGCCCCCGGCATGTTCTGCGGTACGTTTGCCGGGCTTCTTGTCATCGGCCTTCTCAAACCGATGGGGTTGGCCGGTGGCTTGTCACCGGAAGAGGCCACGCGGGCCATCGGCGGGCTGGCGGCTGGTAACGTCGCGGGAAGAGTCGTATGGGGCTGGCTTTACGACCGGATCGGCTATCGGACGATTCCTGCGGCACTCGTGCTCCTGTGTCTCGCCATCGGGGGGATGCTGGCGGCATGGCTTTCACCTGCGGCGTTCATTGCGGCCGGGTGTCTTGTCGGTTTCGGGTTCGGCGCCTGTTTCGTGCTCTACGCCGCCCATGTGGCGGTGGCCCATGGTGTGGAACACATGGGACGCCTCTACCCGTTTCTCTTCTTGAGCTATGGAATTGCCGGCATCTTCGGACCTTTTCTGGGCGGCCTGCTCCACGACTGGACAGGCCGCTACTCGACCGCGCTCGCCCTGGGCGCACTTGTCGCTGCGCTGGGTGTCTGGCTGACAAGGCGCCCGCCGCCCGCGTCGGCGCGATGAACCCAAAACCCCCGATTTTTCTGGCTTTTACAGGCGTGTTGAATTATGATCGTGCGCAATGAAAACCAAAGGCCAGATAGAGGCTGAGATCAGCGACGCGGTCAGCAAGTTTGAACGCGAGTATATGGGACGCGGACCGGAATCGGCGTGCACGTACTTGCTTGACGACCTGGCCATCGTGCGGTTGCGCGGCGTCCTGACGCCTGCCGAAAGCCAGTTGGCACGCAGTGACCCCGAAGGGCGCGGGCGCGCGCTCATCAAACAGACCCGGACCGAGCTGGTTGAAAAGGCCCGGCCGCTTCTGGAAACGATCATCCACAACATCATCGGGCAGTCCATCAAGAGCCTCCACACCGATATCAGCACACTCACCGGAGAACGGATCATCGTGTTCTCCCTTGCCGGCCCCGTCAGGTTTCCGGACGTAACCTCAAAGGGGTAGTGATCAGTGATCAGTAATCAGTTGGATGCCAATGCCTGTTGCATAGCCAAATCAGACAGAACATGTGGTTACTTTGGACTCACCGTGAAAATGCGGATGAGTTCCAATTGGTCTTGTATCAGCCGTTGTCACACCTGTTTGAACCATGCTCTTGAGCATGCAAAATGAGCACCAACAGACCCACTTTGAAGTTATGATTCTAACTTTGAACACCGGCACGGCTGACTCATGAGGTATAAAAGGACTTGATATAACTCATAAATATGCTATTTATTGAGGTATAAAAACAAGGGGTATTAATCATGACTTGGAATTGGCAACAAGCAGACTGGCCTAATTTCCGATATAAACCGGAGGCGCTCGCTGCGCTGGAGAGTCGCTTTCTTTGCCAGTCGGGCGAGTTGTGTGGGGCGGTCAAACACCTCGTGCAGGAGGACAAGCAGGTCTTGACCGTTGATCTGATCAGCGATGAAGCACTCAAGACCGCTGCGATTGAGGGCGAATACCTGGACCGGGACAGTCTTCGGTCATCCATTCGTAGGCAGTTTGGGCTGCAGGTCGATCACCGCCGGGTTCCCGTTGCCGAGCAGGGCCTCGCGGAGATGATGGTGAACCTCTATGAGACTTATGGCGAGGCGCTGACCCATAAAACACTCTTTGCCTGGCACGCCGCCTTGGTCAAAGGGCGGCGCGATCTCGCTGAAGTGGGCCGTTACCGCGTGCATGACGAACCCATGCAAGTGGTTTCCGGCCCGATTTATGATCCGATCATCCACTTCGAGGCGCCGCCGTCCAGCCGGGTGAAGTTTGAAATGGATAGATTTATCCGCTGGTTCAATGTTTCCGCACCGGATGGAGAGAAGCCCGTGGCTGCTCTCGCGCGGGCGGGGATCGCCCATCTTCACTTTGTCAGTGTCCATCCATACGAGGACGGCAACGGCCGGATCGGCCGGGCAATCGCGGAAAAAGCCTTGGCGCAGTGCCTGCGTCAACCAACGCTGATCGCGCTGGCGTACACGATTGAACGCAACAAGCGGGCGTATTATTCCGCGCTCGCGCAGGCCAACCGTGACAATGAGATCACCCGTTGGCTGGTGTATTTTGCGGAGACGGTGCTGGAAGCGCAGGCTCGTACGGTAAGCCGGATCGAGTTCTTGATCGCGAAGGCGAAGTTCTATGACCGGTTCCGTGGAGCATTCAATGAACGGCAGGAGAAGGTCATCGCGCGTCTTTTCCGGGAAGGCCCGGATGGGTTTGCCGGCGGACTCAGCGCGGAGAAATATATCCGCATCACAAAAACCTCGCGTGCGACGGCGACCCGCGATCTCGCGGAACTGACGGCCAAACAAGTCCTGAAGAAGACTGGGCAGTTGAAGGGCACCCGCTACCACCTGAACCTTAGCCATTGAACACGACACATTTAAGCTGCAAATTCAGGGATGGTTCATCCGAAAGCGCCATTTCTGCCTGAGATTTACCCTTCTTCGCCAGAAAGCCCTGTGGCTCTCGGCCTCCGAAGCCAGAGCTACTTCGGCGAAGGAGGCTGCCACAGATCTTGGCTTCCGTCTTCGCCAAGGCTTCGCCGGACAGGTCGCAGGGTTCCGCAAAGATACCCCGCGGCTTGCTACGGGGTACTTCACTGTCCTCCAGTTCATATGGCTATCTGGTGTATATTGGAATTTTATTGTTTAGCATATTCATACTGGGCGTTTCCAGCGAAATATTCAATCTTATTGGTATTACTATTTTGCTGGTTTGGTATTTCGGAATAGCAAAAAAGCAGATGAAATTTGTGAAGGAAACCTATGGGGCAGACTACAAAAGAAAATCGTGGGGCAAGCCATTGTTGATCGGCTTGGTATGTTGGATTGTTTTTTTAGTTATTGTGTTTATTTTTGCTTACGTAGCAGAAGTTTTATATGGAACAGAAGTCCCCTAACCAATAGGGATAAAGTCTATCTGCCTAATCAAGTGCTCCAAAGTGATTAATATTGCTTACCGATGCTCAATATTGTAATCGCATGGACGAGGATAAAGGAGGCTGGGGATTTTTATCAGCCAGGCAGGTTTTTTATTTTGGGTAATCACATTTTCGCTATCTCTGGCAATAAGGCCTTGCCTTGGGTTCTTTTTCAGAATGATGGTCTCGCTTTTCGTAACGTCAACAACGTCATGTGTGCGGCTGCCGATCCCACATCCTGATAATAGTGCAGCCAAAGCTAGGTATGGGATCAGTCTTTTCATCTTCTCATGCCAACTTATTATTAAGACGCAAACTTTGGTCGGCTTATCCAGAATTATCAATGAAAAAGATTCAATCCCAGACTTTGGCCTGGAGTGTCTCCCGCAGGATAAGTTTTAAACCTTTTCGGCCAGCGGTTGTCTTCAGGTATTGCTCCCGCCGCCTGGCATCGGCTTCGGAGAAGAAATACTCGCAGAAGATCAGACGGAATGGGCGGCGGGGAGCGGTGGCTTTGGACTCGCCGAGGAAATGTTCGGTAAGGCGGCGTTGTAAATCAGTGGTGAAGCCCACGTACAAGTCGCCGTCATGCATGGAGAGCAGGACGTAGACACAGTACTGCAGTTTAGAAGGCATGCCTAAATAATACGGCGGGATTGGGCAATAGGCAACCTTGATTCTAGCGAAGCGGGGAGAGAGAAACAAGGGAGTCAGTGCAGTAGAAGCTTG
>JBDRJR010000058.1:0-38036 GCA_043814705.1 Verrucomicrobiota bacterium | reverse complement strand
CGGAACAGAATAAACACAGATGGGAAAAACCGGAACTGCGGTTTTGATAATGGTCCTTCATAGCCCTCGGTTTTATTGGGGTTTTCCCACAGTCAATAGCCCACAGCCCTCAGCCAAAGCATCCTATGGGATGCTACTGATTTCGATTATCTATTTCAAGTTTCTTGTTATTTGGATTGATCCCGTCTTTTGTCATGCGGCTCAGGGCGAGTTGTTTTTCTTTTTCGCAGATGCAGGCGGAATGGACGCCTCCACCCGCCGAACTTCCGCCAGGATATCCGCCGACTGACCCCGCCCCTGGAGCAGTGTCTTTAAACTGCCTTGGCGCAGGGCATAGGCAAGGCGCGCAAGCAGGTGCAAATGGATGCGCGGCGCCGAACTTACCAGCGTAAAGAGCGCATAAACCGGTTGAGCATCCAAGGCGCCGAAATCCACCGGCCGGGCCAGCAGGCACAGGGTCACCACCGGCCGGGTCACGCATAAAACAATTGGATTGCGCGGATGCGGAATGGCAATGCCGTCGCCAACGGCGGTTGAGGCCAGGGCCTCGCGGGCCAGGAGCATCCGATACAGCAATTCGCGATCCACCCCCTCGGGCAATCGCAGGAGATTGACGATCGCACGCAGGACAGTGGGTTTATCGGTTCCGCCAACCTCGCGGAAAATACCGCCGATGGCGAGCGCATCCGCAAAGGAAGGCAGGCGCTCACGTTCTTCGTTTTCAGCGTAAAAAAGAGCCGGTGGAAATTTCAGTTTATGGGCGGTTGCCCATTCCAGCAGTTCCGCACGGTTGAAGCGGAACTGGCCTCCGAGCCGGCTGGCAGGCAAGTCGTCATGCTTCACCCAACGCAAGACGGTTCGTTCCGAAACATTCAGACGTTCGGCCACATCACGGACAGACCATTGCATAACGCACAAACTCCTAAAAATATGAACTTAAACCACCCGGCTCTCGCTCCGAAATCCACCAGCTTAAAAGCTGATGACCGGATGCGTAGACGGCCACCAGGATATATTGCCGTAATAAGCCGAGACCGAGCCGACCATCCAGTTTGAATCGGCGCAACCAATATAAACTAAAAATTTGCAAAATCAACGCTAATCCAAACGCCCCTTGGTATAAAGCTGTTGGAACAAACATGGGGCATCAGAGGTTTCTCCGGTTGATCAGAATAAAATGGAAACCCGCCAGTGAAACGTCTATTCTGGCCGCGTTTTTTCGCATTCAACTAACGATGATGTGCCGACATGCAAAATGTTCTGACAGCAGACAATGCGGGGATCACCCCCGGCGCCGCCCGCGCCAGCGGGACAGTGATGGAGTTTCAAGCCTCCTGCATTTCCGGAACAGAGTCCGCCCTGTGCCAGGAGCTACGCGAGATTGGGTTGCCGAGCGTGCGTTTAAACCGCGGGGCAATCCCCTTCCGCGGCACGTGGCGGGAAGGCTGGCGGGCCTGCCTCCAGAGCCGCATTGCCCAGCGCATCCACGTGCTTATGGCCCGCTTTCCCGCTGCCACGGTCGAAGCCCTCTATGCCGGGGCGCGGAATATTGACTGGTCCCCGCACCTGACGCCCGCGCAGACGTTTGCGATTTCCGCGGTGTGTGTCGGCAGCACCATCCGGCACAGCGGCTTCGCCGCCCTCAAGGTCAAGGATGCCATCGCCGACCAGATCCGCGCCAGTAGCCACGGTAAACGCCCCAACGTGGTCAAGGATCCCGATGTGCGCGTCTTTCTGTACTTGGCCAACAACAAGGCCGCGCTCTACCTGGATTTGAGCGGCGAGCCTCTTAGCAAGCGCGGGTATCGCCAGGACGCGGGCGAAGCGCCGCTACGTGAAACGCTTGCGGCGGCCATCCTGCGCATGTCGGGCTGGGACCGGTCCACGCGGTTGATAGACCCGATGTGCGGCTCCGGCACGATTGCGATCGAGGCCGCCCTGTGGGCGGCGAATATTGCCCCGGGTCTTTTTCGCGCGCGCTTCGGGTTCGAGCGCTGGGCCAGCTTCGGTCCGGCCGAGGCGCAAGTCCTGCGCGAGATCAAGGGCGAATTGCGGGCCGCAAGCACCGGCCGGGCGTCTCGCATCGTGGCGGCGGACATAGATGCCGAAGTGCTTGAGAAGGCCCGGTCCAACGCCCGTGCCGCAGGAGTGCGGATCGCGTTCCGGGAACAATCGGTACTGGATCTGCGGCGGGATGGGAACGAGACCCTGGTCATTACCAATCCGCCATATGGCATACGGCTCGAGGCAGAACCGCTGTTTGTGCGCCAGGTCGCGGCGACCTTCTGCCGCCTGCACGGGTGGCAGGTGGGGCTACTGGCCGGAACACCCATCTACGCGCAGAACATATCGCTACGACCGCGCGAGCGCATCCCGCTGATGAACGGCGAACTCCCCTGCGAGTTCCTGTTGTATAATATTCACTAAACAGGTAAAACAGCACTATCGCAAAATTCACAAAACATCATTTGCGCTATATTTATCAATGGTTTCACTGGCGTCCCACAGGGACGCCATGGGCTGTGGACTGTAGGCTGTGGGTCGGAACAGAATAAACACAGATGGGAAAAACCGGAACTGCGGTTTTGATAATGGTCCTTCATAGCCCTCGGTTTTATTGGGTTTTCCCACAGTCAATAGCCCACAGCCCTCAGCCAACGCATCCTATGGGATGCTACTGAAATGTTTTCAAGGGTCGGGGCGGGGGGATTTGAACCCCCGACTTCCAGCGCCCAAGGCTGGCGCGCTACCAGGCTGCGCTACACCCCGTTATTAAAACCTGAGGTCAGACGTCAGAGATCAGAAATACTTTGCACTCAACTGCTTTTTGCCATCGGTCGTCTACCATTCACACCCGCATTAAGTGCAGGCGTGTTATTCTTAGGAGCAAACCTGGTTTTCGTCAATAGAAATAATGGCGAAGCACTATTTATTCTTGTCACATTTTGGATTGTGTCATAAAGTCATGATTAAATTGCCATAAAAACGCCCAAAAAGGAAGCCATGCCGTTGCCATGATGTTCGTCATCGGGATATTTTTTTTGGGGTTAGCCCTGGCCGCCGTAGCCCGACTATTGTATGCCAGCCGCGCTGTGGTGCGGACGCATGCCTGGCTTTGGGGCACGCTGGCACTGATGGCAGTGTTACTGCTGTTTCGTCCGCATGAGGATATATTTGGCGGCGAGGATCCAGGCTCCTACCTTAATTCCGGCGTTACCTACGGTCGGCAAAACGCCCTGTTTTATGTGGATCCCCTGCTTGTCCAGGTGCCTCCCGAAACACGCAGTGCCTTTTATTATGGCCACGCCGGTTATGGAACCACCAAAGACGCCTGTTTGTGGGTGATAAATACGGATGCGGCCTTACTGGGCCCTCATTTTCAACCCGCCTATCCTCTGCTGATCAGTGTAGCAACGCGACTGGGCAACAATTCATGGTCACTTTACGTCGTGCCGCTGTTTGCCTTGTTCACGGGCCTCGTTTTGATGGCAATAGCTTCCCGCCTGCTGGTGCATCGTTTGGCCGGACTGATCGCGTTTGGCTGTTATATTCTTAACCCGCTGACATTGTGGCACGCCCGTTGCGCGCGCCCGGAGATTATTGCCGGCTTCCTGATTTTTGCCGGGCTGGCTTTGCTGCTTTTGGCCTGGCAAGCGCATGCCCGGACGTGTTGGTGGGATATCGTGCTCGGGGCGCTTTGCATCGGCGCCGCACCATTTTTTCATATTACGGCCTGGTATCTGGTCATTCCGGCGGCTATGGCCGTTGCGCTTGTGATCCTGCAAGGACGCATGGATTTTCTTTTTTATCCACCGGCGGCGCTGGGCATGTTTTTGTTGTTTTACGGCCAAACCAGATACGTCACGGATTATTATCGCGTCCGGCGGTTTTTTGAATCGGCATTCAATTACTGGCCGTTTTTGGTGTTAGGCCTGATTGTCATGGTAGGGATCAGTCTGGCAATGCGACGAAAATGGGACGGTACTACTGCCGTCGGGAATGAACGCCGCAATGTTAACAAACCCGTTGGTGTAGCCGGATGGCTTGCGGCGGGGCTGGCATTAGTCTGCACACTTTTCCTGGTTAATGTCTATTTCAACCGTGAAAGTATTGGCACACTTCCAATCATGGGAAGCATGGTTCCAAATTATAATGTCCTGACCGATTGGCAAACTTTTGCAAACATGGTCTCCTGGCCAATGGCATTACTTATCCTTGCCGGCTGGGCTACTTGGCTGACCGGAGACCGGTTATGGCGGCCGGAACGGATTGGATTGGCGCTGATAGTATTGCCTGCGCTTGTCATGGCTGGCGGCACAATACGGGATTTCATGATGACCCGCTACCTGCTCCCGGCTGTTATTCCCATGTCGGCGCTGTGTTTGACAGCATTAGTAACCCGTCTGCCGGAATGGCCGCTCCGTCCCCGGACAGCTTGGCTTGCTCCCGGCCTGGCCGCCATCATCTGCCTGATGGGTCTGATCCAGCGTCAACATCTGGTTACCATGGTTGAACACCATGGCTTTCTGCGTTTTCTGGCGCCGTTTGCCCGGATAATACAACAGGATCATGGAATACTATTGGGTGAATATTCCCGCCTCACCGCGCCCTTGGAACATATGTTTGGCGTTACCGCCCTGGGTCTTGACAATGAACGCAAAAATGATTACAGCGCCGCGGAACGTGCCTGGGAAACGATAATGCGCAACTCTCCGGATAAGCCGGCATTTTTCATGACTCCATTCCAGACACCACGGAGTGACCGCTTTGATTTTGCCCTGATTATGCAAGCCGTCTTTAAGGACCGAAAATTACAACAAGCCTACAAGGCATTACCGACCCGCATGAAGGAAACGTCACTTTCACTGAGCTTATACCAAATGACGCTGAAAGACGCCGCGCGGCCGTCCACGTTAATCACCAATGTAATGGGACTCCCGCTGGAAAGCGGCAACATGGGACTGCGCGGGTTTGCCAATGTGCGGATCGAAAAACCAGTCATGGAAGGGAGAGCGCTTGCGGCCGGCGAACCGATCAGCCTTGTTCTTCCCAACAATCTAAAATCCAACCTGCTTGAATTGAATTTCGTGATGTATTCTTCAGACCTCCAACCCGCGGCGCCCGTAATAAGCAATGCCAGTGCCTTACCGCAGGAATGGCGCGCCTTGCCATTACAGCCTCTGGCGGACCAGTTGTGGTTCTATGCCTGCCGGCCGACCATGGCAACGAACTCCGGTTCACTTACGGTCACGGCCAACGCGCCGCTTTTCATCCAGGCCGTGCAGGGACAATTCACAACAAACCTGATATCCATAAACACCGGGATTTCAAAATGCGCCATCCCGGCGCTGAAAGGCCGATGGGCGCGCGCTGACGCCGCCATACTGGTGCCGGCCACGGCGCGGGGATCCAGGATATTATTACTGGTGCGCGCGCCGGATTCCAGTCCGGGTAACGGGACGCCGTCACTGACATTGATTGATGAATCGGTCCCGTGGCACGCATCCATTGTCTTACATCCCGGCGCCTGGCAATGGCTGATTTTCCCCTTGCCGTTTGGAATCGAACGTGACACATGGATGCGCATCCAAGTCCAGCCGGCCTGGAATCCTCGCAGAGCGGGCTTTCCGCCCGACCTGGGTGTTTTTTTCGGCAAGGTAATTGTCGTGCCGGACTAACTGTCAGCGTAAAAACATTCCGGCATTCGTCCGAATGTCGGAAGTTATCCGGCGCCGAGGAACACCGGGCGGATGTGCCGTTCCCACAGGTTTTCCGACACGTTTTTTGCGATTCCCCGCTCAAACTTTGCCAGCGCGTCAAGATAGCGCGCGCCCATTTCGGCGACGATCTTGTAGCCGACATGCAGGAGCTGGCGGAAGTTCGGATTGTAGTCCGGACATTGTTCGTCGTGCCGCAGAACCGCGGCAAATTTTGCGCCGCTCCAGCCACGCACCTCGGATACCGCCGGGAGGCGGCGCCGGTTGATATCAATGACCGTGGCATACGGCTGACACAGTTCATCGAATCGCGCCAATGCCCGTTCGTAAATATCCCCGGCCAGCGCCAGACCTTCGCCACCGGCCGCCGCCAGGCCGATTAATTCCTCCAGCCAGGTCGTGCCCGCCGTCTTCAGGTGGAGCCCCGCATCGAACTGTTTCAAGGCGCGATGCATGGGCGCATACAGGGAAAACTTATCGCTCCCGGAATGGACGCTGAGCTTCAAGGACGCCGGCAGCCCCAACTGCTCGCACGCATACCGCACCACGGCCAGATCCATTTCAAATTCGCGCGCAAACTGCCCCACATCGCCAACATAATCCACCCCCTTGTTGAAACGCCCCGTGAATTTCGGCGCTAACGTCTGGACCGGCACGTGTTCGGCCGCCAGCGCGGCCAGGATCAGCAGGAGTTCCAAGGGAGACTGGGGCGTATCGCATTCATCCATGGACACCTCCACCACAAAGGCGGTCTTTCCTTTGGCGGCGGCAATCTTCCGGTAAAGACGGGCGGCCTCTTTCACCGCGGCCAGGTATTTTTTCCCCACCTGCTCAAGCCGGGCCATCGTAATTTCCATGGCTGCATCCAGACCGGAAATGGTCAGTCGGCCGACGAACCGGCACTGGGCCTTTTTAAAGGCCGCCAGCTCGGAAGGATCCGGCGGCTGGCCGATGGCTTCGGCCACATCCAGCGTGAAGAAATCACAGGCCTCGAGAAAAATCCCCACGTTTTTAAGGCCGATATGATCGGCATCCACAAAATATGCGCCCCCCCAATGCCGGGCGCGCACCGCCTGGTCGGCCGCCCGGCGCGTATCGGCCGGCGTCGTCCCGACAATCTGGTGCTCCCGGTTCGACTTGTTCCATACCGGCGTAATCATAACGCCCGCCGCCTGCGCTCGCAGAAGCGCATCCAACTGGGCCGCGCCCTGCCGCCCGAACCGGTCGCCAATGCCAATGGAATATTTCGATAGTTTCATAACTGCTTTTCTTCATTCTGCATTCTTCATTCTACATTCTTCATTTATTCTGCTGGTGGGCGATACAGGACTCGAACCTGTAACATCTACCGTGTAAAGGTAGCGCTCTAGCCATTGAGCTAATCGCCCGCTCGATATGTACCTGACACTCTATATCGCCGCCTGACGACAAGTCAAGAAAGACTGACAGACTGTAGGCTGTGGACTTAAGAGCTACAGAGGCATCCCGATTTAAATTGAAAGACCCACACATTTCACAGAAATGCGTCCGCTTTTCTGGCCCACAATCTCAGCCGCTTTGTGCTATTATCGTTTTTTTTGGCTTCAGTCTACGGACTACCAGTCTACAGTCTGCTTCAGTCTTGCAGACCCGCGCCTTGGATGGTATGTTTACACGGTATGACGACAACCTCAACAGCTATCGCGGTGATGGGTTCAGGTAACGGCACCAATTTCCAGGTTTTGGCCGATGCCATCAGCGCCAATCAACTGGATGCCCGGATTGTCTGTGTGCTGTCCAATGTCACCGACGCCTTTATACTTGAGCGGGCCCGGAAAATGCACATTCCGGCCGAATACATAGACCCGGCTCCTTTCCGAACCAAGTTGGATGGGGCGGCCGAACAACAGACCATTAAACGTTTGCGCCATTATGGCGTCGAACTGATCGTCCTGGCCGGATTCATGATGATCATTAAGCCGCGCCTGCTTAAGGCGTTTGCGGGACGGATCGTTAACATTCACCCGTCACTTCTGCCCGCCTTTCCGGGTCTGGAAGCCTGGAAACAGGCACTGGCCTATGGCGTCAAAATCACCGGATGTACGGTGCATTATGTGGATGAGGGCACGGATACAGGACCTATTATTCTCCAGCGGCCTGTGTCCGTTCTGGAGGGTGACACCGCGGAACAACTCCACGCGCGCATCCAGGAACAGGAACACCTCGCCTACCCCGCCGCGATCCGGCAGGTCATCGCAAAAATACGCGCGTGACAACGCGCGGATCGGGGTGATTTCGGGATGGACAAAACCGGCACAGGCGATATAATGCCGGAAATTTTTAACAATGACTTATAAACGGAATAATTATATGAACAAACTGATCTTAGGGTTGCCCAAAGGCAGTCTACAGGAAGCCACCTTTCTGCTCATGAAAAAAGCCGGGTTTACGGTCACGGTTGGCATGCGCTCCTATATCCCAAACGTGGATGACCCGACCCTTGAAACGCGGCTCATCCGCGCGCAGGAAATCAGCCGTTATGTCGAGCACGGCCTCCTGGATGCCGGGATCACGGGCTATGACTGGATCATGGAAAATGATTCCAAGGTCGTTGAAATCGCCGACCTGATTTACGCCAAGCAGGGGTTGCGCCCCGTGCGCTGGGTCGTGGCCGTTCCAAACGATTCCCCCATTCACACGATAGCGGGCCTGCAGGGCAAACGAATTGCCACCGAAGCCGTCGGCCTGACACGCCGTTTCCTGGAACGCCAGGGTGTGCGCGCGGATATCGAATTCTCCTGGGGCGCCACGGAAGCCAAGACGCCCGAACTGGTGGATGCCATCGTGGAATTGACCGAAACCGGATCTTCGTTACGGGCCAACAATTTACGCATTATTGCGACAGTTTTGGAATCCACGACTAAATTGATTGCGAACAAGACCGCCTGGAAAAACACGTGGAAGCGCCGGAAAATTGAGCAGATTGCCATGCTGTTGAAGGGCGCCCTGATGGCGGAGACCCGCGTGCTTTTGAAAATGAACGCACGGCGCAAGGCCGTCCGGGCGATTGTCAAGGTTCTGCCGGCCTTGCACGCGCCCACCCTCAATCAGCTAAGCACAACCGGTTGGATCGCGATTGAATCGGTGGTCGAGGAAAAAATCGTGCGGGAAATCATGCCGCGCTTGAAGGCCGCCGGCGCGGAAGGGATTATTGAAATCCCACTCAACAAAATTATCGTGTAAACCGTGGTAAAAAAGAAAGGGGAAACCCATGGGCTCACTAAAAAAATGGCGCATCAAGAAAATGTCCAAACACAAACGCCGCAAGCGGTTGAAAGCCAATCGTCATAAAAACATCAACAAATAAGATCTATCATCAAATTTCAGGCTGGGTTTTGTTTGTCCTGGGAGCTTGTGCTTGCTGTTTGTCAAGTTGTCAGAGTCCCAACGTCCGCGGTTCGGGCGGTTCCACTGCGGCCGCGAACGCCATTTTTCCGTCAGGTTCGGCGCTAAGTCCAGATCATGCGGCCATGGCCGAGGCCCTGACGCATTTCAGCATGGGGATTCTCCGGGAAGGACTGGCGGATGGGTCGGCCTTAGCCAATTACCGGCACGCGCTGGAGGAAAAGCCGGATTACGACGCCCTTTATGTGCGCGCGGCGGTTCTTTATATTAAGCAGGGCCAGAACGATAAAGCCATTGCGCTCATGGAGAATGCCTGCCGGAACAACCCCCGCTCGGTGGAAGCTTGCCTTTACCTGGCACAGGTTTATCAGACGTTAAACCAGCCGGCGCAGGCCATCCAGACGGCCCAGCGCGCCATCCGCATTGAACCCGCCAATGCCAAAGGCTATATCCAATTGGCTTATCTTTATCTCATGGCGCGCGACGAAACCAGCGCATTCACCACGCTGGAAAAAGCGCGCAAACAAGCCGCCGACAAACTTCCCGTGCTTCGGTTGATGGGTGACCTGTATGCGCAGAAGATCGTGGACACACTGGTTATTCCATCCCCGGATGTGATTAAGGCCATTGCCTATTATGAGGAGGCCGCCGCCCTGCCGCCGGACGACGCCTCCCTGCAATATCAGGAACGCCTGGGCGACCTGTACCTGATTAACCGGCAAATGGATAAAGCATTGGAATCATTCCAAAATTTAACGACCCGCCTGCCGAACAACATCCAACTGCAGAAAAAACTGGCCATGTGTTATGCGACGCTCGGCCAGAAGGAAAAAGCGATTGAAGCGCTGAAAGTGGTAATTGGACGGGAACCGGACAACGCGCAGGTCCAATTTTACCTGGGCGAACTCTATGAAACCATGGGGAACACCAATGCGGCGGTGGCCAGTTTCCGTTCCGCCGTGGATACCCATCCATCCGCCGCCACCCCTTATCTGAAGCTGGCCTTTTATTATATGAAAACGGACCCGGCGCAAGCCGGCCAGACCCTGCAAAACGGGCTGAAGCGATTTCCCAAAGACAAGAAACTGCTTGAAATGCTGATCCCGTATTATTTGCGGAACCAACAGCCGCTGGAAGCGCTCGATGGTTTTGTGCACCTGCAAAATCTGCTTTTGCACGACAACGAACGCCTGCCGGATTTTCAATATTATCTGAATTTCGGGGACATCGCCCAACAAAATCAGATTTATGACAAAGCCATCGCATTGTATGAGAAGGGAATAGAGCTTGCCCCCGACCTGCTGGAAGCTTACATCCGGCTGGCCAACCTGCATCTGCGCTTGCATGATACGGATGAAGCCCTGAATGTAATGAGCACGGCCGTGCTTGCCTGTTCCGACGATCCCGCGGCCTGGTATTACTTTGGCCTGTTGAACAGCCATGCCCAGTCCCACTTAACGGCCATCCGCGCCTTCGAACGGGTCGAGACGCTGGCCGCCCGACATCCCCAGGCCGACTTGCTGTTGGATAGCATGTTCTATTTTAATTACGGCGCGGCTTGCGAACGCTCCGGCCAGTTTGAGCGCGCCGTTATCCTGCTCCAGCGGGCCATGCGGCTGGACCCGGAAAATGACGAAGCATTTAATTACCTGGCCTATATGTGGGCCGAAAAAGGTATTCATCTCGACCTGGCCCTGGAATACAGCCGACATGCCTTGGATTGCGATCCGGACAACGGCGCATTCCTGGATACGTTCGGTTGGATTCTGTATCAACAAAAGCTGTATGCAGAAGCCCTGATCTGTCTTCAATCCGCTTATTATTTCATGCCGGATGATCCGACAATCATGGAGCACTTAGGCGATGTTTGGTTCGCGTTGCGCGACCAATCGCAAGCCGTTGCGTACTGGGAACGAAGTTATCGGATTAACACCAACAATAACAAACTGGAGGAAAAACTGCGGAAGCACGGCGCAGGCATCAACGCTTTGCGCCCACATGCGCCCGCACCATAACTACCATGAATGCCGGAGCCGCCCGTATTGATATTACGCCCGATCATGACGTCTGGATGGACGGCATGATCCGGGATCATCAGTCCACCGGGGTGCATGACCCGATTTTTGCGAAAGCCCTGGTGCTGGCCAACGGTTCGGAACTGTCCGATGCCTGCGCGCTTGTTTCATTGGATCTTTGCGTCCTTGCAACGGCGGATTGCCGGACAATCCGGGACTTAACATCAAAGCGGACCGGTATTCCTGCGGATCGGATCATTCTGGCGGCAACTCATAATCATTCCGGACCGGCAACCATGGGACTGAATAATCCACGCGCCGACGCCTATATGGCAAGCCTGCCGGCCATGATTGTGTCAATGATCGAGCAAGCCGTGGCGGCGCTGGCGCCAGCGGCGGTGGGCTGCGCCTCCGGGCGTGAGGACACGATCAGCCATTACCGGCGCCTGCTGGCCGATGACGGACACGTCGTAATGAACTGGGAACCCTGGCCGGCCGAGAAAATCATCCGCCTTTTGGGCACAAGTGATCCGGAAGTGGGCGTCCTGAAAATCGTCGCCGCCGGCAACACCGCAAAAAACATTGCCCTGCTGTTCAACCATGCCGGCCATCCCAATGTGCTTTCGGGCGACAATTACCGCCTGACACCGGATTATCCCGGCCTGGCTGAAAAAATACTCGAAAAAAAGTTCGGGGGAACGGCGCTTTTTATCAACGGCGCCCAGGGCTCGGTGGATATTGACGGTCTCAAGGATCGTGACTGGGCTGGACGCGATCGTGTGGGCCAAGCCCTGGCTGACGCCGTGGCGCGAACTGCGCAAAATATACAACCTTCAGCGCATGTTAAGCTCCGCGCCGCGTCAACGCATTATACGGTGCCGGCCCGCAAGATCAGCGCCAAGGAACTGGCTTGGGCTGATGAAATCTTGAAACAGACCGGCGGCGCCGTCAAGGCCGTGGCCGACGGCGTGGGCGATGATTACAAGGCCAATCTCTATCGGCGCTTGAGCAAGGTTCAACACCAGGCGATTCCACTGGAGCAAATCGGCATTGCAATTGACAATTGCGTTTTCATCAGTTTCCCCGGCGAGCTGTTCACCGAAATCGGCATGCAAATCAAAGCGGCCAGCCCTTTCGGTCACACGTATATCATCGGATTGGCCAACGGCTACATGGGCTATGTGCCGACGCGCGCGGCGATCAGCCAGGGCGGTTATGAGCCGGATACGCGCGCAACGGACGATGCGGCCGCCGAGCAGATCGCGGCCCACAGTTTGGAACTTTTGCGGCGCCTGGCTTGACGCAAGATCCGGCTCGCGATCCTCCAGCTGATTGATTATTGCCGATTGCCGGTCCTTGCCCGCCAAGACACCAAGACACACCTTGTTTTTTGGCGAGAAAAAAAAATGTGCAACCTCAGTTACGCGAGCAGGTTGTGAACTTTCCAGCCTGAGGCGGATCTGCCTCCGGCAGACAACGCTGTCATTCCCGCGACCTTCCTTCGCAGAGCAACATCAGGTCGGGAATGACAATCAGCCCTCATAACTGAGGGGGGCCAGGGCTGTGTCATGCTCGATGGTCGGCGTTGCGCTCGTCATCTTTCGGTCAAGGCGCGCCGCTCATAGAGCGGTGCTACACAATTAGCTCGTGGTGTAGCACCCGTCTGTGACGGGTTGTTTGGCTATGTTTCCGGAGCATGACGTAGCCCTGGGAGGGGGCAAATATACGAAAATAATTATTGACATTATTTTTCAATGGTTATATTGTTATAACCATTAACTGATTTTGGCGTTTTTTTGGATTGCGGACTTATGCCATGCGCATGCCGATCACAGCCTATAACCAGATGGCGCAAACCCTGCGGGAACTGATTCTTTCCGCGACCTGGAAACCCGGCGCGCAACTGCCGACCGAGCGGGCGCTCTGCAACCGCTTCGCCGTCTCACGGATCACCGTGCGCCGGGCATTACAGATCCTGGAGGAAGAAACCCTGGTGCTCCGTTACCAGGGCCGGGGAACCTTCGTCAATACGCGGCCGACCCGCAAAATTCCGATTGTCAACGGCAATTTTTCGCTGAGCGTTCTGCGGCATGCGCCGGACCTGAAAAGATCGGTCCGGACAATACAGTGGCACACCGCGACAACAGAATGGTCGCGCGCGCTCGGAATTCCAGCTGGAGCGCGGGTGCTGTTTGTCAGACGTTTAGACATTTTGCGTCGTCAGCCGATCGCCATGGATGAAGTTGTGCTGGTGGGCCGCTATGCGGCGGGTTTGTCGAAGCGTGATTTTCAGGTCATGCCTTTCGAGGAACGCTGGCAGGCGCATCAGCGGCTGGTATTGGATTATGAAACACAAGTCATTGAAGCTTTACCGGCCGCAAAGCCCGTGACAACCTGGCTGAAAGTGCCGCCGGGCTATGCCCTGCTTAAAGAGACCAATGTGGCAACCCTGCGGAGCGGCCAGGCGGCCGGACTTTTTACCAGCTATTATCGCCATGAGTATTATCAGTTCCATTCCATCACGCAAATACACAACCAATCGCTAAATGCGGTAAAACAAACAATAAAAGGAGGGAAACGCCATGACTCAACTGGCTATTGATGGAGGACAACCGGAGTTAAAACGGACCGATTATCGGAATTGGCCCATTATTACCAGGGATGACCGGCGCCTGATCCGGGAGGTGCTCGACAGTGGTATCGTGGCCGGCGCCACCGCCCCGCAGGTCAAGGCCCTGGAAATGGAATGGGCGGCCTATACCGGCTCAAAATACTGTCTGACCACCTGCAGTGGCACGGCGGCATTACACATGGCCCTGGCGGCCTGTGGCGTGGGACCGGGCGATGAAGTCATCACGTCGGCCTTTACTTTCCTGGCCTCCGCTTCGTGCGCGATTCACCAGAATGCCATCCCGGTTTTCGTAGATATTGACCCCCGGACTTATTGCATGGACCCGGCCAAGCTGGAAGCGGCCATCACGGAACGCACCAAGGTCATTATCCCGGTGGACATCCAGGGCATGCCGTCCGATAAGGAACCGATCCTGCAGATCGCCAAAAAACATAAGCTGTTCGTGATTGAGGATTCCTGTCAGGCGCACGGCGCGCTGTATAAGGGCAAGCAAGTCGGCACCTTCGGCGACATCGGTTGCTACAGCCTGAACAACCTCAAAAACCTGTGCGGCGGCGAAGGCGGCCTGTTTGTCACCAACGACGATAACCTCATGAAAAAGGCCGCACTGGTCCGTTGCTTTGGCGACGAAGTGGATGAAGTCAGCCATCGCCGCAAATACAACGCCTCCATTTTGGGCTACATGTATCGCAACCAGGAACTCCCGGCCGCCCTGGCGCGCGCCCAACTGATGCACCTTGACAAAAACAACAAGGTCCGCATCGCCAATGCCAATTACCTGACCCGGGAGCTAAAAAAAATTCCGGGCGTAATTCCGCCGTATTGCCCGCCGGACTGCCGGCACGTGTACTTCATGTACAACATCCGGTTTGATCCCAAGGCCGCGGGCGTGGATTGTGAGCCGCGCCGCTTCCGGATCGCCGTCGAAAAAGCCCTCTACAAGGAGGGCATGCTGATCGGCCAGTGGCAGACCGTGCCCGTGCCGGCCCAGGACCTGTTCCAAAGCAAATTAGGCTATGGCGCCACTGGATATCCCTGGAGCGTCAACGAGGTCAAGGGCATCAAGTACAATTACGACGTGAGCCAATACCCTGTGGCTCAGTCCCTGTGCGACACATACTCCGTCGTGCACGGAATCCATCCGCCCAACCGTAAGGAGCTGATGAAAAAGATCGTGGGCACCTTCCAGAAAGTGTTCGGCAATTTGGAGGCGGTCATGGCCCATGCCGATGATGTCATTTATCCCGGTTTCGATGGCAAGCTGTACGGATCGGGCTGATCTGCAAGCAAACGATTATTGACCGCAGGCTGTGGCGATCAAGGATCGGGCGTCGCCCGATTTATTATTAATATTCCACCGTCCATGGTCTGCGGTCATCGGTCGTTCTTATTAAAGGGGGAAACCATGCAAAGCAAAGGGTTGTTCGGTAAAAAAGGATTGCAAATCGAGGAACGTCAGCAGGACATCGGCGCGCCGGGCCCGAACCATGTAATTGTCAAGGTGCGGGCATGCGGGGTGTGCGGGACCGATATCAACTTTGTCCGCGATTGGCCGGATGAGCCCATGGCCCTCGGCCACGAAATTGCCGGAGAAGTGGTGGAAACCGGGAAGGAAGTCACCAGCGTCAAGCCCGGCGACCGGGTCATTGTGGAAGATTGCTCGATGTGCGGGGTCTGCGAGAACTGCAAGAGCGGCCATCCCGAGTTCTGCCGGAACATGTTTAACCTGGAAAACCAACCCGGCATGGGCCAGTACCTGTGCGTGCGCCATAACCTGCTCAACCGCTTCGAGGGATTAGACTATAAAATAGCCAGCCTGACGGAACCCCTGGCCGTTTCCCTGACTTCCGTGCTGATTGCGGATATTCCATTAGGCGCTTCGGTGGTCGTCCTTGGTAACGGCCCGCTGGGACTGATGGCGGCCCGCCTGGCAAAACTACGGGGCGCGGGATTTGTCGGCATAACCGGATTGACATCCGACTTGCCCATGGAGCAAGCCCGCTTCGCGCTGGCGCACGCGTTCGGTTGTGACCTGGCCGTCGAGACCCTCAAGCAATCCGTTGAAGATGTGATCAAGGAAAGATTCCCCAACGGCGTGGACCGGATCATCGTCAGTTCACCGCCGCACAGCATGCTGGATGCCTTCAAGATCATCCGCTTTGGAGGCGTCATTACCTTTTTCGGCCTGCATTTCGGCGGGAAAAACAAGATTGAAATTGATGTCAACGACCTGATTTTCCGCAAGATTACCATGCGCCCGGCATTCGCGGAACCGGCCATCAATTTCCCGGTCGCCCTGCGCCTATTGAAGAACGGACTGGTGGATGGTCAAAAGCTCGTCACACACACATTTGGTTTTGAAAACGCCCGGACCATGCTGGCCGGCATTGTCAAGGGGAATCAGCCGGTGATCAAGGCGGTCATGTTGCCGCATGGGGCCTAAAATCCTGACCGTCGGTCTTAGACTGCCATCGCGGAATAAACCTGCGGATTGTTTTTGCGCCGGCGCGCTTGCACGATCAGCGCAATTCCCGCGCCCAAGCAGATCAGGATGCCCAACCACTGCCAGATCAATTGCTTTTTAGACGGGGTATATTTCAGCACGACTTCGTGCAGGCCCGGCGACGGCACAAGAATCCCCTGACAAATAAAATCCACGCGCCGCACAGGAACGGACTGCTGGTCAATCCAGGCACGCCAATCGCGGTCGTATTTTTCCGATACTCGCAGAATGGCCGGCCGGTCGGCCGAAACCTTGAGTTTCATATACCCCGGCCGGCATGCAATCATTTGGACCTGGCCGACAATGCCATTTCCGGCAGATTCCGGCAACCCTGCGGCGGTTTCGGGGGCCACCAGCGCCTTTTGGAATGGAATAAAATCCGGCGCCGCCATCTGCCGGAGCGCCTCGTCATCTTCAACTTTCTGCCATCCGGCAATCAGCGCAAACCGGGGATTGGTTTTTTTCAGGCGCAGGATGACATGCTGTCCCGGCGACTGGGGTGTAGCGGGAATAACTGTTACACCCATTCCCGTCGGCGCCACATTGTAGGCATAAACGATGTCAAACGCATCCTTCATGGTCGGATCGTTTTGGATCTGTCCCCAGATCTGGGCCGGCGCGAGGATGTAGCCCACCGCCGAGAGTTGCCAATATCTGAGCGCATGCCTGCCGACAGCTTCCAGGTAACGCTTGTAGTCAACCGGCATGCGCGGCATCTGGGTCACATTCATGGTGAGAATGTGATAATAAGGAAAAACATAGGTCAGCCAGAAATTATAAAATCCGTCCTGCGAAATCAGGGCCACACGGTGTTCCGGTATATCGGATTTTAAAATCCTGATTACATCGTTTTCCTCCAACAACGACACCGGCATGGTTTTGATGTAGTGACGTGAAAGCCAAAGGGCGTCGCCCGCAACAATCAGCACCAGCGCCCAGGCACAAATCCGGCCTGCGGCCCTGGCACGCCAGCGGGATAAAGTCAAAAACCACAGGCACACACCCGCGCCCAGGGTCATGAGCGCCGCATGCCAGAGGGCTGTCATTTTATTAGCGACAATGATCGCAGAATATTGCCCCCACCCCATGGTGCCCATTCGGGCCGTATCCTCACCGGACGTGCCGGAAAGCATCAGCGCCCAGACCGCCAGGATGCCCCCCAGGATGAAAACACCGGCGACAAAATTTCTGATCCAGCCCGGGGTTGAAATGATGTTCGGCACAACGGACCTGGCATCTGGTTGTTTATTTTGTTTCATAATTGGATCATTTCACATCAAAAACGCACCGATAAACCACCGATTTGCTCTTATCCTGCCATTCGATCGAAGGCCGTATCCCAATCGCCTTTGACTGCATATCAATCAGGGCGTTTGGTTCCACCCAGATATACGGCTCTTCCGGCGGACCTTTACAACCTAGGCCGCCAACCGTGGCCCAGTCCGCATCATTATAATCCGGTTGTGTCCAAGCTCCCATTGGATTGACTCTGTGTTTCCAGAATGGCGCGGTGCAGATATCGCCGCCATGCATGCGCAGGCAGGCCTGAACCCAATCCGGGTAGGGATGATATTGACATTGGAGCGCCAGGACATGCCGTCCGGGACGCAGTTCAAATCCAATAATACTCATGCGTTCCGGGCTTCCCGCCGCACCCAGAAACTGACCGTCCAGATAAACCCGTGTATCGGTGTTGCAATAGACGCCCAGCAGGCTATGCGTCGGATTTTCATGGAACCAGAGCAATAAGCGCGCCTGTTGTTGGACCGGGGCGTTGGTGTCGGCGGCCAAAATCTTTTCATAAAACGGTTTTGCGGTTTGAAATCCATGCATCCGTTCCAAGTAAGCCGCCTGCCGCAATCTCAGCATGCCGGCGAATGGAAAACCATGCTGTTTTTTCAGGAACCGGTCAATATACTGGCGCGCGCCATCATAATCCCCGAAGCGCTCGTAATTCCACAATTCCTGCATAATTGTGGCCTGCGTAAATTGATCCTCCGGCGGCCGGCGTTCATGGGAAGTAAGCAGGGTGGCCGGGGACGGGCGGGGCTGATCCAGATAATAATAGGCGACACTTTCCAGCCAGCCCTTGCTGGCATTGTCGGGGCCGCGCTCGAAAATCATGCGGAATGACTGCTGAAACATGACCGGGTCGGGCAAATGGATGCGATACTGGACCGTGCGGAAAAATGTTTTGAACGTCAGGCCATGCAGGGGGCGCGTCAAAACATTCTGGTAATACCATCCACCGTTAAAATAATCCTCCAGCCCCGTGCCCTTCCAGAAAGGCGCGGCGGCCCCGTCCCGCCACATCAGCTCGTCGCCTTCCAGCATCCAGAAGCTTTTATCTAATGTGGTGGCGCTCAAAATACATCCGGCATAGCGGCCTTTGCCGACAGCGGCCAGAATTTCATGCGGGTGGCCGACATCCTGCGGCGTGGAGCGACGCCAGGCGGCGTGGAAATAACCATGGGACCCATCCCAGGCGATGGGCGCAGTTACCACTTCAACCGCTAAAGCCAGTGCATTGGCCGTCTGGTTTTCGAACTGCAGTTCCGCCGCCTTGGCAAACGGCATTGGAAACCGGGCAAATAGCGTGTTGCAACTCAAACCGAAATACATGCCCTGATATTTGGCCCGCCGCCAGACATTGCCGCAAAAATCTCCGATCGGTGATTCCACACTGGCGCCCGCCGTATTATCCCAGCGGATACGGAAAATAACATTACGCAAAAGACTATCCCAGTCAACCGCCATTGAAGGTGCAACTGCCTGTGGCGTTATCCGTATTTCCCGGATCATGGCAGGTCCCGCAATCAGGGGCAATGCGCCGCTTTGGCCGGACGCCAAGTTCAAGACCATTGCCTGGGTCACCATCCCGTCAACCGGCGCACAGGCGGCAAGATTGGTCCAAGCCCGCCGAACAGACTGCAAGGCCTGGTTATCGCTTTTGCTGAAATTACGGGGCAAGGTTTCAATGCAGGTTCCTTTCGGCAAGGCCGCGTAATTAATCTGGTGAAACACGCGCGGCCACCCGCCGGGCTGATACCCGCCGGCCTGGACCATGATAATCAGGCGCTTGGCATAAGGCAAGGGAACGTAATTATACCAGCAGTAATTCTCATAGGCGGCCAGGGGCGGCAAAAACGGCTCTTGTTGGCCGCAAAATTGGCCGATGGTGGTGTCATAGCGCGGCGCCTTCTCGTTGTCAAAATAGAGCCGAATCCCGTGGTGCGGTTCACCGCCTGTGAACCAGAAGCGGGAGACATAACCCGGCCCCTTCAGGTCGGCAATTACCCACCAGCCCGCCGGTCCCGGCCGCAAAGGATGGTTGTAGTCCGTATTACCGCCCGTGGGATCGAAGGAACTGAGCAACGTCGTTTCCGACAGGTCCAACCGCGCCAGGCTTTGAGAATCGGCCAGACGTCCGACCAATTGCTGAAAGGTCACGTCCGGCGCGGATTGCTTCCCGGAATAACATCCGCAAAGACAAACCGCCGCCAAGGCCGCAGAAACAAAAACCATGACATAACGCATCGAAAATTTTTTTACGGATATCATGGGCAAGCGGCTTTATATTTTTCCAACCATCACCAGCACGCAGTTCGCCGGGCATTAATACACCAGCTTGGAACGCTTGAATATTTTATTCCGATATTTGATGACAAACTTGATGATTTTATATTCCAACGGAATCCGGAAAAACAAGTGCGTGATCCTGAAATTGCTTAATTTACAAATGATTTTTTCCACCTGGAGCGCAGGCCATCGAAGCGGCTTCGGCACCGCCGTGTTTATTATTTTCACTGAATTACCGGCTAAAAACTGGAAATAGACCGAAAGCTGGTCGGTGATTGGCGCCCATTTTTTTGGGATCCAGGGTATTATTCCTTCGGCATGCAGGCCATAATTAATCCAGCCTTCCAGTTTTTCCGGCGGCTTATAACCAAGTTCCTTGGCCTTGGCCATTAAAGCAGTCCCCGGGAAAGGCGTATAAATGAACATGTGGAACTGCGCGGCATCCTTGCGATGATCCCTGAAAAACTGCATGTTGATTTTAAAATCCTTTTCAATATCCGAGCCGGGTATGCCGATAATGAAAGGCACCTCCATCCGGATATTATATTTCTTGCCCATTTCCAGGGCCTTGATGGTATCCTCAATAACGCATTGCTTATTCATGAGCTTCAGCGTGTCGTTATTGGCCGATTCGGTTCCGATGAAAATACCATCAAGCCCTGAATCCCGCATCAACCGCCAGGTAGCATCGCTATATCGCGCCATGCTGTCCGGACGGGCGGCAACACTCCCCCATTTAACACCCATCTCAATAATCATTTCGCAAAATTCCGCAACCCTGCGCTCATTGACGAAAAAATTGGAATCCGACATTATGATGCCATCAATATTGTATTTGTCTTTGAATTCCGTAATTTGCGATTTGATGGCCGCATTGGAAATATAGGACCACTTGCGCTTGTAAAAAGACGATTCTGAACAAAACCCGCAATTGCCGGGGCACCCCTGCGAACTTAAGAGATATGCAACCCTGTTTCCGTATTTTGTGCTGACTAAAAAATCGCCGGGATTATCTAAAAGACCATAAGGAATAAGCGGGAAATTGGATAACGGCTCTATTTCACCGGGCGGGTTTATTTTTATTTCTGTTCCCTGGCGATAGGCTACGCCTTGCACACTTTCCGGCAATTTATCGTTTTCAACCTGTTCGATTAAATTTTTAAATGTTCGCGGGCCCTGACCGATCACAACATAATCAATAAATTGTGATTGAAGCACTTGCGCGGGCATATATGTCGGATGCCACCCGCCGCAAACAACCTTTATTTTCGGATTAGCCCGTTTTGCCAGTTCGACGGATTCCAGCATGCCTTTGATTTGATAACCGGTCAGACAGGTAACACCGAATATTATGGCATCCCGGCACTCTTGCAGAATCCTTTCCTGATAGTCATGATAATGCCAATCAATAATTTTGATGTCCTGTTTGCTTTTATCGAGCAAACAAGCGGCCATAAGGATAGCCATGGGCGGGCCGTCATAAGGAAGTATTAATGACCCCCTCGGATTATACATGACAATTTTAGTCTTCATCATTCATGCCCCCCCCTGCGTCCGTCATCTATCGCTGGCGTCCAATCCATCGTCCGTTATCCGACATCCGCCGTCTGTCTTCCGTCTACAGCCCACAGTCAACGGTTTGCGGCCCATCTTCAGCATCGCATCCAACCCATAAGCCGCCAGAATACCCAGCGCCAGCTGGAACACCTGCAGGAACTTGTTCGGATTACGGATGGAGGAAACTACGGGCAGTTTATAAAATAGAGCATACAGTGGAAAGAACTTCCCAAACGCCAGCAACAGCGTAATCAGCGCGACACATCCCCAAAACAGGATTTCGGCACGCATTGAAGTCGTGGCGTATGGGAGTATGGGTGTATCGGTGCAGGATAGCATCTCACGATCCTTTGCCCCTTTTACACTTTCACTCCGACACTCCATTACGCCATTACCCCCATACTTTCCGCGCGCCAGCACGGAAAAAATCGCGAATACCGCCAGCAGGATCGGAATAATGCCCAGATATTGATTTTCCAACTTGAAATTCATGAACCCCTGCCGGGTTTGTTCCCAGCCGGCCGAGCGCCCCATGCGGCCCCAGTAAGGACCCGCTGGTTCCCCGCTCCGCCAACCCATATAACCGGGCGCAATGAAATCAATGCATTCATCCGGCGGCCAGCTCCACTGCGTGACGTAATTCCATTTCTCCTGTGGCGACTCCGCCTGCATACTGGCCACATCCTTGACATTAAACACATAAGCAACGAACATCATGGTGACAGAAATTAACAGCGGCATGCCACCCATCAAAGTGAGCGTGACTACAGATTTCGCCCAAGTCCCATTTTCCCGCCATTGTCTAATTGCCAGAAATAAGGCATAAGCCCCCAGAGTAAAGCCGAAAAGCAGGGCTACATCCATTTGTTCCATTAACATAAAGGCAATCACACCACCCGTCAGAATGCCCCACAATATACTCGACTGCCTGGCTAACGCGCGGGAGATACAATACAAGGATAGACTGGCAACCATCAGGAGCCCGAATTTCCCGATATGCCCCGCATAAGTCAGCGTCAGGTTACTACCTAACCAGAAAACCGTCAAACAAGCCATGCACACCGCCCCCCACCCTACGCCTTGCCGGCGCAAAAAAAGGAAACAAAACACAGACGCCAGCCCCAAACATATGGCACGTATCCAGTTGATATAAAACTTGTTAGGCAACAACCAGATCATCAATGAATTCCAACCCATGACCGACACGGCGCCAGCAGGCATACCCAACAAAACATTATCAGCGTAATTACCATCGGCCCAAACGGATAATCCATTTTTAACCATCTGCATCTGGCCGATATTGTCATCCGTTGTAAACAGGCATTGACCAGGAACCATGACCGGCCGGAACACGAGCATAGCGAAGCCGAGAATCGCCAGCATCATGATTGCGAACGCCCAGCGGCGCATTATTTGTTGTCCGGATGATTCGTTCATTTATTCGCCTTATTAACCGGTCCCCGCTTTGAGATCCCGGGCCGGCATTCGCCTGACGCTGAATTTTTTAATAATTCGAGATTACGCAACGCACGCGAACATACTGGCAAGCAAACACATTTTTTATGCTTCGATCGCAAGCGATTTAAACACATCGCGGTATTGTTCCGCGATCCGTTCCCAACAATACTCATCAACGATCCCGCGGCAATTGATTTCGATTTGATCAAACCATTCCTGCGGTTGAACCGCAAATGTCCGCAAACAATTTCGTATGGCGGGAATATCTTCCGGCGGGAAGGTTAATCCAAGATCATGTTTTTTCACCATATCGCCGACAAAATATTGATCACACACCAAAACAGCCTTGCCGAAACTAATCGCATCGCGCATGCATCCGCTTGTCATCGGATAGCCCTGACGATACGGGAGGATCACGGCATCACAGGCCATAAAATACAGCCGGCGCTCTTCTTCGGACACAAAACCGGGAACCTTGCGCGTATATGGGTCCCAGCCATTATTATCGCCAAGATGCTTGGGCACATAAAAACGCGCGATTTTTCCGACAACGCACAACATGAATGCCGGTTCCACGCCGGTCAATGCCTCGTATAATAAATCCGCGCCCCGGCTGAAAATATCAACGCCGAATAGAAGCAGGATCCGTTGGTCCAGCGGCAGATTCAACCGGCGGCGCGCATCCTGTTTTACGTTTCGCGAAACAACTTCACGGTCGAATCCGTCAGGAATAATATGAATCTTCGCCTGTTTTTTTTTAAACAAGATGTCCGCGACAAATTGATTATCACACACCACGTCCATGCAATGGGGCAGAAGCGGCATTGACCAATGAATCAATAATGCGCGCGCCCATACATGAAAGGGAATACCTTTTAACGACGTTGGCACAAAAAATACCGACGGGATAAAGCCGACCAAGGGCGGAACTTTCCGCAAGCATCCGACAGCTTTCAATAAAATAATAACCCATGGTTCCAAATCGGTAATATAAACGATATCGGCCTTGATTTTCCGGGCATATTGCAAGGCGCCCAGATGCCCCAGAATATTTTCGATTACGACCACCCATAATTTACCCAAACGATTCCGCCCGTGCCTACAGACCGATTGCCATTTTGGCGGCATCCCCGCCAACCGGCTGACGTATGTCAGTTCGGGCGCTATCCCGGCCTTGTCAACGGCAGGAAACCCTGCGACAGTAACATCCATCCCAACGGCAGAAAAAAAGAGCGCTTTGATGCTCGTTATCCTGGCAAAGTGCCCGGGAAATGACAACAAAGGACTGAAAACGACGACTTTCATATGCGTTAACAAAGCGCTTGACGCACCTGCGCCCGCCAATAATCCAGCAAGTGTTGAACGCTTTCCTCAAAAGAATAACACGGTTTCCAGCCGGTTGCCTTGATAAACTTAGTCACATCCGGTATCTGCAGGGTAACATCCGCAGGCCGGAGCAGTTGCGGATCAACGCGTGAAGGAATTTTTGCTTTCGCCAGTTTCTTAAGGAGGCCGAGAAAATCACCAACTGAAATAGTCGTTGTCCCGCCAATATTGTAAGCCTCGCCCGGTTCGCATTTCTGAATTGCCAGCCAATAGGCCGCCATCGCGTCACGGACATCAATCATTGTCCTGACGGAATCAAGATTGCCATGCACCAATTCCCTTTGCTGGCCGGCTTCAATACGGGCCACCTGGCGGGCAAAGGATGTTGCAAACAAATCGGCCCGGCGCGGATTTATGTAGGCAAACATTCTGGTGCGGATTATTTTCAAGCCATAACTTCTAAAATAGGTCAACCCTAACAGATCCTGCGTCACCTTGGAGACGGCATAAGGGCTGGAAGCGCGGAACGGCTGGCTTTCCGTAATCGGAACTTCATGGGGCGAAACCTGCCCGTACACCTCGGATGTACTGCATAATTGGACAACCGGATCTAATTCCGCCATGCGAATCGCCTCAAAAAGATTGGCGGTGCCCATCACGTTGTTGTAAATAACGGCCAATGGATTAATAAACGAGGCCCGAACGTTTGCGTGGGATGCAATATGGAAAATGACGTCCGGTTTCACATTTTTCAAGACGCCAAGCACGGCGCTGAAATCAGTAAGGTCACACTCGTGCACCGTCACTTTCTTTCGGACGCTCGCAAGATTATCCGCCGTTGAAGTGCTGTGCCAACGGGAAATACCATGGACCTGAGTTCCCGGGCAGTGTTCGACGATATAATCGGCCATATAACTGCCGCCGGACCCTGTGATGCCGGTTATCAAAGCCCTTTGGAAAGAGTGCGGGGCCGACATTCTGTTATCAGTTCCAATCGGATTGCTGTCATTAACCGCGCCAGACGAAGTTATGGAGTTCATTGAATTTGCCCCCAAGGCGGGCTATGCCCGCAACCCAAAGATATTTTCACCACGAAACACACTAAACGACACGAAAGTTATTTTTGGGTAATGAAAAACAGAATCTAATTTTTATCCATTTCGTGTGTTCCGTGTATTTCGTGGTTAATCGGTTTTAGTATTTTCTTGTTTTTCTTAACGGTTTCTGATGGTTGAGGTGTTATTACTTGGTCGCCTGCCATTCCTTGACGTACTCCTTGGAGGCCTCCACCAGGTATTGCCCGATTTTCGGGTAGGCTTCCTCGGGCAGATTTGCCAGCGACACACGGACCGACCATTGGGGACCTTCAAATCCGCCGCCGTGCATGAGGACCACGCCCGACAGCTCGGCCAGTCGGAACAGGACGTCCACCGGCTCGTAATTTTTCTTCAGGAACATGGCGAAGTCCGCGCCCAACGCGTGCTCGGCCCAGACCATCAGATCCAGTTCGCAATAGTAGCCGGCGCGATCCTTGTCCGCCGGGTAGGGCAGTCCCAGACCGTCCCAGAGCGCCTTGTAGCGCCGTCGGACGATCAGCTGGCATATGGTTTTGTAGCTATTCTCGACGTCCGTCAACGCAAACAGTGAGAACAGCGCCATCTGCACCTGTTGGGGTAGCGACAGGCCAGCCGTATGATTGAGCGCGACCGAGCGGCTGTCGGCCACCATGCGGTCAATAAACTTCATCTTTTCCGGTGTCAGGGTCAGGGTATCATAGCGTTTATTCAGTGCGGCGCGGTCTTTGGCCGGGAGTTTTGCGATCAACGGATCGAAAATATTTTTTTCATGGATGGCGATAACACCCAGGCGCCAGCCAGTACAGCCGAAATGTTTCGAATACGAGTAAACACCAATTGTGTTATGCGGCAGTTCGGCCATCAGTGAACGGAAGCCGGGCACGAAGGTGCCGTAAACATCATCGGTAATGATGATCAGGTCGGGGCGTTTGGTCTTAACCAGTTTAACAAGCCTTTGCAGGGAACCGGCGCGCATCGCGTAGGAGGGCGGGTTGCTCGGGTTCACGAGGAAAAAGGTCTTAATCCGCCGGTCGGCCAGCTTGTCGATTTCAGCATCGGCATACTGCCAGGTATGGGTGCCGTCGGCGCGCAGTTCCTTGTTGGCGCTAATTTCGACAACCCGGAACGAAAAACGATCTAATTCAGGAATCTCGATATAGGGGGTGAACGTCGGCACACCGAGGGCAATGGTGTCGCCGCGATGGAGCAGGCGGTTCACCATCAGCGAGTCGAACGTATAACACATGGCCGCCGTCCCGCCTTCGACGGCGAACAGGTCGTAACGGCCCTTCGGCGGCGCTCCCGCGCACATTTCTTGCGCGAGATAGGCCTGCACGATGCGTTCCGTGCAGTGGAGCATGCGGTCCGGGGTGGGATACTGGTCGGCGATGATGCTGTCGGTCAATTCGTGGACGAATGTATCGGCGTCCAACCCTAATTTTTTCATTCCATAGTCGAAACCCGCGCGGAGCAATTTAACGCCCGGTGCGTCCGGATTCCGGTCGAGAAACTCCATGAATCGCTGGGCGATCCCCGGCTTTTGCGGCATGCCGCCGGTATCGGGCACATTGAGCGTGCGCTTCGATTCTTCAATGCCGAAGCGGCCGAGGGTGAAAAACGCTTCGCGCGGCGTGGTGCAGACCCAGTTCGGGTTGCCGCGTCCGGCATTGAGCATCTGGGTCGCGCTATTGCGGGTGTGCTCCTCGGCGAGTTGGATCAGGTTATTTTTCAATTCAAAAGGGCTGAGGATTTCCAGCGCCTTTTCCTGTGGCCGGGAGACGGAAATGGGGTTCATCGGGCTCATGGGTGTTCCTCCAAATGCGGGTTTATGGTTCAGTGCAACAGCATGACAATGATAACGCCCCAGATCGTGAGCAGGGTGTTGCCCACGGCATAGGTCACGGTGTAGCCTAATGCCGGCACCTTGCTTTTGGCTTCTTCCTGGATGGCGCCCAGCGCGGCGGTTGTCGTGCGCGCGCCGGCGCAGGCGCCCAGGAGGATGCCCGGATGCATTTTGAAAATGTATTTACCGACCAGCAGGCCAACGATAAACGGGATCAGGGTCACCATCACCCCGGCGAAGAACAATGCCAGCCCCTGCTGTTTTAATCCCTCCACGAACCCGGGTCCCGCACCGATTCCGACTACCGCAATAAAGGCGCACAGTCCCACGTTGTTAAAGACCCACAGAGCCGGGGCCGGGATGCGACCGAAAACGGGGTGGACGGAGCGCAACCAGCCGCACACTAATCCGGCGATCAGCGTGCCACCGCTCGTGCTGAGCGTAAGCGGAACAGAACCAAGCGTGAAGGTGATGGCGCCGATTATGGCGCCCACGCCGATGCCCAGTCCCATGAAGACCATGTCGGTCATATTGGTCGGGCGGTCGGCATAGCCCAGCAATGGAATTACGCGCTCGACGTCGCGCTTGGCGCCGCCGATTTGGACTACGTCGCCCAGGTTTACCTGCGTGCCGGGCGTGATGGGCAATTCCACTCCGGAGCGCATCAGCTTACGCACGAAAATGCCGCGGGCGTTCCGGCCAATATCCATTTTGGTCAGTTCCTGGAGGGTCTTGCCGTCAATCTTCCGGCGGGTAATTACCACGTCAAGCAACTCCGCCGGGAAGTCAAGCAGGGCAGGGTCATCCACTTCGATCCCGAAAGCAGGTCCTTCCCGTAATTCCACGTCACGGCGCGCGGCCAGGGCGACCACGTCGCCAGCGTGAATGACCTGATCAATGGCGGGCTCGCTAATCTTTTCGCCCTGGCGGATGCGCTCGATACAGATTCGCGCGGGCAGGAAATGACGCTCGATCGCATCCACGGTTTTATTTATGCAAAAGCTGTCCGCCGATACGCGGTAGGCCCGCACCACGAATTTATGATAGGCCGACACCACGCCCGGTTCGGCTTCCGTTGCGCCCATCTGGGATTCCAGTTGCTTGCATTCTTCGGCCAGGTTCACGCGCAGAAGTTTGGGCCCGATGGATGCGAGGAACCAGGCCGAGCCGGCTGTGCCAAACAGGTAGGTCACCGCATAGGCCACCGGCATGTGGTCGAGGAACAGTTTCTTCTGATCCGCGGCCACGTGGGCCAACTGGTTGATCGAATCCGTTGCCACACCCAGAACGGCCGAGATCGTGCAGGCGCCCGACAGGAGTCCGGCGCCGAACCCCACATCAAGTCTGCAAATTATGGCGGCCGCATAGGCGGTTAAAAGACACGTGACGCATACAATAACCGCGAACAGCACTTGTGCCAGGCCGCCGCTCTTTAACCCCCGGAAAAATTGCGGCCCGACGCTATACCCGACGGCAAAAAGGAACATCAGGAAGAAAATAGCCTTTACATTGGACGAAATCGTGATGTGCAACTGCCCCATCAGCACGCCGGCGAGCAAAACGCCGGTAACCGAGCCCAGGGTAAATTTGCCGATTTTTATTTTGCCGATGAAAAAGCCGACTGCCAGAGTGAGGAAGACGGCAATTTCGGGGTGATCACGCAGTGTTTGCACAAGCCAATGGATCATTTTTTGATGCTCCTTTTCAGACCTCAATCACGGCGGTCAGGTTGTCGGAGGCGAAATGCGGGTTAAGCGTGCCGGTATCCTCGTCCACGAGTTTGTGCAGATAGGCCTCCAGTTCGCGTTCGTATTCGCATTCGCGCTCGCTGTCGCTGAGCCATTGACGGGCCGACATCAGACTGTGTCCGCCGGATTCAGCTTCGCGGGCGTCAGCATATCGGTTGACCATGTCGGGTTCAAGGAAATGTTTCAAAACGTGAATGAATTCAATGTTGCCCAGAACCTCATCCGGAAGATATTGCTCGATCTGGCCGGCCAGAGTGGTTTTAAAATCAAGCAGATTATTTTCGTTGAAATCGGCCATGCGCGCAATCTGGCGCCCCTTCAGCATTTCCAGGCCAACCAAGCCGGCGCTGAAAATGTCCGACTGGATGAAGCCCGGTTCGCGGCGGTGGCTTTCCGGCGCCATATAGAGCGGACTGCCCAGGAGGATGTTTACCTGTTCGCCGATCCGCGCCGCGCGGCCGAAATCAACCAGTTTTACCGTGCCCTGGATATTCACCATGATATTGGTTGGCTTGATGTCGCCATGAATAAACCCGTTGGCATGCAATACCGCAATGCCGCGCAAAACATTGCGCAGGATATAAAGCGCCAGGCCGGCGTGCAGGCTGACCCGGCCATTTTCCATCCGGAACAGCACGTTGAGGAAGTGATTCCATTCCTCGGGGGTACTGCGGGACCGGGCAATTTCCATGTGTTTGCCGTCTATCAGAAACTGCAGGTCAACGCCGTCAATAACGGCCATGTGCATGTAGCCAATGCCGTTGCATTCCTCGTAAAAATCGCTTGATACCATATTGACGTTGTTGATTGGTTGCAAGAGCGATATCTGCTTGGCAATCCGGCCCATATCCGTCCAATACTTTGCCGCGCTGGAATAAATGCACGGGTCAAACAGCTTGATGGCGTGATGGGTCAGGCAGGCGCGCGCGCCATGGCGCGTTGCCAGAAATACCACCCCCTGCCGTCCGTGACCAAGTTCCTTGGTGAATTGATAGGATACGGGATAGGGGATGGCGCGCGCGCGGATAATCGCGCGATAATGTTTCAGCAGATCCGCAAATTCGGCATCAGCCGGCGCCGGTGGCACGTCAAGCGTGGACCCCGCCACGGGCGGGGCAGGAAGCGGACCGCGCCTTCGGCGTGTTCCACTTGCTGGCCGCGCGCCGCGCGTGGCCCCGTATTGCGCGGCAACGCGGGATGCCGGCGTTTGATCCATGACCACCGTGGTTTGGATGGAAGCGTGATCATTCATGGCGGCCATTATATACGCATGGCATCACTTAGCAAGAGTTTGTGAAGCATTTTTTGACAAAGCGTGGCAATCCTGTTAAATTCCCCGTTCATGCAATGGCTGTTCAATAAAATTGTCGGCACCAAGCACCAGCGCGATTTACGCAAACTGCGGCCGCTGGTGGAGCGCATTAACGCCCTGGAACAGGAATACCAATCCCTTGCCGAAGACCAATTGCGCGCCAAGACCGTCGAATTCAAGGACCGCCTGGCGCGCGGCGCGTCGCTGGACAGCCTGTTGTGCGAGGCCTTTGCCGTGGTCAAAAACGCCTGCCGCCGCCTGGTCGGCACAACCATCACGGTGTGCGAGCACGACATGGTCTGGGATATGGTGCCCTTTGACGTTCAGCTCATGGGCGGCATGGTTCTGCACCAGGGTAAGATCGCCGAGATGGCCACGGGTGAAGGCAAGACGCTTGTGGCCACCATGCCGCTTTATCTGAATTCGCTTGCGGGCGGTGGCGTGCACCTGGTGACGGTCAACGATTACCTGGCGCGCCGCGATTCGCAGTGGATGGGCGCGGTCTTCAATTACCTGGGACTAACGGTTGGCTGTATCCAGAACCAGATGAACCAGGCCGAGCGCCGCGCGCAATATGCCTGCGACATCACCTATGGCACGAACAGTGAGTTCGGCTTCGATTACCTGCGTGACAACGGCATGGCCTTTACCAGGGCAGAAGTAGTTCAGCGCGATCATTTTTATGCGATTGTGGATGAAATTGACAGTATCCTGATTGACGAAGCCCGCACACCGCTCATCATATCCGGGCCCGCGCCGGTCTCTACGCATCAGTTTACGGCTATGACGCCGCTGGTGGAGCGCTTAGTCCGCAAACAGCGCGAACTCTGCAACGCGTTGATGCAGGCGGCCAGGGACAGTCTGGATCAAGGCGATACTGAAAAAGCCAGACAGCGTTTGTACCAGGTCCGGCACGGCATGCCCAAACATAAACAGCTTTTGCATCTGCTGGAAGATACGGCGATCCGCAAACTTTTGGAACAGGCCGAAAACTCGTTTCTCACGGAAATGTACAAGGAGCAGGCGCGCACCCTTCGCGAGGAATTGTTTTTTACAATTGACGAGCGCGGGCATGACGCCACCCTGACCGAAAAAGGATGTGCGGCCATGAATCCGGCCGATCCCGACGCCTATGTTTTGCCGGACCTGATTGCACACATGGCCGTCATTGATGGCCAGGCCGAACTTGCGCCGCAGGAAAAACTGGCGCGCAAGCAGGAGATCCAAAATGCCTTTGCCGAGAAGAGCGAGCGCATCCACAATGTGGACCAGCTGATCCGCGCTTACTGTCTCTATGAAAAAGACGTGGAATACGTGGTCCAGAACAACCAGGTGCTGATTGTGGACGAGTTCACCGGCCGGATTTTGCCGGGCCGCCGCTGGAGTGACGGCCTGCATCAGGCTGTCGAGGCCAAGGAGGGCGTCACGATCGAACGTGAGACGCAGACCCTGGCCACGATCACCATTCAGAACTATTTTCGTTTATACAAGAAATTGGCCGGCATGACCGGCACCGCCGAGACGGAGGCCAACGAGTTTCGCGACATTTACCATCTGGATGTGATTGTGATTCCGACCAACCGGCCGGTGCGGCGGGTGGATACCAACGACGTGGTGTATCGCACCCGGCGCGAAAAATTCAGCGCCATTCTCGAGGAAATTACGGATTGTTCCAAGCGCGGCCAGCCGGTGCTGGTGGGCACCATTTCGGTGGAAACCTCGGAGCTGTTGAGCCGGATGCTTAAACGCGAGGGAATCCCGCACAATGTGCTCAATGCCAAGAACCACGAGCGCGAAGCCGAGATTGTGATGCGCGCGGGGCACGCCGGCGCCGTGACCATTGCCACCAACATGGCCGGCCGCGGAACGGATATCAAGCTCGGCGAGGGGGTTGTGTATCTTGCCAAGTCGCTGATCGAGTCCAAGCTGACCTTGCATGACAAGGCCGATGGCCGGCCACTGCGCGCGCAGTTGCTGGAAAAGCCCTGCGGCTTGCACGTGATTGGTTCCGAACGGCATGAGTCGCGCCGAATTGACCGCCAATTGCGCGGGCGCTGTGCGCGCCAGGGTGATCCCGGTTCTTCCCGATTTTATGTATCGCTGGAGGACGACTTGATGCGTCTTTTTGGCTCGGACCGTATTTCCGGCATCATGGGCCGCTTGGGTATCGAGGAAGGCCAGCAGTTGGAGCACCCCTGGTTAAACCGTTCCATCGAGACGGCCCAGCGGCGCGTCGAGCAGCACAACTATTCCATTCGCCGCCGCACGCTGGAATATGACGACGTGATGAACAAGCAACGGGAAATTATTTATGGGTTCCGCGGCAACATTGTGAAAGGCGAGCAGGTTCGTGAACATATCTACGACATTGTGGCGGATGTCATCGAAGTACAGGCGCAGGAAGCGTTTAACGATGGCAGTGCCGAGTTGATGGATAATTTTGTTACGTGGGTTAATGCCACGTTCCCCGTCGGGTTCAAGCGCGCGGAACTGACCGGCGCGGGCTTGGACACGGAAACGGTCTCGGCCAAGGTGTTCGAGCGCGTCAAGCGCGCCTACGAACTCAAGGTTCAGATTGAAGACGCGTCCATGTTGCCCGGCATGGAGCGTTTCATCCTCCTGCATGCCATCGACACGCACTGGCAGGATTACCTGCGCGCGATGGATTATCTGCGGCAGAGCGTGGGTTTGCGGGCCTACGGCCAGCAGGACCCGCTGGTGGAATACAAGCGCGAGGCCTACGCCATGTTTGCCTCGCTCATGGATACGATCAAAAACGAGGTCGTCACCCGAATTTTTCGCTCAACAACGTCACTGCAGGGCTATGAGCGCTTAATGGCTTCGATGCCGGTGCGTCTGGTGCATAATGAAGTTGCTTCACTCGGCCGCGGCGCAGGGGGCCAGATGACGGACGGCGGAAGACAGCAGACGGATGGCGCATCGCTCCCCCGTCACCGGGAGGGACCCAAGATCGGCCGCAATGATCCTTGTCCCTGTGGGAGCGGCAAGAAGTTCAAAAAGTGTTGTGGCCGGACGTGAATGAATCGACGTGAGGGTATGGGAGTATGGAAGTGTGGGAGTTCGAGGACACACGCCAGAATCTTTACGCCCATACGCCCATACTCCCCTACACGTAAAAGCGCGTATCTTTTTTCGGAAAGACGCTAATGACAGGACTTCGTATTCCCCGGACAATGATTTTAGATGGCTTTGCCGCGATGTTGTCCGGCCTGCTTCTGTTCGCGGCCTTTCCGCCGCTGGAATGGCCGGCGCTGGCATGGGTTGCCCTGATACCTTTGCTGATGGTCAGCGCCTCGTGTGCGCCGCGCATCGCGTTCCATTCGGGTTTCCTGGCCGGCATGGTTTTCTGGCTTTTGTCCATAGCCTGGCTGACGCGCGTATCCTGGGTCGGCTGGTTTTTTCTCGGTTTGTACTGCGCGCTTTTCATGGCCGGTTTTGCGTTGATCGTTTCGTGGTGGATTGCCCGTAATGGTTTTTACCCGCGATTGCGGGATTCCCTGCTGGCGCTATTTATCCCGGCCGTGTGGGTCGGGTGGGAGTACCTGCGCGCCACGCTTTTTTCCGGGTTTCCCTGGAATCCGCTGGGGGTCAGCCAGTACGCGAATTGGCCGCTGATTCAAGTTGCGGAAATTGGCGGGGTTTATCTCGTTTCCTATCTGGTGGTTCTGGTCAATGCGGCCCTGGCGCTTGCACTGCTTAAATATATTTGGCGTCAGCCGGGTGCGCCCCTGCGAATACCGCTGGAATTGCTCATCGCTTTGCTTGGGATTGGCCTGGCGCTTTTGTATGGGCGCTTGGCCTTGCGCCGACTCCCGGAGACGACGGACACGCTGAAAATCGCCGCCGTGCAGGTGAATATTCCCCAACTCGAAAAATGGTCGGAGGTCTGGACATCCGCAATCAATAATCGTTTGCGGCGCACCAGTCTGCAGGCGATTGCGCATTATGCGCCGGACCTGATTGTATGGCCGGAAACAGTTGTGCCCGATTTCGTTCGTACTTCTCCGGTCAGCCGGAAAATTGTTGCCGATGTAACCGGGCACGGAGTGAGTGTGCTGATGGGTTCGATGGATTTCGATGATTCCGGTCGCGCCATTAAATATTTTAACAGCGCTTTTCTGTATCAGCCGGACGACTCGGCTCCTCAAACCTATGCCAAGCGGCACCTGGTGTTGTTCGGCGAATATATTCCGCTGGAGCAGTGGATTCCTTTTCTGCGCGTGTTGACGCCCGTTGCGGAAAGCTTTACACCCGGCCGGGAGGCCACTGTTTTTCAGATGGGCCGCCGGGCCTTTGCCGTATTGATTTGTTTTGAGGACACGGTGGCGGGGTTGGCCCGGGACTGTGTGCGTGCCGGGGCGCGCCTGCTTATCAATCAAACAAATGATGCCTGGTTCGACCCCTCGTGGGCATCACGTCAGCACATGGCGCAGTGCGTTTTCCGGTGCGTGGAGAATCGGGTGAGCGCCGTGCGCGCGACCAATACGGGGATCACGTGCGTTATTGACCGTTGCGGACGCATTGTCCGTCGCCTGGGGCGCGCCCAGGGGTCCTTGCCGCCACCCGATTACTTGACGCATGCCGTCGCCCTGCCGCCGGCGGATATGCCGCTGACATTTTTTACGCGGCATGGCGATGTCCTGGGCTTAAGTTGCGCCGCTTTCACGCTGGTCTTGCTTGCGGGGATGGGGTGGTTGCGGTGGAAGTCGCGCGGATAATTGTTGATGGTTTATGAATTTAGCCACACAGCGCTTTGCCGCAGGATCACGAGACATAGATCGGCAAGGTAAGCTCAAGTGGGGCTTGTCAGCCATTCCCGATCAGTGCGTTTACGCGCGGATCGGGGGCAGGTATTCGTGGCTGGACATTAACGGCGGCAAAAGGCTATGATAATCGGCAATGGTTCATGGATTGAAACCTTCTGCCATAATGAATGTGTCACGAGTGTTCTTCATCAACCATCGACCATAAACCATCAACCATTTTTGTGAGATACGGGGCATGCAGGTGCGGGTTCATCTCATGATTTCCGGTCGGGTGCAGGGAGTGTGCTTCCGTCATTATTGTGTACAGACTGCGCGTCAAAACGATGTGCGCGGCTGGGTTCGGAATAGTGACGACGGTTGCGTGGAAGTAATGGCTGAAGGTGAGGAATCGCGTCTGGAACTTTTCGTTTGCTGGTGCCGACACGGACCGCCGGCGGCCAATGTTCTGACTTGCCGGGAGTCGTACGCCGAGCCAACCGGTGAATTCGATGCGTTCGAGGTGGCGTTCTAACTTTTGGAATTTACTCCGTTTTTAAGGCGCAGATATAAATGAAACAAAACAAGCTGTTGACCGAAGCGTTTCGTGACCGTGTAATGGGTCTTTTTCAGTCGCCGGAAAGCGGGCCGTTGACGGATGACCAAATTGCCAGGGCCCTGGCTCTGTCGGGCGGCGCCCGCAAGCACGTGCGCACGCTTCTGGAATGGATGGTTCGTAATGGCGAGATCGTGCGCATCCGCCAGAACCATTACGCGATGGGGAAACCGGCCGACTTGATTACCGGTCAACTCGATATCCTGCGCTCTGGGCATGGCATTGTCCAGCCGCTGGATGGGTCCGTCGAGATTTTTGTGGCACGCGATAGTGTGGGGACGGCCATGCCGTCCGACCGGGTCGTGGTGCGCCTGGACCCGGGCCAGGTGGATCCGGAAACCAGGGTGCGCCGGACCGGCAAAGTGATCAGAATTCTGGAGCGCTCCCGCCGGGCGATTGCCGGCACGCTTAAGGCTACTCCGCGCTTTCACTATGTTGTGCCGATTGATCCGGCCTATACGCAGGATTTTTATGTGGCCGATACCAAGGGCGCCCGTGTCGGCGATCGGGTGGTTATCCAGTTCACTGAATGGCCGAATAAACACGTCAGTCCGGAAGCCGAAATCATCGAGGTTATCGGCCCGGAATCCAATCCTTCTTTGGATACACTGACCATTATCCGGCATTACGGCCTGCGGGACACTTTTCCAACGGCAGTCCTCCGGGAGGCCGAAGTTTCGCCCGCAGGCCTGGCCAATCCGGGCAATCGCCGGGATTTCCGCGATCGTTTTATTTTCACCATTGACCCGACCACATCCCGTGATTATGACGATGCGCTTTCCCTGGAGACCGATCCCCGTGGCCGCCGCGTGCTTGGGGTGCATATTGCCGATGTTTCCCATTTTGTCCGCCCGGGAAGTCACATGGACCATGAAGCGCAGGCGCGCGGCAACAGCGTATATTTGCCGGACAGGGTTTTGCCGATGCTTCCGGAGCAACTTTCCAACGGTTTATGCAGTTTGCGTCCGGATGAGGACCGGCTGGCCTTTTCGGTCTTAATCACTTTTGACGAAGACGGTGTGCCGCTCCATGCCGAATTTTGCAAAAGCCTGATCCGCTCGCGCTTGCGCCTGACCTATGAACAAGCCCTTGCTTTTTTGCAGGTAGAAGGCCCCGGCGCGCCTCCGGCGAGTAAGATCAGTCCGGATCAGCTTGCCGTATTGCGCCGGGTGCATCAGCTGGCCCAGCAGATGCGTCAGCGGCGCTTTGCCCAGTATGCGTTGGATCTGGATATGCCGGAATATGAAGTCATCATGGGTTCGGACGGCATGATTGCGGATATTCGCCAGAACCTGAATGATATTTCGCATCAGTTGATCGAGGAATGCATGGTGGCCGCCAACGAGGCCGTGGATCGGGAACTCAGCGCGCGCGGGTTTGCGCTCATGCATCGCGTGCACGAGCCGCCAACGCCGGAAAAACTGGAGATGCTGGCGGCGCAACTGACCGAAATGGGATTCCACCCCGGCGATCTCTCCAAGCGCAAGAACATCACGGATTTCCTTAAGTCCGTGCGGGGGCACATGTTCGAATATGACGCCAAGCTGGCGACGCTGAAAAGCATGAAGCGTGCCCTGTATTCGCCCCAGACGCTGGGTCATTACGGGCTGGCCAAGAAATTTTACGCGCACTTCACATCGCCCATTCGACGCTACCCGGACTTGGTGGTGCACCGTATTCTACAGGCCATGCTCACCCAACATCGCAGTCCCTATGCGCATGGCGACCTGGCGGCCCTCAGCCTGTCCTGCTCGCGGACCGAGCAGGTGGCGGAGACGGCCGAAAAGAACCTGTTGGAGATCAAAAAATACCGGTTCCTGGAACAGCAGATTGTCCGGAGAAAGCCGCAGGTATATGACGCCATTGTTGTGCGTGTGAAAAACTTCGGTTTGTTCGTTGAACTTACCCAGTTGCAAGTCCAGGGACTGGTGCATGTATCAACCCTGTCCCGTGAATTTGTCCATTATGATGAACAGCGCCAGGTTCTGCGCGCCGGCAAGGTGACGTTCACCCTCGGCGATCGCCTGCGTGTTTTTCCCGCCCGCGTTGATTTTGACAAGCGGCAGATTGATTTTGCGGTTGTGGATGCTTCCCGCGCCGCTGTTGCCGCCAATGCGGCTGGAGCGCCCGCGGCGAAAGGCCGGCCGATCGGGAAACGGCCGGGGGCGCGGCGGGCAAAGCGTGGAGCGTGGAGCGTCAAGCGCGGGGTATGACGGGAATCCTGTGGAAGGCCTGCATGGATAAACACAAATTGGCCGCGGCCATTAACGTGATGGTCAAAATTATCCTGGTTGCGGACGGTGCCATGTGCTATAGAAAGACAGACTCCGTACTTGACGCTCCACGCTCCACGCTCTACGCTCTGCGTTAGTACCTCAACCATCAGAAACCGTTAAGAAAAACAAGAAAATACTAAAACCGATTAACCACGAAATACACGGAACACACGAAATGGATAAAGATTAGATTCTGTTTTTCATTACCCAAAAATAACTTTCGTGTCGTTT
>JBDRJR010000057.1:0-10994 GCA_043814705.1 Verrucomicrobiota bacterium | reverse complement strand
GCAACCTTGTTGAATCCAACCCACCGCTTATTCAATTTATTCGCTCATTTTACTTCTCGCCAGTATTCCGCCCTGATATAATCACCGAATTAAATTTAAAAAGTCGGGCTTTCCAGCACCAAAGAATTCTGAAGCGTTGCGGCTCCAACAACCAGATTGACAAAACCAGCGGAGTTTATTATTTTACTTGTGTTTATCATCCGATCAATAACCCTGAATTGAATGGCCGGATAAGCCTGAGGAGAATCGTATGACTGTTGCATTATCTGCCAGCACCGTAAATCCAAGAATCAACATCCTTGCATTGCGCGGGCGCCTGTCCGTGGAAACGGAAGGTCAAATCCAACCCCAGTTGATGGAAGCGCTTCAACAAAGTTCAAACGGCCTTGTCCTGAATCTGGAAGCGGTAACCTTCGTCAGTAGCGCCGGGTTGCGCATGCTGATAATGGTCTATAAAAGCGCCGCCGCCAGCGGAACGAAATTAGCCATGATCCGCCCCCTGCCGGAAATCTATAAATTATTCAAGCTGGCCGCGCTGGATTTGACTTTTAATGTGTTTGAAAATGAAGCGGATGCCGTCAAGACGCTCTGTCCATAACCATTGTGGACATTATGGCTGGTCATAAGTTTTCGTTAAATTTTTCAGAACACAGGCAGGCGTTTGTTTTCAATTTTATGCCGCATCAGGAGAGCGAAAATGGACACGAAGAAATCCGACACGAATGTCAAAGCCGCGGCTGACGCGCTCATGAGCCAGGCCAATGAAGCCGCTGCTATTTTTACCCAGTATGATCAGGAACAGGTGGACCAAATTGTGGCGGCGGCGGCCAAAGCTGGCGCCGCCCATCGCTTGGAACTGGCCCGTATGGCGGTCGAAGAAACCGGCATGGGCGTGTTTGAGGACAAGGTCATCAAGAATCTTTTTGCCACGGAATATATCTATAATGATATTCGCGACATCAAAACGGTTGGGCTGATCCATGATTGTCCCGCCACCGGCCTGATGGAATATGCCGAACCCCTGGGCGTCGTCCTGGGCATCACGCCGATTACCAATCCGACCTCAACGGTAATGTTTAAGAGCCTGATTGCGCTCAAAACCCGCAATGCCATTGTCTTCTGTGCCTCGCGCAATGCATTGAAGTGCAGTAATGAAGCCGCCCGGGTCATTTATGCGGCCGCCGTGGCGGCCGGTGCGCCGGACTACGTTATCCGATGGGTCGAGGAACCGTCCCGGGAAATGACGCAGGCGTTGATGACGCATCCCAACGTGGCCTTGATCCTGGCCACGGGTGGCACAGGCCTGGTTCAGGCGGCCTACGGATCCGGCAAGCCCGCCATCGGCGTCGGCCCCGGCAACGTGCCGGTATATGTTGATAAAAGCGCAGACATTCCCATGGCGGTCAATGACATTCTGATGAGCAAGACTTTCGACAACGGAATGATCTGTGCCTCGGAACAGGCGATCGTCGTGCATCGGGACATCCGCAAGGCGGTGGAAGAGCGCTTGGTTTCCCAGGGCGCTTATTTTCTAAAGCCGGCCGAGATCGCCGTGATCCAGGACATCGTTATTGACCCGGTAAAAAAGGGCATGTCATCCAAGGTCGTCGGCAAGAGTGCGCAATATATTGCCGAGTTGGCGGGAATCAAGGTTCCGCCTCAAACCCGTCTGTTGATCGCGCGCCTGGATGGCGTGGGTGAGACCGTGCCGCTATCACGTGAAAAATTGTGCCCGCTCCTGGGCTATTATGTGGCCGACAACCTGGACGACGCCATTAATATTTGCACCAACCTGACGCATTTCGGCGGGCTGGGCCATTCCGTGTCCATTTTCTCGCGCGACCAGCAGGCCATTGACAAGTTTAGTCGCACATTGAACGCTGGGCGGATTCTGGTCAATTCGCCATCGGCGTTGGGCGGCGTCGGCGGTATTTACAACAGTCTGCATCCGTCATTGACCCTCGGTTGTGGGACCGGGGGATGCAATATCACGACCGACAATGTGACCGTTACACATTTATTGAACATCAAACGGGTTTCCAAAAGGATGGTGAATATGAAATGGTTCCGTGTGCCGTCAAAGATTTATTTTGAGCCGGGTTGTCTGGATGTTTTTTTCACGCACGAAATCAAGGACCTCGGTGCCAAACGCGCACTTATCGTCTGTTCGGGTTCGGCCGTAAGGGAAGGGACGGTAGGACGCGTGACCGCCTATCTAAACGATGCCGGGATCCAGCCGGAGGTATTTGCCGACGTCAAATCCGATCCCACCGTTGAAACCATTGTGGCGGGCGTTGCCGTCCTGAACAAAATCAAACCGGATTTGATCATCGCGCTGGGCGGCGGCTCGCCGATGGATGCGGCCAAAGCCATGTGGCTGATGTACGAACAGCCGTCGTTGAAATTTGACGACCTGCGCCTGCGGTTTATGGATATCCGCAAACGCATTGTGAAAATTTCCCCTTTGGGACAGAAGGCGCGCTTCATTGCCATTCCCACCACAAGCGGCACCGGATCGGAAGTAACGGCCTTTACGGTGATCACGGATGCCAAGACCGGTAAAAAATATCCAATTGCGGATTATGCCATTACACCGGATATCGCCATCATAGATCCGAATCTCGTGCTGACGGTGCCACCCGCGGTCACGGCTGATACCGGGCTGGACGTGCTGGCGCATGCAATGGAAAGCTATGTATCCATAGCCGCCTCGGACTATACCGATCCCTTAGCCCTGCGCGCCGTTCAGTTGGTGTTTGAATACCTTCCGCAGGCTTTCCTGGATGGCAGTAACTCCAAAGCCCGGGAGAAGATGCATAACGCCTCGACCATTGCGGGAATGGCCTTCACCAATGCACTCCTGGGGGTCAATCATTGCCTGGCACATATCCTGGGGGCCACGTTCCATATCCCCCATGGCCGTGCCAACGCGTTGGTGATGATTCCCGTCATCCGCTATAACGCCGCGTTGCCGCACAAGTTTCCGCCATCACCAAATTATCCATCGCCCAAGGCCAAGGACCGTTATGCGGAAATCGCGGCGGCGCTCAAGCTGGACGTATCCACGCCCGCGGAAGGTGTGGAAAATCTGGTCGGTGCCGTAGCGGAATTAAAGAAAAAACTGAATATCCCCGCCAGCCTGCGCGCGGCGGGCGTGCCGGAAGCCGATTTCAAGGCCAAGCTGAGTTTCATGGCCGAAGCGGCTTTTGATGATCAATGCGCGGGCGCCAATCCCTCATATCCGCTCGTAGATGACTTGGTCAAATTGCTTGAAGAAGCCTATGGTTAGCCTGCTTCGAAGCTTCGGAACGCGCCGCGCCCAGGGCATAGCCGTCTGTAATAAAGACCGCCGGTTACTGCACGCTCAACCGGACAGAATCGAACCAGATTCCGTCATCCACCCTGCCATTGCGCTCATCCACCCCGAAGTAAAATATATAATCCCCGGCCGGCAAGATCACTGTTTGCAAAACCACCGTGGAGTTCAGATCGAAGAGCATGCCCTGGTTAACCGGGCGCCATTTTGCAAAATCATTCTCCGCATACCAATTGAAGTCGGGGCCAAAATAATACCAGCCCGCCGCGGAGCATACCGCCACCCACCAATCCGCCTCCATGCCGAGCCTGTTGCCGGGCGGCGCCATTTTTACTTCAACCGTAACTTCGTTGCCGTCCTGGACAGTCACCAGGCCATCAGACTGGTTCACGGTTACGGCCGGACCAACCTTGCCTTCCACCCAACCCTGGACATCGCCCCGATAAGACCACATGTCATAGGTCCCTGTTGCACGGTCATCGGAATCGTTGAAAGCGATCGGACCGGTGCATCCTTCATAATTGGTTGCCACGGAATGGATGGTGGCAACAAGCTCATCCATAGTGTTGGTTCCGCCGGTTTTTTTAAGTGCCAATGCCGCCAACCAGAGCGCGTCATAACTTGACATGGGATAACGCGGCACCACGGAAATGCCGAGTTGCGCGCTGATTTGGGTTTCCACGGCACCATAAAGCGCATTGGTAAACCGTCCGAACGATGAACACGTGTATCCAACGTGCGCGGCCACAGCCGAAGCCAGTGGATTGGCCGCCAGTGACTGTTTTTGGGCCATGCCGTCGGTCCCATACCAGCGCACACCATACAGAGCGGGCCAATAGATCGCCTGCGCCAGCACTTCCACGCCCTCGTCAAAAAGAATTGTAACCACACCGACCCGGTTTGCGCCCTTAAGCGCAATCTGCCCGCTCACTTGCGTTGCCATGTTCGACACAGTCTCCGGAATTAAATCGGTGACCCGCGGACAGTAATTGGTCACAAAAATCGTCCCGCCGCGCGCATTGTATTCCTGGATTAAAGCGGTCAGGAATCCCTCGCCGTAAATATCCGAACGGCTCAAGATGGCAATATCGGAAATACCGTCACTGGCCAGTAATTCGGCCAAAGCGCGCGCTTGATTGGCGTCATCAATCGTCAGGCGCATGAGATTATCACCCGGCAAGCTAAGCGGCGTGGCGGTTGATGAACTCGATATGAGCAGGAGATCGTTTTCGTTTGCATAGGTCTTCAATATGCGGCATTCTTCGCTGGACTCCGGGCCGAGCACGATATGGCATCCGTTGGAATACATTTCCACCAATTTATCGTAAGCTGTCCCGGCATCCGTTTTGGTGTCCTCGATCAGCAACCGGATCGTTGGCATGTCGGGCGTGCTGTTAATGGCGCTCAAGGCCTGATTGAGCGCCGCTTGGTAAGCCAGGCCGGTGTCGGCCAGATCGCCGGTCAAGGGCAACAGCACGCCAATCAGGTTCGTTCCGGTACCGTTATCCATTGCAAAGGGCGCGGTCGGGTTGAACCGGTTGGCCGGATTGGCCCGGTTAATGGCTGTGACCGGTTCCGGTCGGAACGACTTGGCGCCAAACCCGCCGCTGTTGATATACATTGCCACGCTACAGCTCATGTCGAACGGGTACCAGTTTTCATACCCGGCCATGACCCAGCTATTGAGTGGGCGAAACACGTCGTTTAGAAAATACATGGTGGTACCCCAACGCATCGAGGTGGAAACCAGTGAGTAATGCTCCGGCATGGTCGGGGTCTCCTTGATCCTCAGCATGACCACCTCGCCGGTAGTGGAACAACCGGACAAGGAAAAACCGCGGTAGGAGCAAATGCCGCGATAGGCCTGGTAATTGTTCCGATCCCGTAGCATGTTCATGCGGTAGACGTCGCCGTACCCATTGGTCATCACGAGCGAAAAAGCTTTGGGCGTCGGCGCATGCCCGAAATCGGCGAACAAGTCGCCGCGTTCTTCAGAATTCAACAGGGAAAATGGCGATGAGCCCAAGAGATCGGGAACGGTATAAGCCGATTGGTTCTGCAGGCCGAATCCACCGCTGTTGATATACATTGCCACACTGCAACTCATATCGAACGGATACCAGTTCTCATATCCGCACATTACCGAGCTACTTAACGGTCGAAATACATCGTTCAACACATACTGGGTTGTGCCCCAGCGCATCGAGGTGGAAAGTATGGAAAAATGCTCCGGCATGGTCGGGGTCTCCCTGATCCTCAGCATGACCACCTCGCCGGTAGTGGAACAGCCGGACAGTGAAAAACCGCGGTAGGAGCAGATGCCGCGATAGGCCTGGTAATTAATGCGTTCGCGCATCATGTTCATGCGATAAACGTCGCCATACCCGTTGGTCATGACCAGCGACCAGGCCGCCTGTGCGCACGGCGCGAACGCCAACAGTATCAGCATGAGTAAAACCCGATGCGCGCGGATTAATTTGAAATATTTAAGCATAAAACCATCTTTTATTGATTTTATATTGGCAAAAAGCCTTCTTGATGTCAAGCGCAAATTAAAAATCAATTCCGTAGAAAATTCATGTAAAAATATTGCCGTCGTATTTGGGCGCTCCAATCTTGCGCAATTCATTTTTTATTTGCTGATACAGCGCATTGTCTTGGGGCGCGTCTTTCAGCATCTTATCGATTTTTTTTAAAACGGCTTCAAGCCCCTTTTTATATTTTATATACGCCAATATATATTTTTTAATCTGCAATGCGGCAACAATTCTGGCAAACGACTCTTCAATTATTTCCTTGCCTTGCGCTTTGTTTTCCTTTTGTTCCCATTGCGCAATCAAATGATCATTGAGTTGCGCGCATATTTTATGATTAGCTTCGATTTCCTTTGTCAAGGAAATGTCGTGCGTTAGAAATTCGCCGATTGTCCAAATAATCCTTGATAATTCTTCCGCCGTGTTTATTGCCTGCGTCAAGCTGGATAAAACCTTGCAAAGAAATATCGGGTCGCGCATCAGAAGCTTGTCTCGGATGACACCATTCCTGAGATCCGCGGCAAACAAGCCGATAACTTCAAGCGATGGCCGGCCATTTTCTTGCCCGTCTGATTTGGCCGTTACATCTTTTAAGGCAGGACCGGGGATTTTATCGTCCCCCGCAGGCTTAATAATTGCAGATGCCGACGGATTTGTATCGGTAGCGGTATTGCCTTCCGCCAGATTGTGTTGCAAGTTAAATAAAAACTTGCTGATTTCGTCAACGGTCCCGGAAGGCGGCTTATTATTCGCAGAAGCATGTTTTAAATCAGATGCATAATCTTTAATTACCTTGGAAGACAACTTGTCCACATCCACTACACTGCCTTCTTTTACAACCTGCTCATTTTCCTGCACCAACTGATAGGTGGCAAGATGCGGGATGATATGTTTGGCATCATGTTCGTCCAGGTATTTTTTAATTTCCTGCTTGCCTTTTAAATTGGCATTGTTAATCAGCAGTAATATTAAAATGTTTAGTTCGTTGACGGTTAAACCAGGCCGCAAATCAATCGCGCCGAGACTCAGCTTGGCAAGGTTAAGCATGAATTGTTTCGAGAGTCCCTCGCGCATCTCCAGCTTTTCGCCGTTTACAAACAGCGTGTTTCCCAGAACGGAAAAGGTCAAAGCATCCTTTTTCATGGAAAGTTTTTCGATTTCCGACATGACTTCCGCCGATTCTTTCGTTACCAGGGGATTATTAAGACCGTAATATAATTTTGTATGGTAGAGCAACATTGCCAGTCTCTGGATCAGATACATATAAGACTGCACTTTATTAGAGCCTGTTTTTTTATCGGTATCCATATTAACGCTCCTGTATAATAAGTTTTCGGGCGGCTTGCCGAAAACGACAAAACCGGCTTGCGCCTCATGGCGCGCGCACAATATCGGCGCCCAGCGCGCGCAGGCGCTCCTCCACACGTTCATAGCCGCGGTCAATTACTTCGGCATTGTTGATGACACTCGTGCCCTTGGCGCAAAGCGCGGCAATCAGAAGCGCCATGCCGGCGCGGATATCGGGACTGGAGACGGGAATGGCATGCAGGCTTGCGGGCCCGATCACCACCACGCGATGCGGGTCACAGGGTACCAGTCGGGCGCCCATGTCAATCAGGCGGTCAACAAAATACATGCGGCTTTCAAACATTTTTTCAAAGAACAGCAATGTGCCGTGCGCTTGCGTCCCGGCCACAATCGCCACACTCATGAGATCGGACGGAAAATTTGGCCAGGGCCCGTCCTCAATCTTTGGCACGGCCAGTCCTGGCGCGGAACGCACGCGCGGCCGTCGCCGCGCGACCAATTTAAGGCCTTCATTTTCCAGCGCCAAGCCCATGCCCAGCGTCTGAAACGGATGCAGGATTGGAACCACATCGTGCCGGGAAATAGGGCTGATCGTCAGGTCGCCGCCCGTGACCGCCGCCGCCGCGAGAAAACTGCCGATTTCAATATGATCCGGCGCGACATCGTGGACGGTCCCATGCAGGCTCTCCACGCCTTCCACGCGAAGAAGGTTGGTGCCCAACCCGGTTATTCGTGCGCCCATTTTAATCAGCAGGCTCCCCAAATCCTGAATATGCGGCTCACAGGCCGCATTAAACAGGGTGGTCGCACCCGGCGCCAATACGGCGGCCATCAGTATGTTTTCGGTTGCCGTAACACTGGCCTCATCGAGCAGGATATCCGCCCCATGCAGTGTTTGCCGCCGGAAGGTAAAATGCTCGCCGCCGGTAATCTCAATGCCCAGCGCGCGTAATCCCAACAGGTGCGTATCCAAACGCCGCCGGCCGATGACATCCCCGCCGGGCGGATAGATCACGGCGCGGCCATGCCGCGCGGCCAAGGGTCCGGCAAATAAAATGGAAGATCGCACCTTATGGCAGAGTTCACGGCTGAGACGGCGCTTGCGGACGCCCCGGGCACATAGACGAACGGTATGCCCATTCTGGTTCACGCTGACGCCGAGTTCGGCCAGGATGGCCAGCATGGTAACGACATCCTCGATGCGGGGCACATTGCGCAGTTCGAGTTCCGCATCGGTCAGCAGACAGGCCGCCAGCATGGGCAGGGCGGCATTTTTATTGCCCGCGGGCTGGAACACGCCGCCGATCTTGCGCCGACCATTGATGATGAATCGTGCCATGGTTCACTGGCCCGCGATCATCTCGCGGGCGATCCGGGCAATATTTTCGGCGGTAAAACCGTATTCCTTCGCCAGCACCTTATAGGGCGCCGAGGCCCCGTAATGGTTGAGACCGAATACGCGGCCTTTGGCGCCCACATATTTTTCCCACCCCATTGTAACGCCCGCCTCAATGGCTAAACGACACCGGCAATAGGGCGGCAGAACGGTCTTCTTGACCTTGTCGGGCTGTTTCTCGAACAGCTCCCAGGACGGCATGCTCACCACCCTGACCTTGGCGCCGTCCTTCGCCACCTCGCGGGCGGCATCCAGCGCCACCGCCACTTCGGAACCCGTGGCGATCAGAATGATCTGCGGCCGGCCCCGCGCGCTCTGCCAGAGCACATAGGCGCCTTGTTCCAGTTTGTTCGCCTTGGGGAACTGTGTGCGGTCAAGCACCGGCAAATTCTGGCGGGTCAGCAGGATGGCAGTGGGACCTTCCGTGTTTTTCAGCGCGGCAATCCAGGCGGCGCCGGTCTCAGTCGGATCGGACGGGCGGATGACCGTCATGTTCGGCATAATCCGCAGTGCCATGGTGTGTTCCACCGGCTCGTGGGAAGGGCCATCCTCGCCCACGTAAAAACTGTCGTGGGTCAGGACATAAATCACGGGCAGTTTCATGATGCAGGCCAGACGAATCGAGGGGCGGAAATAATCCGAGAACACAAAGAAGGTGGCGCCGTAGGCGCGGAATCCGCCGTGGAGCGCAATCCCGTTAAGAACCGCACCCATGGCATGCTCGCGAACGCCGAAATGGAAATTACGGCCGTGGAACGAGTGCGGCTTGATGTCACCCGCACCATCCATGATCGTGCGCGTACTGGGCGCCAAATCCGCCGAGCCGCCCACGAGGAACGGCACGGCTACGGCAAGTTTTTGAATTACCGCATGGGACGCATTGCGCGTGGCCACCGGCTTGGCCGGATCAAATATCGGTAGATTCTTTTCCAGATCCACCGGGAGCGCAAGCGTCTGGGCGGCGTCCCAGGCGGCGGCCTTGTCGGGATGCTTGGCGCGATACTGCCGGAAGACGGTCTGCCACCGTTCCTCAAGGGCTTGCAGGTCGCGCGCGCGCGCCGCGAAAATCGCGCGTACTTCATCCGATACAAAAAAATCCTGACCTTCCGGCAAACCCAGCGCTTTCTTAGTGGCCTTGACTTCTTCAATCCCCAGGGGGGCGCCGTGCGACTCAGCGGTTCCGGCCATGTGCGGACTACCCTTGCCAATGGTGGTGTGACCGATAATGAGCGTCGGCCGCTGGGTTTCAGCGCGGGCCTGCGTAAGGGCCTGATCAATGGCGGCATAATCATGGCCATCCACTTCCAGTACATTCCAGTGATAACCCTCAAAACGCTTGCGGACGTCATCGCTGTAGGCGATGTCGGTGGTGCCCTCGATCGTGATCCGGTTGCTGTCGTAGAAAAAAATGAGCTTATTGAGCCCCAGGTGGCCTGCCATGGAAAATGCCTCGTGGGAAATGCCTTCCATCAGGTCGCCATCACTGCAGATGCCGTAGGTATAGTGATCTATGATCTTCTCGCCGGGCAGGTTGAAACGCTCGGCCAGCATGGCTTCCGCCAGGGCCATGCCTACGGCGTTGCCGCAACCCTGCCCCAGGGGGCCGGTGCTCGTTTCGATGCCCGGGGTCAACCCGTGTTCCGGGTGGCCCGGCGTGCGACTGCCCCACTGACGGAACTGTTTGAGTTCTTCGAGTTTAAGGTCATAACCGGCCAAGTGCAAGAGACTGTAAAGGAGCATGCCGCCATGTCCCGGGGAGAGGACAAAGCGATCACGATCAACCCAGGCCGGATTGGCGGCGCAGTATTTCAGGTGCTTCAGGAACAGGACGGCGGCAAAATCGGCCGTGCCCATGGGCATACCCGGGTGACCGCTATTAGCCTTCTGCACGCCATCCATGGCCAGACCGCGAATTGTATTGGCAACCAGCGACAAGTTCATTCCATTTCCTCCGATAATTTATGGGTTATTAAAAAAGTACGCTTATCATAAGGTCACGCCGAAAAATTGCAAGACTGCGTATTCAGGCCGGTCTTAACGGGGGCGTGCCCATACCGCCCGAAAAGCGATTTTTTGTCAATTAATTTCCAATGAAGCTCCCCGTTGCATGTGTCTCGCCATTGCCCTTGGGCAACGGCGGATTGCCCGTTCGGCTTCGCTCAGGACCTCGAGCATTGTCGAACCTTATTTTTGCATCGCGCAAGTTTGGCGCATATGCAAGGCGGCAAGGGCGCCGGTGTATTAGCATACTCCAAGCCCTTGCCAACGTAGCAGATGCGCCAAAATCGCGCGACCGTCTCTTCAGGCGAACGTCAGCGTTTTTGCAGAATTCCTTCATACCCCGTTGGGTTAAAAGGGAAAGTGGTGCAAAAAATAATTTACACGCCATTTTTATTGAATAAAAACCATCATAACGCTGATGTTCGTGCAAAATTAAGGT
>JBDRJR010000056.1:0-5600 GCA_043814705.1 Verrucomicrobiota bacterium | reverse complement strand
CGGTAGCCGGGACTGGACGATTTCCAGCCCGACCGATAAACACAACCGTTGCCGGCATAATCCTTGAATTCAGCTACAACCCCATAAGTTGTTCCGCCTTTACTACCGCGCCCTTCGGATAACTCGGTTACACGTCCCCATACAATCTCTTTGCCCTCGAGCGATTTTATCTGCCAGTAGCCGGCGGCAACACCCGCCACAAGAACGGCGGTGGCGATTATATTGTAAAGCATCATCCCTCCTTTAAGCTTTGCGCAACAACGTGCGCGCGGTCTCCCAGGGCCGGGTATTGAGCACGTCATTTTTTTCCAGCCAGCCGCGGCGCGCCTGGCCGACGCCAAAACGCATAAAATCCAGGCTTAAGGGATTGTGGGAGTCCGTGGAAATCGCCACCTTCACGCCGATTTCCCTGGCCATCCGGCAATAGGCATCGTTTAAATCCAGCCGCATGGGATGGGCGTTGAGTTCGAGAAAACAGCCGCGTTCCCTGGCCGCATGCAATAAGCGCTCCAAATCCACCGCATAGGCGGCGCGCTCGCCGATCAACCGGCCGCTGGGATGCGCAAAAATATGAAAAAAGGGATTGTCCATGGCGCGCATGATCCGCTCGGTCTGTTTTTCGCGCGGCAGGTTGAACTGGGAATGCACGGCGCCCACGACCACATCGAGTTCCTTTAAAATATCGTCTTCCAAATCCAGCGCGCCGTTTTCGAGAATATCCACCTCGATGGATTTCAAAATCCGGAAGCCGCTGAATTTTGCATTGAGGCGGTCAATTTCCCGAATCTGCCGGGCCAGCCGCGCGGCGTCCAAGCCGTGGACCATGGTCATACGCTGGGAATGATCCGTGATGGCCAGGTATTCGTAACCGCGTTGACGGGCCGCCCCGGCCATTTCCGCGATGCCGGCCTGGCCATCGGTCGCGGTCGAGTGTGACTGTAAATCGCCGCGGATATCCGCCAATTCAACCAGATGCGGCAACCGGCCCTTCTCGGCCGCCTCGATTTCGCCGCGGTCCTCGCGCAGTTCAGGCTCGATGAACGGCAACTGCACCGCGGCGAATACCTCAAGCTCCGTCGCCCCGCCAACCCGCTTTTCGCCGCGGAATACCCCGTATTCATTGAGCTTGAGCCCGCGGCCAAGCGCGCGCGCGCGGATGGCAATGTTGTGCGCCTTTGACCCCGTGAAATAATGCAAGGCCGCGCCGTAAGATTCCTCCGGCACCACCCGCAAGTCCACGTGCAAACCGGAACGCAGGATCAGCGACGAGCGCGTATTGCCATGCGTAATTACCTCGGCCGCGTCCTCGTATTCGACAAACCGCCGCATAATCGCGGCGCTGTCCGCGCAGGTCGCCAGGATATCCACGTCTCCCACTGTTTCCTGCCGGCGCCGGAAACTGCCGGCCGGCACAACGCGCTTGACCCCTTTTACCCCGCGCAGGGTTTTCAGCAGGGACTCGACAACTTGCTCGGCAGTCGCCAGCAACATGCGCGGCATTGTTTGTGTTTTCCGGTCAAGATGTTCGCGAATCCGGGTTTCAGTCTTTTCCCCAAATCCTTCCAAGGTCCGGAGCCGGCCCTCGCGCACGGCGCATTCCAGGCCGGCCAAGTCCGTGATCTTCAGCTTTTCGAACAGCTCATGCACACGCCGCGGCCCGAGCCCGGGAATTTTCAGCAAGTCACGGAGCGCAGGCGGCACATGCTTTTCTTCCTGCTCCAGCGCCGCTAAATGACCGGTCTCGACGATTTCCTTGAGTTTCTTGGCCAGAGCTTCACCAATCCCGGGCAGTTCGGCAAGGTCCTCGCCACCAGCCGCCATATCGGCCACACTCCGGGGCAGGCTTTCCACCAGATGCGCGGCATTGCGGTAGGCGCGCACGCGGAAGGCATTGGCGCCCTCAATTTCCAGCAGGTCGGCGAGTTTATTCAATGTCTGCGCAATTTCGACATTATGAACCGGCACCCCAGCCCCCTTCATCAACGCTGATATTTTATGCAACCGGAAATATCCGGGTTAATCCGGCACGACCTTGAAAACCGTGTCGTGGACGCGGACATGTTCATTCAGCTTGGTGCCTGCATTCTGACCGCGCACGGCTTTCGGCACGTTGACATGCTCGATCTGCATGGATTCAACGACCTGGCTAAAATCGCTGGTGTGGCCCTTGACATGAATGGTGTCGCCCACGACCAGGTCCCCATCCGTCAGTTGAATCGCCCCGACGCCGACATGCCCGAAATAATGCGTGATGTGACCGATCTTGGTTTCCGCCATAACTCCTCCTTTCGCCGGTAAACCGGCTGATTCATAACACGCCTTGCCCAACAATCCCCATCGTCACGCTTAATGAATAAGTCAGGCTAATGGAACCCGTAAACGGCGCCACTGCGGATAAACTCATACGCCCCCAGGTCCACCGTCCCGTAGCGGATGCGAATGCGGTTATCAAGATCAACGCCCGTCGCCATCCAGCTTTCGTAGTAACCGGCGTTGATGCAGGGCGATTTGGAGCCTAACCGGCAGTTTCCCGCGGGCAGATCAAGCAATAACGGATCGGCGTAAATGACATTGTTGGTGTCCGTTGAAGGCGAGAACGCCCCGTTAGTCATCCCGATGCAACAATTCCGCACAATAATATTAGTCATGCCGTCATTGTAAACATTGCTGTTTGCCCCGCCGGCGGTATTATAATACACAATCGAATTATACAAGACATTAGTAGTCTGACCAGTCGCGCCGTAGAAATAGATTCCACCGGCATTCGTTGAAGAGGCGGTGGAATTGGAAACAATCGTGAGATTCCGCAAGTATTGGTAACCCACATAAGGAGTCCTTGGAATCGCAACTCCACCCGCGCCGGTTGTGGTGCGGTTAGCGTAAATCAGACAATTATGCAAACCACCGTTGTTGAGGTAATAACCAATGTCGAGATTTATCCCGCCGCAGGTGGTCCCGTTGTTGCCGATAATTTTACATCCAAAGATTCCGCCGTACCAGCCCGCCCGAACACCTCCGATTGAGCCGGTGTTATAGGATATTTCCGAATCATACATACGCAATCCACAAAGATGTAAACCGCCGGCATATCCGGCTGCGGTTGCGGTGTTGCATGAAATAACGCAATTACTGATCATGCCAAGAGCATAATAACCGCTCTGTATCACGCCCCCAGCATAAACCCCGCAATTACTGTTGATAATGCAATTCAGCAGTTTTTGCGTCGTCCAAACGGGCATTAAATCCACCATATTAACACCGCCGCCGGAACCACTGCTGAAATTATTACGAATGTGGCAATTTTGCACGGTACTGCCATAAGTTAAAATGCCGCCGCCAGATCCGATTATATACCCGTTAGATATTGTAAATCCATCAACTATAGCGGCATTATTACTCAACAACAGGCATCGGTTGGAATAGGCGGGGTAATTACCATTAATAAACGTGTAGTCGCGGCCATTCACGCTTTGCAATGTGATGGAGTTGGTCACGACGATCTGGTTGGTCAGATAATAGGTGCCGTTGCTGACTAACACGATGTCGCTGGCGCCGGCCGCGTCCACCGCCCATTGAATTTGAGTGGCCGCGCCCGCCCAGTTGGTATAGCCGCCGGCAGAATCATTCGTGCCGGACAGCGAGACATAATGCGTGTCGGCCGGAACTATCAGAGCGCCGGCCAGCCAGACTGCCGCAATCAAAAATGTTCGGCCAAGCTGATCCGCCGTTCGGGAATGAATCCGGCGGCCGACCCTGCAACTATTGCCGACAGCCGCGGCTGTCAGTCCCGCGAAGCGCGCCGGCGAAGCATGGGTGACGCCGTGGCGATCGGACTCGTTCCGAAGCCTCAGAGTGAAAGAATCCACGCCCGCGCGGGCGCGGTTACCTCGGATTGAAATTATCGCACAAATAAGTTTGGTCATTGTGCTCCTTGGCGGTTTGTAGATGATGTTGCTCCGCACGTTTCACGTAATTGCTCGGGCCGGTAGCGCCTGATACCACCTGCGAATAGGCAACAGCTTACTCGCGCCCTATCTGAACGCAAGTGAAAAAATAACTGCATTGAATTAGGCCCGGCAGTTACCGGGCAACTTTGACAAAACGATTAGCCACAAAAATGCACAAGATTCACAAACATGATAAATTAATGCTCTTTTTTGTGCTTTTTGCGTCCGGCACCTGCCGGATGGCAACTTTGTCCGCCATAGGCGGCAACTCATCGCGCCCGGAGGTCGCGATCCACCTGAAGATATCGCCGCCCAAGGTGGACGCCGACCTCCGGGCGGCGTTCCCGTCCGAACTTTGTCCGCCGTAGGCGGACTCGTCTTATAGTAAGGCCGGGAGGCTTACTTCGCAGAGTAGCATCCGCCAATGGCGGAAAATTCATTAGCATTGAATTAGGCCCCGCTACGAGGCAACTTTGCCGTTTTATCGAACGGCACCTACACCGGATGCAGGCCCGCCTGCAAAGCTGGCGGGCAGGTGTAGCCGCGGTTCGGTAGAACCGCTATGAATTGAAATTTCTGCGGGATTAGCGGCGGTTATGCAAAGATCTTGATTCGCACTGTCGTTTGGCCTAAGGTTCAGTCTGCGTGGTAAGGTAGTTGGGCAACTACAAACGCTTGATTATGCGGAAAATTTTGGGCGGTGAATAACATCTAAAACGCCATTGCATCATGTTGACAAAACGCATTATTCCATGTCTGGATGTCCGGCGCGGTAAAGTCACCAAGGGGGTTCGTTTCCAGAACAACGTGGAACTGGGCGACCCGGTGGAAATGGCGGCGGCCTATAGCGCGGGCGGATGCGACGAGCTGGTGTTCTACGACATCACCGCCTCCGCCGAACACCGGCCCATTGATATTCAGATGGTCGCGGCCGTGGCCCGCGCCATTCATATCCCTTTCGCCGTCGGCGGCGGAATTACCAATCTCGCCGACATGGCCCGCGTGCTAACGGCCGGCGCTGAAAAAATATCGCTGAACTCCCAGGCCGTCCTGAACCCGGGACTGATTGCCGAGGGGGCCAAAACCTTTGGTTCGCAATGCATCGTGCTGGGTATGGACCCGGTCAAAGCGCCCGGTGACAAGCGTTTCCCCAGCGGTTATGAAGTCACGATCCGCGGGTTCCGGGAACGCACGGGATTGGATGCGCTTGCCTGGGCCCGGCGCGCGGAGGAACTGGGCGCCGGCGAAATCGTGGTCAACTCAGTGGACGCGGACGGCACCCGGCAGGGCTTTGAATTGACGCTGACGCGGCTGATAGCCACCCAGGTTCGCATTCCGGTCGTCGCTTCCGGCGGCGCCGGGAACCCCGCTCACCTGGCAGAGGTATTCACAACCGGGCGCGCGGATGCCGCCATTATTGCCGGCATGATTCATACGGGCGCCTGCACGATCCGGCAGATCAAGGAAGCGCTTCTGGCCAGGCATATTCCGGTCAGGATGAAGTGGTAGTTCTGGGTCTTCCGCGGAATCTATGGGTAAGATCCGCGGGAATTCACCACGGAGGCACGGAAACACGGAGAAGAGATTGCTTGAAATCAGGTTTTGCCAAAGGCAAAATCTGATTTCAAGCAACGGCTTGTATTGGAGAAGGAG
>JBDRJR010000055.1:0-41456 GCA_043814705.1 Verrucomicrobiota bacterium | reverse complement strand
AAACCCCAATAAAACCGAGGGCTATGAAGGACCATTATCAAAACCGCAGTTCCGGTTTTTCCCATCTGTGTTTATTCTGTTCCGACCCACAGCCTACGGCCTACAGTCCACAGCCCATGGCGTCCCTGTGGGACGCCAGTGGGGTTATTTGGAAAACCTCAATCCGGTCTTTTGCCCACAACAATTTGAATTGATTGGTATGGTTTTCGACAAAGGCAATGGCCTGCGGTGAATAAAAGTGGCTGGTCAGGAAAGCGTCCTCCGACCAGTGCTTGGAAATACGGCCAGTCACACTTGGGACGCCATCCCGCCGGTTAATGATGACAATTCCTCTCGTCCGCAGATCCGGTTGCCGTTCAATAGTTTCCAGGAATTGTTTTTCCGGATCGTTGGAATCCATCCATTGTAATCCGCATAAGTGATGCGAATATAGACGCGAAAATATATGGCTGGTATGCGGATCCGTGATCAGCATAGGGGTTTGAAGGCCGGCGACGAAATCAGTCAGATCGCGCCACCGCCCCACATCGTTGCCATAGTGCTTGGCCAGCGTGTAAATGCGGCTGAAGGGCGCATCTATCCAGCGATTTTGAATGGGAAAGATTAACCCGACAAGTCCGATAATTACAATGGGCGCTTTGATCAAGGCAACGTTAGATCGTCGTCCGAATAATTCCGCGCTCTGGCTCTGGCGTTCTGGCCGTTTTCTTAGGGATTTGATGGCGTTTCCCAAGGCAAGCGCGGCCACAAAGGGAAGCGGCAACATATAATGGAAGCGCCAGATGGTTACAGGCGGCATGCCGGACGATTGGTGCAGGGTAATCAGGCGGACAAACAGGTCTATGGTAATTGGATTAAAAACCGTAAGCAAAGGGCTTGCCATCCCTGCCAGCAGGTAGTTGGATTTAGCCATTTGCCGGAAGCCGAGCAGAAAAACAATATACACAAAAAATCCCCAGCAGCCGATAGTTTGATATAATGTATAAAATTGATAAACGAACAGCCGTATGATCGGATTGGTTGGGGGACTGATGGTCAAAGCTTTAAAAACCAGTGGCACCGTAATGGCCGGAATGGGTATGTTCGGCATAATTGTATGCGCCGTCGGCCAGATGATGGGATTCTCGTGCCGCAACCAGAAAAAAAGCCCCAGCCAGGCGATAATTGCAATGCCGGCAACGATCAGGGACTTCGCGAAGCAAACGGATCGCGGCGCGTAGCGCCCCTCCCACAAAGAGGGGGGGGGGTTGACAACGCAAGATATTCCTTTGCAAACATTTACCAAGGCCAACCCCATGATCATGAAGCCGGTGAATAATACTTCCTGGGAATGGACAACATTCATGGTCAGAATCAGCGCCGGAATGAGCCACACCGCATTGGTCCACCATTTACGCGTGTTCAACCAGTCCAGGGCGATGAGCGTTGCACTCAGGAAGATGAGATAATTCAAAATGGTGGGGGCAAAGGCGTAATAACGGATATAAGCGAACACGCTGGTGCCCATGGTGACGGCACAAAACAAGGTGGCGCCGGCGGCCAACCAGCCTTTTTTCCAGGTTGAAAAGCGAAAAGGACGGAATATTGCCAGGGCGCAGAAAAATATACCCGCGCAAAAAGTTGATACTGTCATAATGGTTAACGTCGTCAAAACGCGCGGAAGGGATGGTCCGGACCACCGCATGAGATATGCGATAATTAGATACCAAGCGTTCCCTTGATGCAAAAACATGTCATAAAACGATGCGGTTGTTTTGACAAATTGCCCGGCATTTATCTGGGCATAAGCTTCCCGGAAACGCCAAACATGGTTCCAGGCGTCCGCTGGGATTTCAAGATATGGTCCCGCCCACCAGAGATATAACCAAAGCAGGCCCATGGTGGCGGCAAACGGCATAAGGATGCCCGGTCGGGATCGGAACCCCGGCTGGGATCGGAACGACCATGGTCGCAAAAAGTGGTTTGGGCCATTGCGGAAATACCGCGTCCATGCGAATCGGGCAAACCAGAGCGCGCCGAAAACAATTGACCCGCCCAAAAGGAATGGGGCGAAGAAAGACGTGGATAATTGGGCAAACTGCAAAACGGTCAGGGTAATAACGAGAAACGCGAAAGAAAGCGACAAAGAAAGCATAAACCGATGCCGTCGAAGGTTCAGCGCCTTGAATACAAGCCAGCCGGGGATAAAAAAACAACCGGCAAACAAACAGATAAAAAGAAATTGATTAATGAGCGTCATTGGCCTGCCAACCAGTGTTCAATTTCGACATTGCACAATCGCCTTTTATGTGGTGATTGTGACGAAATCAATTCGGATAAGCAAGCCGCTTTCCCGGTTGTCTCAACTGAAAGCTTGTTCTATAGTGCCGGATATCTCCTGACCGAATAGGACGGAGGAGGATGGAGGCAAAATAAGGTTCTAAATGAATTCAAGAACACATCATCGCTGGCGCTGGTTTATGTTGGGCATGATCAGCGGCCCGATTCTTGCGGCGGCGGTTATGGCCGGGACGCTACACTGGTGGTTGCCGGTGTTGGGCCGGTGGCTGGTTATGCCGCCCTGCGAGGGGCAGGCGGATGCCATTGTGGTTCTGGGCGGCGGCGGGCCCGAAAGGGCGGTGCATGGAATTCAGTTATATCGGCAGGGAGTGGCGCCTATGCTCTGGTTTACCGGAAATCGGCCTGTGCCGGAGATGACCGGCTTTACCGACGGTCAATTGGCCCGCGATATGGCCGTTCGCGCCGGGATTCCCATGAATGATATCGGTCTTCTGAATACGAGCAGTACCTGGGAAGATGGTCAGCAGATCGCCGCGGGGGTCAAACAGAAAGGTCTGCGCCGGATCGTCATTGTAACCAACTGGTATCACAGCCGCCGGGCGCTGGCGGTGATCCGCAGGCATCTGGCCGGCCAATCGGTTCAGGTCTATTATAGCCCGCCGCCGACGTCAACCTGTTGTCCGGACCGGTGTTGGTCCCGGGATGAGTGGATGATCATGATCATCAATGAATGGATTAAGATCGGTTTGTATACAGTAAAATACAAAATGGCGCCTTGGTAAACACCGCGATTCTGGTTTTATGTGCATGAGTATTTTATTGGTCATTGGACTGTTGGGAGTGTTGGCGCTGGCGTCGTCCTATTTTGGCGTGGCCGTGATTCGGCACGTGGCTGAGAGGCGCCAGTTCCTGGATTTTCCCAATGCACGCAGTTCACATACGCGGCCGACGCCGCGGGGCGGCGGTCTGGCCATTGTTGCGGTGGTTCTTGGCGGGTTATGGTTTTACGCCGTTCTATGTCCGGGAGAACCATGGTTGGCTTTGGGGATTTTTACAGTTGGCGCTGTTTTGATTGCCTGTGTCAGCGGGTGGGATGATCTGCATCCATTGCCTGTCTGGGTCCGATTCACGGCGCATGGTTTGGCCGCGGTCCTTGCCATCCTTGCGTTTGGTTATTGGCATGCGGTCGGCTGGCCGGGATTGGGTGGAGTTTCGTTGGGCCTGTTCGGGGCATTGCTGACCTTCCTGTGGATTGTGGGGTTGACCAATGCCTATAATTTCATGGACGGCATTGACGGCATCGCGGGAGGACAGGCGGTGGCGGCGGGATTGGGTTGGGCCATCCTGGGATGGATCGGCGGCCAGCCGTTCGTGAGCGGCCTGGGACTGCTGATTGCGGCCGCCAGTTTGGGTTTTCTGGGACACAATTGGCCACCGGCCCGCATTTTCATGGGCGACGTAGGTAGCGCGTTTCTTGGGTTTTCTTTCGCCGCGTTGACGGTGCTGGCATCGCAATCTAACCCGGTATTTGTCCTGGCAGGCATTGCATTAATCTGGCCGTTTGTCTTTGATGCGGTATTTACGTTTGTCAGGCGCTTATGCCGGGGCGAAAAAGTGTGGGTGGCGCATCGTTCCCATCTCTATCAAAGGTTGATCATCAGCGGGCTTTCTCATGGTCTGGTCTCAGGACTTTATATCGGGTTGGCGCTCCTCGGGCTGGCCTTGGCGGTGGCCTTGGTTCGGGGATGGCCATGCCTGGCGGCGGTTGGCGCAGTGTTTGTTGTCGTGGCCGCGTTGAGCCTATGGGCCTGGACATGCCGGCGTGAACTTATATGCGCTGAAAGACAAGCAGTTGCTGTGAAATAATCCGGATTTGACTATTGACAATATATGCATGATTGCGAAGTCAGGGTCAAACCATAAAATAGAAAATAATGATATATGCGGAATATTATAGAGGCCGTGGTTGGGGTTTTGCAGTCCGGCAAAGTCAATTACTGGACCGGCAATGAAGGCAAGAATTTTGAAGCCGAGTGTGCCGCTCAAATCGGCTATTCCGCAATCGCTTGCGCAATGGTCTCAACAATCAACAACAGGAATTGACTATTCTGCAATATTATGAATAATAGTTGGGTATGAAACGGTATTTATATGAGCCGATTCAGCACGATTTGGCCAAAAAAATGGTCCTGCTCACTGGTCCCCGGCAGGTTGGAAAAACATATCTGGACAAGGAACTGAGTGCGACATTTCAAAAACCTGCCTATTTGAATTTTGATTCCCTGCAAGACGCCAGGATCATTCATGCACACAGCTGACCGCTTGACGCAGGATGTGCATGTAACATTGCTGACCGGATTTGGCGCTGAAGAATCATATATTGACGCTTTGTTGGCGCGGTATCAAGGACGCCGTCCCGATGCAAAAGCTTTTGCCCTCCAATACCGTGTTTTGCTGTTGCGTTCTCCTAATAATATCGGCATAGATATAGCGTTAGCGGCGTTGCCGTTTGAGGAAAGCTGTATCAAACGGGCCACCTATTTTGATTTCCTGCCCAAGATCAATTTGCTGACCTGTTCCGCTGAAGATCTGATCGTGATGAAAGCCTTTGCCGACCGGGAGATTGACTGGCATGATATCAAAGGGATCGTTATTCGCCAGCAGGGGCAATTGGAGTGGGATTATATTCATACCTGAATATTGCACGAGTTTGTTGATTTCGTACTCCGAAGTCAACGTTTATTTACTCTGATTTTTCGCTCTGATTTTTATCGTCTCATCGCCTCATTTTGTGCCCCCTTTCTGCCGCGTGCAAGAATTTCTTTGCACGGCAGCGGCTTGAAAGATAAGCCGTTACGCTGCCACTCGCACCTCCTTCCGTCGCCTATCCAGATACCTTAGAAACCCGATCAAGCCCGCCGCCCGTTGTTCATGGATGGAGTAACGAACCTCGTCGCAGTTGCCGTGAGACCGAATTTTCGCCGCCACAAAGAGCATCTTCAAGCGGGCAATGCGCAGGGTGTGATCCGGTATCGCAATCTGTTTGGACGGCTCGACCACCCGACCGGCTTGTGCCTGCTGTTGGACATGGCTCGCCAGCAACTTCATCCAGCGCCACAGATTATAGGCCAGCATCACGATTTGGAAGAATGCGTGATGCGCTTGGAAGCGCTTCGAGGGAATGGCCAGCACCCCCTCGCGTTGCGCCTCTCCGATCAGATTCTCTACGTCGGCGCGCTGGTCGTAGTCATCGACAACCTTATGCGGGCGGCCCTTCTCGTTGGTCGCGAACACCCGATACAGGTAGTTCTCCAGCAGTTTCAATTGCCGATCTCCCCGTTGGTCTTCGCGGATCCGCATGACGACAAACCGGCAGGGCCTTTCCCAGCCCATCGGCTGATACACACACTCGTTGTACGCGTAGTCCCCATGTCGATACCAGCCGTCATCAGGGAACGACGGATTACACCGTTTGTTGCCGAACGTGAACCCCTCATCCAGACAGGCTTGGACGCTATTCCATCCGATCAACTCTCCGTCCCCACGCACACGTACCTGATGCACGCATTCAGGCAGCAATCCGCGAAACTGCCTGATTTGATGCGCCACTTCTTTGCCGCTGATTGTTTCCCCGCGCCGTTGCGTGCCGCATAAATATTCGCGCGTCTCGGCCAGAAAACACAGCACCGGACGCAATCCATTTTTTCCGCGATGCTTCGGGTTGTAACCTTTACGTGATCCTTCTATGGCTCCGTACACCGTGGCCACAGTCGTGTCTATGTTCACGGTCACGCGCTGTGGCCGATACTCGCACAGTTCCCATACCCGGCGCCGCAATACGCCCCCCAGCCGCACCAACGATTGCGATTGGATGATCCCGATCGAAATCAAATACCGCCAAAACGTGCTTACCGCCGGCAGAACTCGCACGCGCAAAATACCGCAGACCATCGCGTCGGTCCGCACGTACGCGAAGTGCCCCAGCCGTTGAAACCCGATGAACAGCAGCATCAACATCCCCAGCACCATTCGGTAGCCGCCCAGCTTGGGTGTCCGATTCGAATGCACGTAGTGTTCTCCAAATGCCTGCTCAAACCTGATCAGGTCCAGAAACTTTACCAGCGCCAACAGCCCTCCGAACGCCGTCAACCGCTCCGAGCATTCCCCGTACTTCGTCTCCGGCGTAATCGTCGTCCGCCGCTGTGCCTCCGTATTCCGATCCCTGTTTTGATCCCCAATTTTACCACCGATTTTACCTTGCTCATGCCCCGTTTTACCGCTATTCTTGCACTTAACCATCTGGGTTACCTCCTGTGGGTTTGACCGTGTTTTGTTTCAGTCAATCCTATCGGGGTTCCCAGATGGTTTTTCAACTAAATTTTATGCGCTCCGTGCAAAATTCAGGTAATAAGCAATTGATTCCATTGTGTGAGCTCAAGGAAAACCCGGTAATTGTGGCCCGTTTGGACAAGTTAAAATCTGAAGTTTAAAAAAGGAATCCCGCCATCAGAATCTTTCAATGTATAATTTCGGGTCTTCCGTAAATTTTTGGTTTGTCCTTCTCGAGAGGATAATCCCATGCGTAACCGGTATTTATTTTTATTGGACATCGTGCTTCTGGCGGTAACTCCTACCCTCGCGCTGGTCATGCGGGTGGACAGCGCCGCCTGGGTCGCCAGTTACGCACCGGCGCTGATCCGCTTCACAATCCTGGCGCTCATCATTAAACTGGTGATCTTTTTTTTGTTTGGCCTTTATCGCCGTTACTGGCGCTATGCCAGTATTGATGAGCTGGTCAGCATCATCCTGGCCGTCGGCAGTGTCACCTTGATTATTGCCGGCGTGTTTTTTGGCGCCGGCATTCTAGGGCTTGACAATGTGCGGAGCCTTCCCCGCTCGGTGCCGTTTATTGACGGGTTGTTGACGCTGGTCGTGGTGGGAGGATCCCGTTTCAGTGTGCGGATCGCGGCCCATAAACGCCGGCGTAGCGCGCAAAAGAACAACAGTAAAGCCGTCCTGATTGTGGGCGCCGGCGATGCCGGCGCCGTGATTGCCCGCGAAATGCTTTCCAGCCGGCATATTAACATAGATCCGGTCGGCTTCGTGGATGATGATCCCAATAAACAGAAGAAATCCATTCACGGGATTCCTGTCCTGGGCGCGCGCAAGGATCTTCCCCGGCTGGTGAAGCAATATGATGTTGAGGAAGTGGTGATCGCCATTCCCACGGCGAGCGGCAATGTGATTCGTGAAATCAGGACCCTGTGCGAGGCCGCCGGCGTGCCATCGCGGACCATGCCGGGCATGTATGAAATCCTGTCGGGCCAGATCAGTGTCAGCCAGTTGCGCAATGTGGATATTGAAGACCTTCTGCGTCGTGAACCGATTAGCATCAATGCCCGGGATGTCGAAAAAATGCTTTCCGGCAAGCGCGTGCTGGTTACCGGCGCCGGCGGTTCGATCGGGTCGGAACTGTGCCGTCAAATGGCGCGCTGGTCGCCGGGCCGTCTTATTCTTCTGGGTCATGGTGAAAACAGCATCTTCCTGGTCGAGCAGGAACTGCGCCACCGCTGGCCGAAACTATCCCTGGCCGTGGTAGTCGCCGATATCCGCGACCTCCCGCGGCTGACGGCCGTATTCGAGCAGACCAAACCCCAGGTTGTCTTTCACGCCGCCGCGCATAAACACGTGCCCATGATGGAAGCGAATTGCGAAGATGCCATCAGCAACAATATCGGCGGCACGCGAGCGCTGGTTCAACTGGCGGAACGGTTCGGCGTTGAGCGGTTTGTGCTGATATCTTCCGATAAGGCCGTGAATCCGACCAACGTGATGGGCGCAACCAAGCGCGTCTCGGAAAAAATCGTGCAGGCCGTGGCACAGCGCACGGGCCGGGCGTTCGTTGCCGTGCGGTTCGGCAATGTGCTGGGCAGTCGAGGCAGTGTGGTGCCGACCTTCCGTGAGCAGATTGCGCGGGGCGGTCCGGTGACCGTGACGCATCCTGAGGTAACACGCTATTTCATGACCATTCCCGAGGCGGTCCAGCTGGTGCTTCAGGCGGCGACTTTGGCGGGCATAGAATGCCAAACCGGTGTATTTGTGCTGGATATGGGTGCGCCGATCAAAATCGTGGACTTAGCTCGGGACCTGATTGAACTTTCGGGTAAAGCGGTGGGACGGGATATCGAAATCGTGTTCACCGGCCTGCGCCCGGGTGAAAAACTATTTGAAGAACTTTTCCGGGATGGCGAAAATTACCGGCGAACATGCCATGCGAAAATTTTTGTGGCCGATGGCAAACTTTCCACCGCCGGTTCGCCAGTGCCGGGCGAAAATGCAGATGAAGTTGATCTCAACAGATTGGTGGATCAGCTCCTGCAAACAGCGGCCAAGGGTCAGTCGCAGGAAATCCGGCGGCTGTTGCAAACGATTGTGCCTAATTACAAGCCGCCCGCGGTGGCAGGCTGAAGAGTGTTGGTGAACATCACTTCAAGGCATCGTTGGTTGATCTGCGGACTCTATGCGGCAGGCATATTGGGTTTATCCATCATGCCGGTAGGTGCTCTGGCGGAGGTGTCGATTCCTGAAAGGGGTCAGTCCTGCGAATAACTAATAAGGTTGCATAGTGAGATGCAGAAGGATAAGGTGCGGAGGATATGGCACGAGCACTCAGAGTCGAATACCCAGGCGCGATTTATCACGTGACCGTGCGCGGGAACGCGCAACAAGACATCTTTCGCGACGAGACGGACCATCGCCTTTTAAATACGCGCTTGGCAGAAAGTATCCAAACGTATCAGGTACGGCTGTACCTGTTTTGTCAGATGGATAATCACTTCCATTTGGTGTTGGAAACACCCAACGGGAATCTGGGGCGCTTCATGCAGTCGGTATTGACCGGTTACACTGTGTGTTACAATCTGCGGCATTGTTGCCATGGACACCTGACGCAAGGTCGATACGGTGCCCGACTGGTGGCTGGCGACGAGTATTTGCTGAAACTGAGCCGTTACGTGCACCTGAATCCGGTGAAAGTAAAGGGTAAGATCACCCAGCCGTTGCCGGAACGCATGGAGTACCTGCATACATACGCGTGGAGCAGTTATCGGAGTTATATTGGGATGGCGAAGCGCTTGGAATGGGTGGATTATGGACCGATGTTGGCATTGATGGAGGGGCGCGACGAAGAACGGATGGAGCGCTATCAATGTTTTGTGGAGGAGGGGGTAGCGGAGGATGACGAGGAATTCATTGCGGCTATGAGTCGGTCTGCACGGAGCATCGGGGGAGACGACTTTCAGGAGTGGGTGAACGAACGCCATATGGAGTTGCTTAAGGAGCGCAGACATCCGGAAGATGTGACCTTGCGTCGTGAGATGGGTAAGTGTCTGGAACCGGGGACGGTACTGGCAGCGGTGGCATCGGTAGCGGGGACGACGGTGGAAGGCTTAAAGGCTCGACGACGGAACTGGATATGGAAGGGGATAGCCGCGAAGCTTCTGGTGACGCAGGCCGGCCTAACACGGCGGGAATGTGCGGGTTGGCTTGGCGTACGGGCTGGTTCGGTGGTGGGATACCAGATCAAACGGGCGGGAGTCGTTCTGGAAGCCGATGCGAGACTGGCCCGTAAAATGGCACGTCTGGAATCACAATGGAAGACGAGGTAACAACCTTATTGCTTATTCGCAGGACTGACCCCTTGTACTTATTCCTTGCATTATGAATGCTATTTTACTGGAACACGTTACCAAGGCCTATAGGCTCTACCATCATCCGGGTGACCGGCTGAAGGAAGTTCTGCATCCCGGCCGCAAGCGATACCATCAGGATTTCTGCGCCCTGCAGGATATCAACATAGCTATTCAACCGGGTGAGACCATCGGCATTATCGGCCGCAACGGCTCGGGAAAATCAACCCTGCTGAAACTGATTGCCGGCATCCTGACGCCGACCGCCGGGACGGTGGCGGCGCGCGGCAAAGTTGCCGCCCTGCTGGAATTGGGCGCTGGGTTCAATCCGGAGTTGACTGGCCTGGAAAATTTTTATTTCAACGGTATCCTGCTGGGCTATTCCCGCCGGGAAATGGAGGCGCGGCGCGAGGCCGTAATCGCTTTTGCGGATATCGGCGATTACCTGGATCAACCGGTCAAACACTATTCCAGCGGCATGTTCGTTCGTCTGGCGTTTGCCGTGGCCGTTCAAGTGGATCCCGATATTCTGATCGTGGATGAAGCCCTGGCGGTAGGCGACCTGAATTTCCAGGCGCGTTGTTTTCGCAAGCTGGATGAGTTCCGTGCCGCCGGTAAAACCGTTCTGCTCGTGACACATGCGCTGGATAGTGTCCTGCGCTATTGCTCGCGGACAATGGTCCTGGACAAAGGCTGTATGGTCGTTGCCGCCGATTCCAAGCAAGCCGTGGATATTTACAAGCAGTTAATGGCCAATTGCTACGATGCCACGCCCGTAGCCGGGCCGGCACCCGTAGCCGGGCTCGTACCGAACGGCGTAACGCCCTTGACCGCTAATCCGGACGCTCTGGTCTATGGTGAAGGGCAAGCTGAAATTGTGGAATACGGTCTGTTTGACGAGCATAACCGGCCCACCCGAATGCTCCAGCACGGCCAGCGTTTTTTAATCCGGATGAAAATCATCTTTCATGCGGCGGTGCACGACCCCATTTTTGCCTTCACCATCAAGGACCTGAAGGGCATGGAACTGACCGGCACCAATACGCAATTCAAGCAGGTGTCAACCGGCTCCTACGATAAGGGTGACAGCGCGAGCGTGGAATTTTCCCAGACATTAAACGCCCAGTCCGGCCGCTACGCATTGTCACTGGGATGCACCGGATATGAGCGTGATGCGATGGTTGTCTATCACCGGCTTTATGATATCCTGCTGTTTGAAACAGTCTCGGCCATGCCAATGGTCGGATGTTATGACCTGGACAGCGCAATCAGTATTCAGCGGATGGAAGAGAGGCTGTAGACTGTGGATCGTGGACTGAGGGTGGGACGACCAATATGCCAACGCTCAATCTCCAATATTATAAAGGACCGGATGCCTATTCGGACGGGGCCATTGAGGATGATCTCCTGCAACTTGTGGAAAAGCCGCAGGAGTTCATGACGGTCCTGGCGCGTGATGACCGCTGGCCGCTCTTATATCATCTCTCCCCGGAGCGCCGTAACCTGCTGGAGTGGTATCCGTTCCGGCGCGACGCGGCGCTCCTGGAAATCGGCGCGGGTTGCGGAGCGCTGACCGGCTTGTTCGCCGAGCGCGTGGCGCAGGTGACGGCAGTGGAGCTGTCGGAAAAGCGGAGCCGGATTATCGCGCGGCGCCATGCCGACAAGCCGAATCTGGAGATCATGGCCGGTAATTTCATGGATATGGTATTTGGACGTTTGTTTGATTACGTCACCCTGATCGGCGTGCTGGAATATACCCGCGCATTCATTCCGGCGCCGGACCCATACGGAAAACTGTTGAGTTGCCTCGCGGCGGTCTTGAAGCCGGGCGGTGTGTTGATCGTGGCCGTGGAAAACAGACTGGGCCTGAAATATTTTGCCGGCGCCCGCGACGACCATACCGGCCGCCAGTTTGACGGGATTGAGGGTTACCCCGCCTGCATTGCTACGCAAAGCATGGCGGGCAGGCCCGCCGCCGTCGCCGAAACGTTTTCGCGCGACGAGCTGAGCCGGCTGTTGCTCGCCGGCGGTTTTGCCGAGCAGAAATTTTATTATCCGCATCCGGATTACAAATTGCCGGCGGAAATTTTCAGCGATGCTTGTCTGCCGGCGGCCAACCATATTCTGGACGACGCGCCGAATTACGACCAGGAACGGCTTAAACTGTTCAACGCGCAACGGGCTTGGGCCGCGATTATCCGCGACGGTAAATTCACCCAGTTTGCAAACTCGTTCCTGGTCCTGGCATCGCGGGGGAAATAATGGATGACAGACCCTCCTACGCCAGGGCGCTACGAAGGGCAGGCGACAGACGAAGGACGCCGGACCGGAAAAGAATGCCGACAGCCTGAAGACGGATACCGGACATCTGCCCATAGCATGATCTATTTTGTGTTGTAAAAAGAAAAGAAGTGAAGCCATGAGCAAACAGTCCGTTCTATCTCAGAAATACGTCCGTACAATGAAGTGGGGCTATATCGTCTGCACAACTTTAACTGGGTTGTTAATCTTAACATTCATCCTTATACCATCCTTCGTAAAATTGCCGCCCGAGTCACACCAGATTGGGCTTGCAGGAATAGGGCTGATGACAACGCTCCTTATTCTATTCGGAATGAGATATAACTCGTTGATGGAACACGACGCGATTTATCGTGCCATAACAAAACAAGCAGAAGAGAACACCGACGAATCTAAGTGAAAAATTGAAACGGACAAACACAAGTCTTTCAGCGTACGCCGCTACGCGTTGCCGCCGAAGGCTGACGTTGGCACAAGAAAATGATTGATGATGATATCAATAATGATACTATATTGCCATGGCCACGGTTGAAGACATAGTAGCGGAGCTACGGGTCAAACCAAAGGGTGTCCGTTTTGCGGATTTGTGCCGTGTATGCGACCACTATTTTGGACACCCAAGGCAAAAGGGAACCAGTCATCGAGTCTACAAGACCCCGTGGCAAGGAGATCCGAGAGTAAACATTCAGGATGACAGAGGCAAAGCCAAAACCTATCAAGTCCGGCAAGTCCTGAAGGCAATTGAGAGGTGGAAATATGAAAACCATTCGGCATGATTATTACACATACCGTGTCACGTGGTCGGAAGAGGACAAGGAGTATGTAGGTCTTTGCGCGGAATTCCCAAGTCTGAGTTGGCTCGCATCGGCACCGGAGACCGCACTTCGAGGCATCCGTTCCGTAGTAGCCGACGCTGTCGAGGATATGGAAAAACAGAAGGAACCGGTCCCAGTACCGCTGGCAAGCCGGTCTTTTAGCGGGAAATTCATGGTGCGCGTTCCGACCAATGTACACCGCGAACTTGCTGTAGAGGCCGCTGAAGCTGGTGTTAGCTTGAACCGTCTGGCATCGGCGAAATTGGCACACTGAAAGCAATTGAACCGGGGGAACCATGAACCAATTCATAACCCATCAAATCAAAGCATCAATCGAGGTCAAGCAGGCGGTCATGGCCGATGCGGCCATGATCGGGACCATTCAGCAGGTGGCGACAGCGGCCATCAAGGCCTATCGCAACGGGCATAAGCTTTTGCTGGCCGGCAACGGCGGCAGTGCCGGCGATGCCCAGCACATCGCCGGTGAAATGGTGAACCGCTTCCGGTTTGACCGGCCGGCCCTCCCGGCCATTTCACTGGCCACCGACACTTCCGTGTTGACGGCCATTGGCAATGACAGCAGTTTTGAACAGGTGTTTGCGCGCCAGGTCGAGGCGCTGGGCGTGGCCGGTGACATGTTTATCGGTATTTCGACGTCCGGCAAATCGCCCAACATCATTCGCGCGCTTCAAGCCTGCGAAAAGAAAGGGATTATCCGGGTCGGCTTTACCGGCCAGGGAGGCGGAGAAATGGCGCCGTTCTGTGATTATTGCATTGCCGTGCCGTCGCGCGAGACACCCCGCATCCAGGAGGCGCACATCCTGATCGCCCACATTTTCTGCGCCCTCGTGGAGGAAGCCCTGTTCGGCAAGGGTTTTGCAACGTAAACTTCTGTCCGCCATCGGCGGATAAAGCGCTGACTTGCCATGCGCCTTAAGAGGTTACGGATGATTATATAATCTCTGATCTCCCGCCGTCGCCGAGGCTATGGCGGGCAGGCTGACCTCTGATTTGAGACCAGTTTGTGGAGCGCATTCTTCAGTTCGTCCGTGCCCCGGCGGGTCAGGCCGGAAACAAGCAGGGGCCTTTGCCCTGTCCGCGCCATAAATTCAGGCAGATTTTTCAGCGCCGGGTCCAAATCCATTTTATTAGCCACGATCAGCGCCGGCCGCTGGAGGAGCGCCGGGTTATAACGCTCAAGCTCATCACGCAGGATGGCGTAATCGTCGGCCGGATGCCGCCCATCCGAGCCGGCCAGGTCAATCACATACACCAGGCCGCGCGTGCGTTCCACGTGCCGGAGGAAAGTGTGTCCCAGCCCCGCGCCAGCATGGGCGCCTTGGATCAAGCCGGGGATGTCCACCAGTTTAAGCCGGGTGAACGTGTCGAATTGGAGCGTGCCGATCACCGGTTGGAGGGTGGTAAACGGGTAGGCGGCGATTTTGGGATGGGCATGGCTGATGGCGGCGAGCAGGGTGGACTTGCCGGCATTCGGGAACCCGATCAGCCCGATATCCGCCACGATTTTAACGTCCAGCCTCAGGCGGAGTTGTTCGCCCGCTTCGCCCTTGGTGTGCTCAGTCGGCGCCTGGTGGATGCTGGTTTTCCAGTGGCAGTTACCCAGGCCGCCTTTGCCGCCCCGCGCCGCCATGAGCTGTTCGCCGGGCGTAATTAGGTCGCCCAGGATTTCGCCGGTGGTTTCATTGCGCACAATGGTCCCGCACGGTACCTTTAGAATCAGATCTTGCCCATTGCGGCCGTGCCGTTTTTTCCCCATGCCTTTACCGCCGTCTTTGGCGTGTTGACGCGGCTGATAATAAAAGGCGATGAGCGAATCTACGTTTGGATCTGCTTGGAGGATAACATGGCCGCCACGGCCGCCGTCGCCGCCGTCGGGCCCGCCCAAGGGGACATATTTCTCGCGCCGGAAGCTGGCGCATCCATTCCCGCCACAGCCGGCGCGGATATCGGCGCCGGCCGTTTCAACAAATTTGAAGCCTTTCAAATCGCGGGCGCAAGTTCGTCCACGCGAACGCGCTTGCCTTCCTTTTCAAACTTAACAATGCCGGATTTCAGGGCAAAGAGCGTGTCATCCCGGCCGCGTTTGACGTTCATGCCGGGATGCATCCGGGTGCCGCGCTGGCGGATAATGATATTGCCGGCCATAACCATCTGACCGTCGAAACGCTTAATGCCCAGCCGTTTGCCGTGGCTGTCGCGGCCATTATTAGCGCTACCGGAACTTTTATTGGTTGCCATGCGAAACCCCCGAAAAAATTTATGATTTACGATTACCGATTTCCAATTAGGCCACGCTTTCAATTTTCAGGACCGTCAATTCCTGCCGGTGTCCTTTTTTACGCTCATAGCTTTTGCGGCGTTTTTTCTTAAAGGATACAACCTTGACTCCCCGCTTATTCTGCAACACAACGGCGGTCACCTTGGCGCCGGCCACATGCGGTTTGCCCAGCGTCAGCGCGGCGCCATCTGATACAGCCAGTACCGGAAAGGTATCCAGCTTGTCGCCTTCCTTGGCCGCCAGCCGTTCAATCGCCAGGATTTCGCCTGCTTCCACGCGGTATTGTTTACCGCCCGTTTGAATCACCGCGTATGCTTTCATTGCGTCTCCTGTTAACGTCCAGTGCCTGGGCGCGCTTATCCTTTCAGCCTTTAAAACCCGAGCATCATAACCGAACTTAAGGCCCTGTCAACCCAAAAATACCCGCCCTGTGGTAATCCGGTCACGGGGTCATGCCGCGGCAGTCCGGTATCGGCCGGCGATTGTCAGCTGGGCTGTCAGCGAGATCAGCAGGGCCACGGCGATCACCAGATACATATTCGCATCATTGCCCGTCCGCTTCATAACCCATTCACTGATAAACAGGCCGGCAAAAGACCCCAGTCCAACCAGGAATTCATTGACTCCGATATTGAGCGACCTGCGGCCGGAATTGGATGAATAATAAACACTACAGAAATAAATGAACCCCGCATAAACACCCAGCAGGCTGATGCCAAGAAAACAGACCGGCAAAGTCGGCCAGCGCCACATGACCAGGAGCAGGATTGCCGCCCCGCCGTGGATCAATCCGAGGGGTGTCCGGCGATAGAGCAAATGGCGCCAGCGAATCATGCCAAACCCGGCCACAGCCTGCACTGTCATTTGCAGGAAAAGCGGCAGGCCCGTCACGAAGGCGCTGACGCCGGCCTTGGCGCTGATGGCTGGAAAAAAACTATGAATAGGACGCTGGACAAACATGGCCATGAAAATCATCAGCCAACCGATCCAGACGTAAATGGGATCCACCGGCGGAGCTTTTTCCGATCCGCGCTCCACATTTTCATCGGCGGAGGGCGCATCCGCCGGGCGGGGCTTATGCGTAAGCAATACGCCCAGCATCACGATGCCAACCAACATAATCAGGGCGGATAACATGGCAAAGCCGAGCCGATAGAAGAAACCGGATGAAAAAATGCCGACCGCACTGCCCAGACTCCAGGCCAGCGTGTAAAGGCCGATCGCGCGTCCCAGGTTGCCGGGCGCCGCTTCCGTGCGCATGAAGGCCTGGAAGGCATTGAAGAAAAAGGCCATAAAAATCCCCATGCATCCGAAGGCCGTCAATATTACCGGGAATTCGCGGGCCATCAGGCACGTAATGCCGCAGAGCGTGCAGAGCACGATGCCGGCCAGCAGGATAACCCGGGTATTGCGTCGGGACAGCAGGAACCCGGCCGCCAGGCTGGTAAGCATGTAGGTAAGTTGAAACAGACAGGCCATCCAGGCGCACTGCGTAAGGCGCAGACCCTGTTCGCCGGCGCGATACATGACTGCAAATGTGACCAGAAAGACCAGGGTATCCATCAGCGCCGGGCAAAAATATATTTTCATTGGCCTTGTTCCGTTGGCACGAGCAATATCCGCCACGCGACCCAGTCAAAGGGAACTTCCGCCCGGGAGGTTCGGGCCGAAATCAGGATACGATCCGGATTACCCAGAACGGAGAAAGGCACGCGCAGTGTTATGGATTTATTACGATAAATCACCTTCGCCGTATTGTTATCTAAACGCTGTAAACCGTCCATAACCTTGTAATTCAGTTCACCCAGTGAAACGCGCAGTTTCGGCATTTTAGGAAATGGGCGATCCGGCCGATAACCGAAAATGTTGACCTCGGCTTCCACTGTTTGCGCCAGGGGACGCGAGACGTTGATCGCCAGCACGAGGGTGTCGCCTTCCCGCCGGGCGAAATTCCATTCGACACTCGTGTAGGCATCGCGTTCTTCAGCGGTCAGTTCGTCGGGTAAATCGGATATCTTATTCGTTAACTCAGCGGAAGCCGGCTTGAAATCGCGCGCCGCCTTTAGATTGATTGCGGGGAAATCGCCGAATAATTCGTTTGACCGCGCGAACGACGAAAGGTACTTGCCGGAATAACGGAACTGGGATGTGTGCGCCTTGAGCGCGGCGAGTTTGACACAGACCTGGTTACTGCTGAGCGGAAATAAAGACCAAGCGGCCGCCTGGCGCATGATATCCGGTGGCGCCAGAGGTTTTGCGGTATGCAGGCCTGGCGGCAGGGGCCAGCGCTGGAAGTGCGTCAGATAAGGCAGTACTTCGGGGCGCAATTCGGATTCCAGATTCCACAATGCCACGCGCATGAACAGATACAGCGCGCGGTGATCGGGGTTATGATCAGCCGGATGCGAGAGAAATATTTTGGTCGGCTTGAAGTCCCGCAAAATTGCAGTCAGGTCTTGCAGGATATCTTCGCCGGTGTACCGTGCCCCGGGGCGAAACGCGTTTGGATAGGGCACGGCCGTAGTCCTGGTCAACATGCTTTTATATGGCGGATGCGCGCCCCAGCAGTTGTTCCAGATATACAGGGTGCCAAAGTCGGGGTAGCCCAGAAATGTCAACTGGTTTGGCTCAAGGCCCAGCAAGTGCGCGGCCTGCAGAGCCTCGCCGCGGCGCATCAGACCCATGCCCTGGACCGCCTTGGATTCAAGGACGGGATATTTACGGTAGAGGACGAAAGACCATTGATTATTGTCGCCATAGGTGAAGAACACCACGTGCACGGGTATGTGCCGCTCCACGGCAGTCTGGATGATTCCGCCACAGCCCAGGGACTCATCGTCCGGATGCGGGGCCATGACCAATATGCGGTCGTTGGTGGAGAGCGCCAGAATGGGAATCGGAGATTGGGTCGCCGCTGTACCAACCCATCCTGTCATGCACGCGATGACGGCAACAGAACCGATGCGGAGCTTAAAGGGAATCATGGTCTACCTGTCATCCGCAAGAGCGGAAAATATGGCGCCGACCAACAGCCGATGACGGACGGCTTCCGCTGTCTCATTGCGCGGTCCAGGGATTATTTGAGGAGTTAATGTGCGTAATGTAAGCCTCAGCCGTATGTACCACCGGGGCATTGGAGCCGGTGCCGGTTTCGTCGGTATCGGAAAACGTGGAGCTTACCGTAATAATCTGCACGGCCGGGGCGGCTGGATCCGTCAGGCTGGTATAAGTCACTTGCATGCCCTGGCGGGTATTGAGCGTGCCCATGGTGTTGTCCGACAATGACCAGGTATAAACATAACCGTTGAGGGCGCTGAGCGTTAAGGATTGGCCGTATTTTATGGTCGCTGAATCAGGGTGGATTTCAATCCTGTGGCTGGCGGACTCCACTTCACAGCCGGCCAGGATGATGGCCAGCGGCGCCATAACCGCCACCATGCCCAGCCATAAGCCTATGGATTTGCATTGCATGGATCTTCATGTATCATACACCCGAATCAGTGTCAACTGTAAACCAGCGGAGGCGGAGGCAAACCATGTCCGCAACGGGCGATATTATGTTTGTCTCACGGACCGGCGAATTGGTCTTTTCAAATCCGGTGATCATACTCGCCGCCACCCGGCTGACTGAGGTCAGGGCCTGTCTCCAGCAAGTGGCCGCAAAAGTATCCCAAGGGCTTTATGCGGCCGGATTCCTGACTTATGAAGCGGCGCCTGCGTTTGATGCGGCGCTCTGCGCCCATCCACCCGGCAATCTGCCGCTGGCCTGGTTCGGCCTATATCGCGCGCCGGAGCATCGCCGGAAAACGCTTTCCGGCGATGCCCCGGCCGCACCTCAGTTACGAGGGGGAGACGATTACAGGCTTCAATGCTGTCATTCCCGCGAATGCGGGAATCCAGCATCAGTATTGAATGCTTCTGGATTCCCGAGCCTGCTCCGCCGAAGCAAAGCTTTTGGTTGTGAAAACCGGATCGGGTCGGGAATGGCAGAAAATATTCAGCCTCCCCCCGTAATGAAGGGATTACCTTCTTTCCAGATTGGTCCATGGAAAGCGCTGGTGAGCGCCGCGACTTATCATCAGCAGGTTCGCCGGATTCGCGAATTGATCGTGTCCGGTGACACTTATCAAATTAATTACACCTTTCCCCTGCAGGCGGATTTCCAGGGCGATACTTTCTGCTGGTTCCGGCAGTTGTGCGCTTCCCAGCAGGCGGACCATTGCGCATTTGTTCAGGCGGGCCGTTTTCACCTGCTTTCAGCTTCGCCCGAATTGTTTTTTAAAAAAGACGCGGATGTTTTAACCACGCGCCCCATGAAGGGAACCGCCCGGCGCGGGCGCTGGCCGGCGGAAGATTGCCAATCCGCCCGATCGCTCGCTGTCAGCGCCAAGGAGCGGGCTGAAAATATAATGATTGTGGATGTGCTCCGGAATGATATGGGGCGGGTCAGCCGGGTTGGTTCGGTCAATGTTGCGCGCCTGTGTGAATTGGAGCGTTATCCGACCGTCTGGCAAATGACATCCACGGTGGTTGCACAATCCAGGGCCTCCGTTCCGGAAATCCTGACGGCCTTGTTCCCCTCCGGTTCCGTGACGGGCGCGCCCAAAATCCGCGCCACTGAAATCATACGCGCGCTCGAGCCCCATCCGCGGGGTGTTTATTGCGGCACGATCGGCTGGTGGGCGCCCGATGGGCAGGCGGAATTTAATGTGGCCATTCGCACCGTGACGATTGACACGGAAACCGGCACGGCCCGCTATCATGTGGGCGGGGGAATCACCCATGGCTCCTTACCGGAAAATGAATATGCCGAGTGCCTGGCCAAGGCCGAGGTTTTGACGCGGCCCTTGCCGGTTTTCGATCTCCTGGAAACACTGCGTTGGGACGGCAGTTATTTTTTATTGCGCGAGCATCTGGACCGGCTTGCGGAAAGCGCCGCTTATTTTGATTTTTCGTTCAGCCGGCCGGCCGCTGAAGCCGCCTTGAACCAATATCCTTTTCCTGTTCTCGCCCGGGATGGCCGGGCTGGGCAGGGAAAAGCGCCCGTCCTGAAAGTCCGGTTGCTTCTCAGCCGCGATGGCGCATGTCGCGTGGAAGGCGAAGCACTTAAGGTCTCTGCGTCTCTGCGGGTCGGACTGGCGTCTGCGCCGGTGGATGAAGACCAGGTATGGCTCTATCATAAAACCACCTGTCGGGAGATTTATCGGCAGGCCCTGTTGTCCCGTCCGGATTGTGAGGACGTCATCCTGTGGAACAAGGCGGGCGAGCTTACGGAAAGCACCATTGCCAACGTGGTTCTGGAGCTCGATGGCAAACTCTGGACGCCGCCGGTAGCCTGCGGACTGCTGGCCGGCGCTTTTCGCCGGCATCTGCTGGAAACCGGCGCCATTCAGGAACGGGTGTTGCGCCGTGACGACCTGCGCCGGGCGCGCGCAATTCATTTAATTAATTCCGTGCGCCGCTGGATGGACGTGCAGTGGATTCGGTCAGCGTAGAGGGTGTAGCGTAGAGCGCCCAACATCGAAGTATCAGCGTCTTGTGTATTCATTTGACGTTCGAGGTTGGCGTTTGCTTCGGCATTGACGAAATCCACCTTACAGCTTACTCAACCCGCTCCACGTGTTGATCTTAGCGCACCTTGCCCATTTCGCGGCGCTTTTTGACGAGTTCTTCGGCCAGGGAGTAGGGGACGGCCTCGTAACGCTCGAAGTGCATGACGTAGGCGGCGCGGCCCTGGCTGATGGTGCGGATCACATTGGAATAACCGAACATCTCGCTCAGGGGCGCCATCGCGCGGATGATCCGATAATTACCCTGGGATTCCATGGCCTCGATCCGGCCGCGCCGTTGGCAGATTGTGCCGGCAATGCCCCCTACAAAATCTTCGGGAGTGGTCACTTCCAGCGACATGACCGGTTCCGTGATCTCCGGATTCGCCTTGAGAAACAGCTCGCGAAAGCAGGCGCGGCCTGCCTCCTGAAATGCCATGTCGCTCGAATCAACTTCATGGAATGATCCGTCAAAAACCACTACCCGCACATCCACTACCGGATAGCCGGCAAACGGTCCTTTATCCATACATCGGATGATACCCTTTTCCACCGAGGGGATATATTCCGTTGGAATACGGCCGCCCTTGACTTCGCTGACAAACTCGAAACCCGTGCCGGTCTCCATCGGCTCCAGCCTTAACCAGACATGCGCATATTGACCGCGTCCGCCGGATTGCTTGACATGCTTATACTGACCCTCGACCGTCACGGTGGCGGTTTCGCGGAAGGCGACTTCCGGCCGCCCCACGGCAACCTTGACGTCGAATTCACGCAAAAGCCGATCCACCAGGATTTCCAGATGCAATTCGCCCATGCCTGAAATAATTGTTTCCTTGGTTTCCGGATCCAGCTTGACGAAAAAGGTCGGATCTTCCTCGGCCAGCCGATGCAGGGCGGCCAAAGCCTTTTCACCATCCAACCGGCTTTCCGGCTTGACACTGATGGACATAACCGGGGTCGGGAATTCAATAGCTTCCAGAAGAATCGGTTTTTCGGGACTACAAAGCGTGTCGCCCGTGTGAGTTTTGGCCAGGCCGACCACGGCGACAATGTCGCCGGTGGCGGCTTCCTCAATACCTTCCTGACGGTTGGCGTGCATGCGCATCAGCCGGCCGATCCGCGCATCGGTCTGCTGGGTGCTGTTATACACGGCGTCACCGGTCCGGAGTCGGCCGGAATAAATACGCAAATAGGTCAGCTTGCCCATGTGCTTGTCGGACATGACCTTGAAGGCGATGGCTGACATCGGCTCGTCATCGGATGGCGCGCGTTGGCGGGGCGTCTCATCCTCTGCGGTGCCGGCGCTGACCACCGGCGGCAAGTCGACCGGGGACGGTAAAAAATATACAATGCCGTCCAACAAACGCTGGATGCCCTTGTTCTTGAAGGCCGCGCCGCAGTAAACCGGGATTACCTTGTGCGCGATCGTGGCCTTGCGGATAATGCCGAGCATCTCGCTTTCGGTCAGGTCGCCGGTGTTCAGGAATTTTTCCAGCAGGCCGTCATCCTGTTCCGCGCATTTTTCCACCAGGTTGGCCCGCCATTTTTTGGCCTTGGCGCGCAATTCCTGCGGAATTTCTGTTTCCAGGCAAGTCTGGCCTTGATCGTCATCCGGATAAGTCACGGCCTTCATGGTCAACAGGTCAATGATCCCCAAAAATTTTTCTTCCTTGCCCATGGGCACCACGACCGGCACGGCATTCGCGCCCAGGATATCTTGGATTTTCTTGACGACGCCAAAAAAGTCGGCCCCGGTGCGGTCCATTTTGTTGATGAAGGCGATTTTGGGCACGCCGTATTTCTCGCTTTGCTTCCAGACCTTTTCCGACTGGGGCTGAACACCGCCCACGGCGCAGAAAAGCGCCACGGCGCCGTCCAACACGCGCAAACTGCGCTCTACTTCGGCGGTAAAGTCCACGTGTCCGGGAGTGTCAATCAGGGTAATCTCGTGTTCCTTCCAGTGGAGCGTCGTGGCGGCGGAGGTGATGGTGATGCCGCGCTCGCGTTCCTGGGGCATCCAGTCCATAATTGCCGCGCCATCATGAACTTCACCCACCTTATGGGTTTTGCCGGAATAAAACATGAGCCGTTCACTGACCGTAGTTTTGCCGGCGTCAATATGTGCCATGATGCCGACGTTGCGAACACACGCTAATGCGATGCGACGATCCACGGGAAACACTCCTTGTCTGTATGCCGTCAGGGTAAAATGAATGGCAAAGCGGGGCACTATGTGCTTATGCGGTTGATAATGCAAGCACTTTTACGGGCTTGCGGCAATCTTGGCGAACGTGCAAATGCATGGATTTATAATCGGGCCGCCGGGCCGGTTCCAAGTTCATTTGGATCCGCTCCCCGCGCCGCAGGTCATTAAACCCGGCGCACTTATTTTGCCATTGTCAGCACCACGCTTTCGAACACCTGGAATTGGGCGCCTGCGCGCCAGGCGTCGGCGGATAAACCCGCCTTCTGGCTGAGGTGCGCAAGCGTTTCTTCCTTTGTCCAACTTTGTTCGATGGCGACTTCCGGCAGGAACACCGCGCGCGCAGGACCCAAGCCCAGGATGATTCCGTGCTGACCGAGTTTGAAGGCATCCGGGTTTGGAATATCCCTGATTGGACTCAGGATGGAAACGTCCACCGTGATATCCGGCAGTTCGGCGTTTTGGACCGGGCTGAACCGATGGTCATGCATGGCCGCATTGACGGCGTTATGATGCACCGAGAGGAACAATGGTTCCACCGGGGTCAGCGACCCGATGCAGCCGCGTAAATCCCCGTGGATTTTAAGCGTTACAAACGTGGCGGTATTGACCTTGAGTTTCGGCGTGATCGTATAGGACTCGATTGGAAACGGTCCTTTTTTCCCACGCGTGCACCAGGCCAGGGTATCTTTGGCGATTACAAAAAGCGTTGCTTTTTCTTCGTTCGTCAGTTCCGGCGTCCAGGCGCCACTGCGATGTTCACTGATGCGCATATTGGTCTCCTCATTTGTTTCGCTTGTATCTGCGGGCTGTTGTGATGCATTGGTGGCAACGCCCGCCGCCATCCCTGTCCAAGGGATAAATCCAAGAAGAACGACAAGAACGAAACCCAAGACTTTCTTCATCATGGCCACCTCTTGTTATTATTCCATTAGCATCCCATAGATGCTTGGGCTGAGGGCTGTGGGCTATTGACTGTGGGAAAACCCCAATAAAACCGAGGGCTATTAAGGACCATTATCAAAACCGCAGTTCCTGTTTTTCCCACCTGTGTTTATTCTGTTCCGACCCACAGCCTACGGCCTACAGTCCACAGCCCATGGCGTCCCTGTGGGACGCCAGGCTTATTATTCTATACCTTCAGCCCACAGCCTTCAGCCTTTATCTCCTCCGGCTGGCCCGATCCAATATATCCCTTTCGCGCGGGGTCAGCCGGCCGAGCCCCCACTTGGATATTTTGGCCAGAATCTTGTCCACTTCCTGCGATGTGGGTGGGGACTCTTTTTCAATTTCCCAATCACGTTCGGATCCGCGCAGGACCTTGAAATTACGCCGATGCCAGCGCCAACGCAGATCGTTCCACCACCGGTGCAGGTTGAATGACCCGCGTCCAAAACCTTGATTGACCCCATAAGCGCCATATAGATAACCAGCCAGTCCGCCCACCAGGTGGGCCGCATAGGCAATTTGGCCCGGCTGACCGACGATTGCCAGCAGACTGAAAAGGCCCAAGGCGATGGCCAGCGTTCGCGCGCGCAGGGTCACTGGAATCACAAAAAAGACCAGCAGGGTTACTGGCCGTTGTGGAAACAACCCGGCGAACGCACCCAGCACACCGAAAATCGCGCCGGAGGCGCCCAGGCAATGGCTGGCCGGTGTGCCGCTGATTAAAATCCAGCCTAACCCCGCCAGGATACCGCATATAAAATAGAGCGCCAAAAACCGCCGCGTGCCGATGGTCCGCTCCGTTTCCGGCCCGAAGAAAAACAATCCCAGCATATTCAGAATCAGATGCCAGAGACCGCCATGCAGGAACAGGTAGGTCGCCGCCTGCCAGAGTTCCAGGCGGAGCAGGCCCTGAAGGCTCAAACTGAACAGCGCCGTGAAAGCGCCGCCCGTCGACCGGTCCGCAATGGCCTGCACGAGATAGGTCGCCGTCGTGCCGATCAGCAGGAAGCGCACTGCCGGCGTCAGGCCTGATGCGAATGAATAGCCGTTGTGATATTGCATATGAAGATGGCGCAGTGTTCGAGCAACTCGTTGCAGGTTCCATGCGCAAAAAACACGGCAACAGGGATGTTCGTGTCCAGCACGATTCTCATGACACCTTGTTGAAGACGTCCTGATCCGTAGAGACGCCACGCCGGGAAGCTTTGGCGACCATGGAGCGACGTAGACTGCGGAACCTGCGCACAAACAGAAGATCCCGAAGGGACTCGTGCACAATGTCACTGCGCGAAACGCCTTCGAACTGTGACATCCGGTCGAGTTCCCTGCGAACGGGGTCCGGCAGACTAATGGCGATGGTGCTTTGCATCGTGTTCCCCAATTACTGTTAGAGAATATCTTACAGCAGGCACGGTATCAACAGGTTTTTCCGGGGCCTGACGGTGAGTTGAGCCGAATCGGTCTAAGATGGCTGGCTTTAACGCCATGCTCAAGCTGGCGAGGCTCCCGCAGCGCGGATCAGGCGCAATTTTTGCCGTCGCCTGCATCCGACTTGTTCGGTCTGCCCTTGTGCGCTTGAGCAATCACAAAATCAACGAGTTCCTGGCATTGAAAAAAGCCCGCCCACCCGTTGTGATCTTGTCCCTTGATCACGTTAAGTGTCATCTCACCACCCAACTTTCGATACCGTTGCGCCAATTCGCCGGAGTTCTTTTCGAGAGGCACCACGGTGTCGCTATCCCCATGTATGTGATAGATAGGGACATGCGCTTTAGCCAGAGACTCTATGCGGTCAATCGGATTATACTTGGTCAATTCAGTATTGAGTTGTTCTTCGGTCATGCCGTATGCGCCGCAGGCTTTTTTAACGCCAGGGTAACTGCTAAGATTACACACCGGATAGATTCCCGCCACGCACGCCACGGATGAAGAATGCTCGACTGCCCAGTTATAAAGCATCAACCCGCCACGGCTTCTCGCCAGCAGGCAGGGCGTCTTCGAGAGGCCGCGTTTCAAGACAAGCTCCTCGTAAAAGGCGGAAAATAGAGCCCGCCCTCTGGGGCTACCATACGATTCACCAACGTCGATCCCTGCAACTGCAACGCCGGCATTTGTGAAATTCTGAAACATCCACTTCTCTACTGTACCCGGCAAGCCTGGCAGCGTCGGGGCGTACCACACCCATGGCGTCTCGTTGCTGGCAACAGATTGTCCTGGCAAAATGAGAAAACCAGTGCAACTTTTCACGCTAAAGACTTCTCCGGTCATGGGCAGTTCCTTTGACGGTTTCATCATTGCCTCTCTTTTTTGAGTCCTCTCCAAGGGCACAATATTGCATGCCCTAAAAGCAAGCAAGTGTAGCTGTAAGCGAGAAGATTGTATTCCATCGAATCGTGTTGTAAAGGCTGATCATGGCGCTCCTTTCATAGACCGAACATAAAAGTCTTGCTCAGCCAGAGCCAAGATCATCCTTGCAATATTCCAGATCAAATCAGCACGGTACGGCGCCGCCATGGCTATTTACGCATGCATCGGGCAATGCTCGCATTCAAACCGCTGATAAAATGCGCCTCGTCAAACCGCTCGGCATTGGCCCGGATCACAACGGGGTCCCACCGGATGACGGCGGCCTGTTCGATGGCGGCCAGCAGGGATGCCTCGGTTTGGGTCTGGAAAAAAATCCCGGTTTGGCCGTCCACGACCGTTTCCAGCGCACCGCCCATGCCGTAAGCCACCACCGGCCGGCCGCAGGCCTGGGCCTCCACCGGCACGATGCCGAAATCCTCCTCGCCCGGAAAAACCAGCAGACGACAATGGCGGTAAAAATCGCGGACGCGCTCGTCGTCTAACCGCCCCAAAAATTCGATATGCGCTCCCGCCATGCGGCGTAAACGGTCAGATTCCGTGCCCGTGCCCACAATTTTTAATGGAAAGCCCAGACGATTATAGGCCCGCACGGCCAGCCCAATTTTTTTATACGGCACCAGTGCGGAAACAATCAGGTCATAGGCGCCAAAAACACGTGGCCTGCCCGCCGAAGCGGCTTCGCGCAGAAGGTAGTGTGAATCTCCCTGTGCCAAGGCTACGGGGGACAAGGTGGCGAAACTTTCTGCAGAAGCCGGCGTCCAGAACAATGTGTTGACCGGCGGATACACCACGTCGGCCTCGCGCCCGTAAAATTCCAGGATGCGTTTCTGCACGTGGCGGCTCAAGGCTACGAACCGGTCCACGCGCTTGCAAGTTGCGCGGTCCCAGGCGCGCAAACGCCCCAGATACGGAGTTAGCGCCATTTTTTTAAGCTGGTTTTTTCCGAAATATTCCTCGTAAAACAGCCAAGCGTAACGCATCGGGGTGAAGCAGTAGCACAGGTGCCGGGCGCCTTTGGGCGGCGGCAGGCCCTTGGCCACGCAGTGGCTCGTGCTGATCAACAAATCCGCGTCGGTCGGTCGCAGACGCTCAATGGCGCCGGGAAAAAACGGCAGGAAATAGCGGTAGTTTTGCCGGATCCCCGGAATGTATTGAAGCCATGCAGTCATTACCGGATGCGCATTAATGACGTCCGAAACCGCCGCCGGATTATGGACCAGAGTGTAAATCGGCGCCTGCGGAAATGAGCGGCACAAGATTTCCAGCACGCGCTCGCCGCCGCGCATGCCGGTCAGCCAGTCATGGGCCAGAATGACGCGGCCGGGGAATTTGCGATTTGCGATTGCCGACCCTCCTTCGCCTTCGCTTCGCTCTTGGCTACGGAGGGCAAGTTTTAGATTGGATTGGTTCATTTTCCGGTCCAATTGACAGCATTCTTCATTCGACGTTCGGGATTCGATGTTTGCTTCGATTGTGCCCCATTTATTTTACTGCCATGGCTTTTTGATAGGCCTCCAGGGTCATTTGCGCGGTGGCTTCCCAGGTAAATTTCCGTGCTTGCCGGAGGCCGCGCGCGCGCATGTCCTGTGCCAGGTGAAAATCGGTCAACACGCGCCGCATGGCTTCGGTCAGGCCAATTATATCCTGCGGCTGAACGGTCAGCGCGGCGCCGCCGGCCACTTCCGGGAGCGATCCCTTGTTACTGCAGATGACCGGTGTGCCGCAGGCAAAAGCTTCCAATACGGGAAGGCCGAACCCTTCGAACCACGAAGGCTGAACGAATACGTCAGCATCCTGATACTCGTTTGCCAAGCAGTCATCACTCAGGTATCCGAGCCATGTTACCGCGTCTTCAATACCAAGATTTGCGACCAGTCGTGATGCTTCCGGATAACGCCGGTCTCTGGGACCAACTATGCGCAATTCAAGCGGCAGATGGTATTGCTTGCGCAACGCGGCAAAGGCTTCAATCAAGCCCGTCAGGTTTTTGTAAGGGTCCGCCCGGCCTACCCAAAGGATTTTTTGCGCGGCCCTGGCGCCGACATCTGTCTGCACCGAAGGCTGAAATCGCGGCGCGACGCCTAACGGAATCGCCAGCACCCGCTCCGGCGCCAGGCGCAAGTGGCGGATGACGTCGTCGTGCGCGGATTGGCTGTCGGTAATGACCAGGTCCGAACGCGCCGCCACTTCGCGCATAAGCCAGCGGTATAGCGGGAAGAACCGCCGCTTCCAGGCGCGCGGCGCATAGCCGGGAAACATCAGCGGGATCAGGTCGTGAATGGTTGTTACGCACCGGATACGCCCGGGTTTTCCGCGGGGAAACGCGCGCAGGGGGATCATGTAATTCGTGGAATGGAAGACGTCCAAAGCATCTTCGGCCAGCAGGCTGGGCAGGCGGAGCTGGTTACGGATGGAAAATAAACCGAACGGCAGAAGGCGGGCGCTGAAATTGGACGCGTGGTCCAGGCCTGTCTCCGCTACGGTCCGATCGCGCAGGGCCGGATCGTTAAAATAAATCACAAACTTATGGGTGCGCTCCAAACGTGCCAGGTGCCGGATGAGTTCGCGGGTATAGGCGCCGATGCCCGAAAGTTCCTTAAAAATCCAGCGCGCATCAATGCCGATCTTCATCCTGCCACCTTTCGGTAAATAGCCCAGGTTTGGCTGGCCGTTTCGCGCCAGGTATAGCGCCGGGCCCAGGCGCGGCCTTTTACGATCAGGTCGCGCCGCGCGGCGCTGTCCGCCAACAGGCGCAGGGCTTCCCCGGCCCAGCGCTCGGCGTTGAACTCCGCGATCAGCCCAGCGCCATTACCCAGCACTTCCGGAAGCGAACCGGCGGCCGAGGCCAGCACCGGTGTGCCGCACAGCATGGCCTCCAGCGGTGGGAATCCGAATCCTTCGTAGATTGATGGGAACAGAAACAATTCAGCGCCTGCGTATAACGCGGGGAGTTCGTTGTTGCCGACATATTCCAGGTAACGGATGGCGCCCGCGCGCGGTGAGTTGCGCAGGCGCGCCAGGATCGGCTCGTATTTCCAGCCGCGTCTGCCGGCAATCACCAGGTCGCCGTCAAAAGCGGTCATGGCTTCAAAAACGCTTGCCAAAAAAACCGTATTTTTACGCGGCTCAAGCGTGCCGACCGTCAGCAGGTAGGGCCGCATGAGGCCGCGTTCCCGGCGCAGGCGCGCCACCGCCTCCGGGTCCGGCGGGCGCATGTGATCCGCCACGCCCAGCGGAATGGAAAACACCTTGGCCGGATCAGCCCGCAATAGCTTGATGATTTCTCCCGCGCTGAAGCGCGAATCCGTAATAATGGCATCAGCGCGCCGGACAGTATCCGCTATGCGGGCATTAAGATAGGACAGGTTTTTGGTCTCGGCCATTTCGGGGAACCGCAAGAAACTGACGTCATGCACGGTGACTACGGTGCGGCCCGCCCGCAACGCTGGAGCGTAGCGACTGCCTGCCCGCAATGCTGTGCATAGCGCTGCAGGCGGGCGGGCGCGGCCGGAGGCAAGCGGCGGAATGATGAAATTGGGGAAGTGATAGACGTCCGCCCGTCCCGCCAGCCAGTCAAACGGCGGCCAATGCAGGGTTTTCCAGCTTTTCTGGATGATCCTTCCCGGGCACCAGCGGATGGCGCGCTGGTCCAGACTTGGCGTGGTGAACGCTAATCCGCGCCGCCGGAAGTCGAAATAGAAAAGCCGCACCGTATCCGCGCCGCGCGCTTCGCCGAGGTGCTCGGCCAATGCGCGGGTATAACGTCCCACGCCGGCCCGCTGGTCAACCGCCGGCTGAATATCAAGGCAAACGTTCAAAGCCCTCCTTTTTTGAGTTGACAATTCCCAACATCATTCTAATAAAGATAACCAATCATACAAGCAACTATACCATTTTCGATTTACGATTGTCGATTTCTGATTTAAATCGCCAGGATATTGCTGAGGCCGCCAAAGAGGATAGCGAGCCAGCCTGCAATGCTACCCGTAGTGTTGTGGGTGGGTGCATAACGTTGCAAGAGTGCCGAATCCCAAACACCGAAACCGGTAGCTTTAACAAACCCATGCGCAGACAAGCTCAATTTGAAAACTTGCGGGCCTCGGAACTGTATTGCCCGCACTGCCGGAAACTCCAGCCCGTGCGTGAGCGCCTCCTGCTGGTTCTGCCCCAGGCCGAATTGTTCGACTACCGGTGCGTGACCTGCGGCCTTTCATTGGGATCCCGCGAAGTCAAGGCGCCCGCGCAGACGCTGGTCGCTACCGCGGGGGGCCTGCCGCGACCTTCCGGCGTTGCGGGCGGGTCGCGCCACCGGCTGAAACCCGGGCCGCACGGCGCATAAATGTCTGTTGAGGCAACCAATGCTTGCATGGCAACGCAACCTGATCATAGTGGGACTATCGCAATTCCTGGCAATGGTTGGGTTTCATTCCGCCACGCCGTTTGCGCCGTATTATATCCAGGCTTTGGGTGTTACGGATCCGGACAAATTAAAAATGTGGGTAGCGCTGTTCACGGCGGCATCGCCGTTGACTTTGGCCGTGTTTGCGCCGATTTGGGGAGCAATGGGCGACCGTTACGGGCGCCGTCTCATGCTTTTGCGCGCCAATTTAGGCGGTATGCTTGTGCTGATTGCAATGGGGCTGGCGCCCAATGTGCAAATATTGATTATTTTGCGTCTGGTGCAGGGCGTGCTCAGCGGGTCGACCAATGCGGCGCAGACGTTTATTTCTGTAAATAGTCCACAACAGCGTAGCGGCATGGTTCTGGGATCAATCAGTGCCGCAGTTTTTTCCGGTCATGTGATCGGCTCGTTTATCGGCGGGCTCTTTGCCGAATGGTTCGGTTATCGTATTACTTTTATCGTTTCGGGTGTCTTCCTTCTGGCCTCCGGACTGCTCATCTTGTTGGGCACACGCGAAGATTTCGTGCGCCCGGTTTCAGATGACCCGGATTCGATGGAAGACCGGGCAAGAATGTTCTGGGGTAAAATCGGCCCAGCCCTGCCGATTTTGGCGCTGATGGTCGCCATGGGCTTTGTGCGCATGTTTGATAGCGCCTGGTTGCCGCTTCTCGTTCAGGAGATTCACGGTTCGCTGAAAGGCGCGTCCCTTCGCACCGGTTTGCTGAACGCGGTGGGCGGCATTGCCGGTTTCATCGCCGGCCCGATTCTGGGGCGATTGGCCGACAAGATCGCGCCGCCGCGCATCGGCAAGATCTCGGCCTTCGGCGCCGGATTGATGATGATTGTCATGGGACTGGCGCATGGATTCGGGATGTTATTTTTCGGCCGGTTTGGGACGACCTTTTGCGCAGGCGGCCTGGATCCGGTATTTCATATTTGGCTGGCCAAGACCACTCCGGCAGAGTCGCGCGGTTTCATATTTGGCTGGGCCGTAACGGCCAAAGCCCTGGGTTGGATGGTCGCGCCACTGGCCAGCGGCGCGGTAGCCTGGATGTTCGGCCTGCGGGCGGTGTTTTTTGTCGCGGCCGCGTTTTTCTTTCTGCTGATTCCGTTGATTACGCTGATTGTCCGTTACTTGCCGCCGGCGCCCCGCCCGGTCGAACCCGGGGCGCGCGGCGCATAATCGTTTGGCTGAGGCAACCAATGCTTGAATGGAAACGCAATCTGGTCATGGTGGCATTGTCCCAGTTCCTTTCGATCATGGGATTTTCGTTCGCCATGCCGTTCGCACCGTATTATATCCAGCAATTAGGTGTCACAGAGCCGAACGAACTTAAAATGTGGGTGGCGCTGTTCACGGCGGCGGCGGCTTTGACCCTGGCCGTGGCTTCGCCCATCTGGGGCGCCCTGGGCGACCGCTATGGCCGCCGAATCATGCTTTTACGGGCCAATTTCGGCGGCATGCTCGTGCTGGCCGCGATGGGTTTGGCGCCCAACGTGCAAACACTGATTATTCTGCGCCTGGCGCAGGGCGTGCTCACCGGAACAGTCAATGCCGCCCAGACGTTTATCTCCGTGCAAAGCCCGACGCAACGCAGTGGCATGGTCTTAGGCACACTCAGCGCGGCGGTCTTTTCCGGCAGTATGTGCGGCGCATTTGTTGGCGGAGTGTTTGCCGAATGGTTTGGTTACCGCCTGGCATTCCTGGCTTCCGGCGTCTTACTGCTGTTGGCCGGGTTGCTGGTCTGGCTGGGTACGCGCGAGGAATTTGTGCGGCCGATCGAAGAAGACGGCGATTCGATGGAAGAACGGGTCCGGATGTTCTGGGGTAAAATCGGGCCGGCCCTTCCGATCCTGGCGTTGATGGCTGTCATGGGGTTTGTGGTGCAGTTTGACACAGCCTGGCTGCCATTGCTGGTTCAGGAAATTCACGGCGCCTTGAAAGGCGCCGCGTTCTGGACCGGCTCGTTGGCGGCGACGGGCGGCATCGCCGGGTTCCTGGCCGGCCCCATTATCGGGCGCATTGCCGACCGGATCGCGCCGCCGCGCATCGGCAAGATCTCGGCTTTCGGCGCCGGATTGATGATGATTGTCGTTGGGCTGTCCCATGGGTTTGCCCAGCTTTTCATGGGACGTTTTGGCGCGATCTTTTGCGCGGGTGGGTTGGACCCGGTGTTCCAGATCTGGCTGGCCAAAACCACGCCGGCAGAGTCGCGCGGATTTATTTTCGGCTGGGCTGTGACCGCCAAATCGCTTGGTTGGATGATGGCGCCATTGATCAGCGGCATGATGGCCTATAAGTTTGGTCTGCGCGCTGTATTTTTTGCCGCGGCGGTGTTTTTCTTTCTGCTGATCCCGTTGATCACGCTGATCGTCCGGTATTTGCCGTCGGCCCCGCAACCATCCGCAAAAAAAGGGAATCCGGTTTAACGCAGGGAGATTTTCCGGTTTATTCCCTTGCCACGCGAAAGCGTCAAGGCCTAACACCCCGCCTCCATTTCTCCGACCAGGATCGAACAGACCCATTTCGGCGTTCCGTGAACGCTTGCAAATACTTCTTGTGTTCTTGCATATAGAAACGGTAAAAGAGGGCTTGACAACGCGCCGTTTCAATCATATGATATCCATGCTGAGGGATACAGGATGGGATTGGATTGGATGGCAAGGCGGCGAAGGTTAAATTGCCTGCAGGTTGAACGGGGCGGCCCATCATGAAAAAGAACCGGAACAAAACTCCAACCACTGCCAAGCTTCGCCGGCTTCCCAAAGAGTGGCTGGGAAGCAACAAGCAATACCGGGCGTTATTTGACGGTGCCGGCGACGCCATTTTTATTCATGACAAAAAAGGGCAGATACTTGCGGTAAATATGATGGCCTGCGAACAATACGGTTGGACACGGTCGGAATTGATGTCCATGGCGCTCAATCTTATGGTCATCCCGGCGCAACGCATTCATGTTAAGCAGAGGCTCGCGCGGATAACGCAAAAAGGATCCTTCAAGTTTGAGACCATCCACCAGCGCAAGGACGGAACAACCTTTCCGATAGAAATTAACTCGCGGCGAATAACTTTAAATGGTCAAGCGGCGCTAATGAGCATTTGCCGCGACATCACCGCGCGCAAGCAGGTGGAACAGATATTGGCGGAAACCGCGGAAGACAAATTCAAAGCTTTGTTTGACCATTCGAGCGACGGGATACTATTGGTTGATCCGGATAATAAAAAATTTTACTCTTGTAATCCTGCGCTTTGCCGGATGCTGGGCTATAGTTTGGAAGAAATCGCGAAATTAAGCGTCATGGATATCCATCCGGAAGAAAATCTCCCTTATGTTATGGACCAGTTCGAAAGACAAGCCCGGGGGGATTTTACCCTGGCCAAGGATATGCCCGTAAAAAGAAAAGACGGCAGTGTGTTTTATGCCGACATTAATACAACCGTCATTACCGTTGCCGGGAAGAAATATATGGCGGGTTTTTTCCGCGACATTACCGCGCTCAAGCAGGCGGAATCGGCGCTGAAAGCAAGCGAACGGAAGACGCGCGCCATTTTTAATCAGACCTTCCAATTTATCGGCCTGATAACTACAACCGGGATTTTAATCGAGGCCAACCGGACGGCCTTGGAGTTCAGCGGCATTGAGACCGCCAGTGTTTTGGGCAAGCCCTTCTGGGAAACCCCCTGGTGGGCCCATTCGCCCGAATTGCAGGCCAAAGTGCACCAAGCCGTAAAAACAGCGGCGCAAGGCGGGTTCGTTCGTTTCGAAGCGACGCATGTCGCCAAGGACGGGATTTTACATTATATTGATTTTTCCCTCAAGCCGGTGAAAGATGAAACCGGCCAAGTGATTTTTTTGATTCCCGAAGGCCGCGACATCACCGAGCGCAAGCAGGCGGAAAATGAAGTCCGCAAACTGAATGAAAGCCTGGAACAGCGCGTCCAGGAGCGCACCGCAGAATTGGCGCGCGCCAACCAGGAACTGGAAACACTGATCCGCATCGCCTCGCATGACCTGCGTTCGCCGTTAGTCAACATCCAGGGCTTCAATCAGCTCCTGAACAAGGCCTGTGACGCGATCATCCGTATCCTGGCGGACGCCGCCCTGCCGGATGAAACACGGCAGGCGCTCAGCGGGTCCTACGAAAGAGCCGCAAAAGCCATGCGGTTTATCAATGCCGGTGTGGCGAAAATGAACGGCCTGATCAGCGGGCTTCTGCGGTTGTCGCAGTTGGGCCGCGCGGCTTTGACGATTCAACCACTGGATATGAACGCCCTGTTGCAAACCGTGATGGAAGTCATGGCGTTCCAGATTCGGACGGCCGCCGCGGAAGTAACGGTGGACACCTTGCCGGACTGCCGGGCCGACGCGGCACTGCTCAACCAGGTTTTTTCTAATCTGCTGGATAATGCCATCAAATACCGTGATCCCGTCCGGCCCCTGCACGTGCGGATCTGGGGCCGCCGGGAAAAAGACGCCCGCACGGTATATTGCGTTGAGGATAATGGGGTGGGCGTGGCGCCGGAGCATCAACAGAAAATATGGACTTTGTTTTACCGGTCCAACCCGCAGGAAGGCATTGCGGGCGATGGTGTCGGCTTGACGGTGGTTCAGCGGATCGTGGAGCGGCATGGCGGCACGATATGGATGGAGTCGGAATTTGGCAAGAGCAGTCGGTTTTTCCTGGACTTGCCGGCAACTGCGAAGGGGACGTAATCATGGCCGGCGGGCACACCAATATCACGCTTCTGATTGCCGAGGATGATGAAGGCCATGCGGAGTTGATTATGGAACAACTGCGCGATGCCGGCGTGTCCAATGAAATCGAACGTTTTCGGGATGGCCAGGAACTTTGGGACTACCTGGTGGCCGCCGGCCAGCGGACTTCCCGGCATGACGGCCATGGTTTTCTCCTGCTTCTCGATCTTGTGATGCCCAGGTTGGATGGACTGGAAGTTTTGCGGCGCATCAAGGCCGACCAGCAGTGGCACAATCTGCCCATTATCATGCTGACGACGACGGATGATCCGCGGGAAATTGGAAACTGTTACACTCTTGGCTGTAACTGCTATATTACAAAGCCCATGGAATATGAAAGGTTCACGGAAATGCTGGCAAAACTCGGCCTTGGCCTGCTGGTGACCCAAATATCGAAAATCCCGCCGCGAGGCGGATGAAGCAGGTGGCTATAGGCAGCAACAAAAAAATACTGGATTCCCGAGCCTACTCTGCTGAAGTAAAGCCTTCGGCTACGACCTTCCTGCGCCCACCGAAGCGAGGGCTTCGCGAAGGCGGGAGGCCGGATCAGGTCGGGAATCCAGAACATGTGTTACATCGAAATTCCTCAAAATCAAGGAGGGAAGCAAACATGAGTGCGCCAACAAAAATCAACAAGGTGCTTTTAATTGAAGATGACCCGGCCGACGCCCAGCTCATCATGGAAATCCTGCGTGAAGAACCCGGGAACACAATGGAAATCCTGCATGTGAGCAACCTGGCCCACGGCCTGGAGGCGCTGGAGCGCGGCGGCATTGATGTTGTGCTCCTCGACCTGACCCTGCCGGACAGCTCGGGGTATCACACGTTTACCATGCTTGCCAAGCATGTCCCGGCGATGCCCGTCATTGTGTTGACCGGAATGGATGACAAGGAAATGGCCATCCGGATCGTCCAGGAAGGCGCCCAGGATTATCTGGTGAAAAGTCTGGTGGATTACACCATGCTGGCACGCTCGATCCGGTACTCGATCGAACGCAAGCGGACACTCCTGGAGAAAGACCAATTGATTGAACAGCTCCGGGAGACACTGGCCGACGTCAAAACGTTGAGCGGCTTATTGCCGATTTGCGCCTCCTGCAAGCATATCAGGGATGACAAGGGCTATTGGCACCAGGTGGAATCTTACATTCAACAGCATTCTGCGGCTGTGTTTACCCACGGGCTCTGCCCGAAGTGTCAGCAGAAAATCTATCCCAAAACGGCGGCCGGCAATGATGTTTCCTAATAACACTCAGAAGCCAGGATTCAGGAGTCAGGATTCAGAATGAGGAAAGTTATGTCTGTCCGCCTATGCCCGTGCATCGGCCAAGGCTTGCCGTTCGTCGCCTGCCCTCCAAAGCGCTCGAGCAAAGGAGGGTTTGTCGTCTATCTTTAAAACGCTCTACGCTTAACGCTCCACGCTTCACGTGTCCTACGGTCCCGTGTCTTCCAGTTCAAAATCAATGGTGATGTCCTTGTAGTCGCCGCCGAAGCCAAGGGGCAGTTCCGGTAAATTTTTTACCGATTCGATGGCGGTCATGACGGAATTATCCATGAGACCGTTGCCAGATGGGTCTATCATCTTTTTATGAACAATCTGGCCATTCTGCCGGACACGAATCAGGACCCGCGTCACCAGGCCGCGTTTGCCGGCTAACGCGCTCGGTTGGTCCCAGGCATCGTACATGATTGCACGCACCTGGGCCAGATACCAGCCATAGGGTGTCGCTTCACCGGAGCCGAAACCCGCGCCGGCGGAGGCCGGCATTCCGGCTGATGGCGCATCGGCGCTGGCCATAGCGGTTCCGAGCATGCGGCGAATCTGGTCCGCGGATAATTTTTTAACCGGCCGCTTGGCGCCGGGCACAGCCGCGCGCCGAATGATATTGGTGCTGACTTCAATTTTTGGTTTTTTTGTGGTTTTAATCGGAGTCGGTTTCGGTAATTCCGTTGCGGGCGGTTCCGGGATTGGTTGGGGAACATCCAGCGGTTCCGGCGGCGCCGCCTCCGGGATTGCCGCCGGCGGGGGCGGCGGGCCCGGCTGGAAATCCACGAAAAACGCCAGGTCCTTGGGCAGGCGCCGGGCATGGCAGGAAGTCAGCGAAACCGCGATCAAGACATACACGCAGGCTACATGCACCGTCACGCTGATCATTATGTTGCGCAGGTAGGCATTCTTCATGGCGCGCTTCTTTTCCCCGGAATTATTCCGCCTGGGATACCAGCGCCATCTTGCTGAGGCCGGCGTCGTGCAGAATGCGCATGACATCCATGACGCGGCTGTATTTCAAGTCCTTATCCGCGCGCACAAATACCGTGATAGCGGGATCGGTTTTGCCCAGGCGATTCATTTCCGCCGTCATTTGGCTTTCCGTGACCGGCCGGTTGTCCAGGAAAATGGCGCCATCCAACCGCACACTGACGGTCCGGGAGCGGTCCGGCTTCAGCTCCGCGGCCTTGCCGCGCGGCAGATTCACTTGTACCCCTTGCTCCATCAGGGGGTAAGTGATCAGGAATACAGTCAGGAGAATGAACGCGAAATCAAGCATGGGGACCAAATTGATTTCCCCGGCCGCACGGAGTGTTGTCCTGGTTCGTCTGGCCACAGAGGACTCCTCGCCTATTTGCATGTATCGGGATGCCGATCGCCGCTACATTCAATCATTGTAAAAGCCGTTCGATAGAAGGGCGGCGTCACCGTTAAGCCGGCTACTTTTTAAGGCTGTGCCGTTCAAGATCCGCCATCAGTTCCTCGGCAAAATGCTCCATCATCGTGCTCAGAATGCGGATGCGGCTGGTCAGCATATTGTAACCGATCAGCGACGGGAGCGCCACAATCAGCCCGGCAAGCGTTGTAAGCAGTGAACCGGAAATACCAGGGGCCACGGCGGAAATGGTCGCCGTTCCCTGGATGGCCAGGCCGCCGAAAGAATCCATGACCCCCCAGACTGTGCCCATCAACCCGATAAACGGCGCGGCCGTCACGGCGGTGGCAAGGACCACGACATTTTTCTCGATCTCAATAACCTGTTCATCAACCGTCTGGTCAATAATGTTGCGCACGATTTTCATGTCCGCATCATTCAACTTGAGCGCGGCTTCCGTCGGCTGGCCGCCGAACCACGCGGACGGGTTGATGCCGCGCGCCTCGATCAGGCCGTGCAAAGTTCGACAAGCCGCGCGGTACATTATATACAACGGACAGCCCGGGAAACTTTGACGTTGCATAATCAGGGCCAGGGGACTTTGTTCGTTCTGGTAAACCGCCAGAAAGCGTTTGTTTTCGCGGTAGGCCCGGCGGTATTCCTTGAACTTGGTCACCATGATTGACCAGGCCACCACCGACCCGATCAAGAGCAGGATCACAAGCGCCCGGCCGGCCGTATTAGCCCGCAGAAAGGCGCCAACCAGGTCGGCCTGGGGCAACATTGGCAGGAAAAAAAACATTGTATTCATAATTCGCGCATTATAGCGGGGAAATGGTCAATGGTCAATGGCCCATAAGAAATGGAGAATGGTCGATGGTCGATGGTCAATGGTTGATGGAGGATGGTTCGCAAGGCATGGTTGATGGCATCTTGCAAAACCTCTCGCCATAACGCGAACGTTTTGCAGGCGTTCTTCATCAACCATTGACCATTATCCATTTACCATGCTTTCTGTCATGGCGCGGCAAAGGGGGAAATCGCCCGCAGTTTTTTAATGATGGGCGGCAATTTCTCCAGAACATATTTGATGTCCTCTGCCGTATTGTAGCGGCTGAGGCTGAATCGGATCGAACCGTGGGCCGCCATAAACGGCACACCCATGGCCCGGATCACGTGCGAGGGCTCCAGCGAGCCGGAGGTGCAAGCCGAACCGGATGAGGCCGCAATCCCGCAATCGCTCAGGTGATAGAGAATAGATTCCCCTTCGATATACTGGAAGCTGACGTTGAGCGTGTTGGGCAGGCGATGCGCTTCATCCCCGTTCACGCGCACGTCCGGGCATGCGGCCAGGATGCCGGCCTGCAGGGAATCGCGCAAAGCCGCCACGCGCGGCATTTCGTCGTCCATGGCCCGGGCGGCCAGTTCGCAGGCGCGTCCCAGGCCGGCAATATAAGGCACGTTTTCGGTGCCGCCCCGCTTTCCGCTTTCCTGGTGCCCGCCCAGAAGCAGGGGATGTATGCGCGTGCTCCGGCGGATGAACAGCGCCCCAATGCCCTTGGGCGCGTGCAACTTGTGGCCCGAAAGCGAAAGCAGGTCCACCGGCACACGCCGGACATCAATCGGCAGTTTCCCCGCCGCCTGGACGGCGTCGGTGTGCATCATACTGCCGGCGGCCTTGACCAATTCCGCCGCTTCCGCAATCGGAAAGACCACGCCGGTCTCATTGTTGGCCCACATCAGGCTGACCACGGCACGCCCCCGGCCCAGGGCCAGCCGCAAATCATCAAGGCGGATCTGGCCTTTGCCATCCACCTCCAGCTCAATTACGGGAACCCCGCGTTCCTTCAGCATGCGGCACGACTCCAGGACGGCCGGATGCTCCACGCGGGAGGTAATGACATTGACCGGGGACGAAGCGGCTTCAACCGCGCCGCGAATTGCCATGTTGTCGCTTTCGGTGCCGCAACTCGTGAACAGGATTTCCGAGGGATCGGCGCCGATCAGAGCGGCTGTCTGCGCGCGCGCCAGTTCCACGTGACGGCGCACCTGGCCGCCGAATACATGCATACTGGAGGGATTGCCCCACAGCTCCGTGAAAAAAGGCGCCATGGCCGCAATCACTTCCGGCGCCGGCTGGGTGGTGGCATTGTTGTCCAAGTAGACTGTCTTCATGGTTGGGCTTCCTCAATCATCAGGTCGGGTGCCACGAATTCCCGCAACTTGGCTTCCACCACGTCTTTCAAGGTGAACCGCGCCACCTGGCAATTGGCGCACATCCCGCGCAGGGCCACCACCACGCGGTTGTCAATCACGTCAATCAGCTCAATATCGCCGCCGTCCTTTTTGAGCGCTGGCCGGATTTCCTTCTCCATGGTTTCCTCAATGAGCTTGATTTTCTGGAGCGTGGTCAGGCGTGGGACTGGTTGCGGCGCCGCGTGTACGGAGATCTCTTCGCCGCGGATGCGGGTAATGATCGCCTCGATCTCGCCCCGGCACTTGCCGCAACCGCCGCCCGCCTTGCAATAGTTGGTCACCTGCTCGACGGTTGCCAGCCGGTTATCACGGACAACGCGCGTGATTTCATCCTCGGTCACGCCAAAGCAGTGGCAAACGACCTTGCCGGACAGGATTTTTTTTAAGGTTTTGCCGGTGCGGTGGTTGGCGATGGCCGCCTCCAGGGCTTCGCGGCCCATGACCGAGCAGTGCATTTTCTGCTCCGGCAGGCCGCCCAGGAAATTGGCAATGTCCTGGTTGGTGATTTTTTCAGCTTCTGCCAGCGTGAGCCCCTTGATCATCTCGGTCAGGGCCGACGAGGAGGCAATGGCGCTGGCACAGCCGAAGGTTTGAAACTTGACGTCCGTGATGCGGCCTTGTTTATCAAGTTTGAAGGCCAGCTTCAACGCGTCGCCGCAGGCCATGGAGCCGACTTCACCCACGCCGTCCGGGTCCTTAATGGTTCCCACATTGCGCGGATTGCGGAAGTGATCCAGCACTTTATCCGTATAGTCCCACATATTCCTCTCTTCCCATGAATGAAATATATACAGTAGCATCCCATAGGATGCTTGGGCTGAGGGCTGTGGGCTATTGACTGTGGGAAAACCCCAATAAAACCGAGGGCTATGAAGGACCATTATCAAAACCGCAGTTCCGGTTTTTCCCATCTGTGTTTATTCTGTTCCGACCCACAGCCTAC